>JAAYAB010000202.1 GCA_012719595.1 Bacillota bacterium
AGCCATATCCATCCGCAAGGAACTCGGCATCCCTGTGAGGTTCATCGGAGTCGGCGAGGCCGTCGAGGATCTGAGAGAGTTCAACCCACGGCTCTTTATAGATGCGCTGTTCTCTTCTTGACGGAATCACTCTTCTGTTCTTGACAGTCGTGGTGGGCATGGCTATACTGTGTCTGTAAAGCTTGCGGGCTTGACAGTCCGCTGCCCGCACAGTCTGCGTGCGGTCAGGAGGGTCGGCTGTGCTGAGTCCGGCGCTAGACAGAATGCTAAGAGTCACTGCGCTCTACGACCTCTACGGCGGGCTTCTGACTGATCGCCAGAGAGAGTTCCTTGATCTGCACTACATGCGCGATCTGTCCCTCGCGGAGATCTCGGAGCAGTATGGCGTCTCGCGGCAATCGGTGCACGACACGCTCTTGAGCGCTGAGTCGACTCTGGAGAAGGCCGAGGCATCGCTGCACCTCCTCGGACTGTTCGAAGCCGCCCGCTCCGCCGTCGACAGCGCTGACAGGAGATGCGAGGAGCTGAGCCGCCTCCTGGAGGAACGAGAGAAGACGTGTAGCGCAGTCGCTGAAGCTGAGTCCCTCGTGCAGCGCCTCAGGGAAGACATCGGCAGAGTATCCAGTCTGCTCAGGTTTGAGCCGCTGGTTCACGATGAATAGATCGGAGTGAGCTCGTCAGCATGGTTTTCGAAGGTTTGTCCGAAAAGCTCCAAGAGGTGCTCCGCAAGCTGCGGAGCAAAGGCAAGCTCACAGAGAAGGATGTCGATGAGATCCTTCGCGAAGTGAGGGTCGCCCTGCTCGAAGCTGACGTCAACTTCAGAGTCGTGCGTGAGTTCATTCAGTCGATCAGGGAAAAAGCTGTCGGTCAGGAGGTGCTGGGCAGCCTCACACCGGGTCAACAGGTCATCAAGATAGTCCACAGCGAACTGACGCGGTTGATGGGCGGAGTCCAGTCCAAGATCGCGATAGCTTCACGGCCTCCCACAATCGTGATGCTTGTCGGGCTGCAGGGAGCCGGAAAGACGACTGCGTGTGCGAAGCTGGCGGGCAGCCTCAAGAAGCAGGGACACTCGCCCTTGATGGTTGCAGCCGACGTCTACAGGCCGGCTGCAATACGGCAACTTGAGGTCCTGGGCGAGACGCTGGATATACCCGTGTTCTCGATGGGCGCGGATCAGAATCCGGTGGACATAGCCAAGGGAGCGGTCTCCAGCGCTATGTCCAAGGGGCGCGACGTGGTTTTGATAGACACGGCAGGACGCCTGCACATAGACGAAGAGCTCATGGCTGAGCTCGAAGCTATCAAGGCTGCAGTCAGCCCGCACGAGATACTCCTGGTCGCCGACGCCATGACTGGACAGGACGCAGTGAATGTCGCGAAGGCTTTCAACGAAAGGCTCGGCATCACCGGCGTCGTCCTCACTAAGCTCGACGGCGACGCCCGAGGCGGCGCGGCGCTCTCGATACGGTCCGTGACAGGCTGTCCTGTGAAGTTTGCGGGAGTGGGCGAGAAGCTCGATGCTCTTGAGCCCTTTCACCCGGAACGCATGGCCTCGCGGATTCTGGGAATGGGCGATGTCCTGACACTCATCGAAAAAGCCGAAGCCGTCATCGATCGAGAGAAAGCCAAGAAGATCGAGCAGAAGCTGAGGCGGGCCGAGTTCACGCTCGAGGATTTCATGGACCAGCTGTCCCAGATGAGGAAGATGGGTCCGATCGACCAGCTGCTAGGCATGATTCCGGGCTTCGGGAACCGGAAAGCGCTGAAGGGGCTGCAGGTGGACGAGAAGCAGCTGGCCAGGATCGAGGCAATCGTCAATTCGATGACGCCTGAAGAGCGGCGGAAGCCTGATATCATCAACGGGAGCAGGAGACGCCGCATCGCCATGGGCAGCGGCACTTCAGTGCAGGACGTGAACTCGCTGCTCAAGCAGTTCTCTCAGACCAGGAAACTGCTGAAGCAGTTCGGCGACGGAGGAAAAGGGCCGTTTGGGAAAGGCCGCGAGATGCGGATGCCGCTGATATAGTCCAACGTCTGGCCGGATAGCGCTCTGCACGAGCGAGTATCGCGCATTGACTGCGGCAAGGCCGACGGACCGGCGCACGCGCGGTGGCCGACCAACATCAATTGAACTGACTTGGAGGGGTGTACAATGGCTGTAAGAATCAGACTGAACAGGATGGGAGCGAACAAACAACCTTTCTACAGATTAGTGGTTGCGGACTCGAAGTCTCCCCGCAATGGGAGATTTATTGAGATCATAGGGTATTACAACCCGACCACCAATCCTGCGACTGTGAAGGTTGACGAGGAACGCGCCTTGCATTGGCTTCAGAACGGTGCCAAGCCTTCTGATACTGCCAAAGCGCTGCTCAAGAGCTCAGGCGTCCTTGAGAAGTACGAAGAGGCCAAGAAGTCAGGAGACCGGTAGGCCCCTGCGGGCAAGTCGACAGATTGGGGGTGCCAGGCTGTGAAGGACCTAGTTGAGTTCATTGCAAAATCGTTGGTCGAGCACCCTGAAGAAGTGAGGGTGACAGAGATCGACCACGGCGGGGGCTTGATCACCTATGAGCTGCACGTGGCGCCGTCTGACATGGGCAAGGTGATCGGTAGGCAGGGGAGAATCGCGCGGGCGATCAGGTCTGTGGTCAAGGCTGCCGCAACGAAGCAGCAGAAAAAGGTGTCGGTGGAGATACGGTAACCTCTGCATGTGCCGGCACTGGTAAGCGTCTGCGCTGAACAGTGCAGCTCGGCCATACACCTGCATCGAGGTTGGCAAACACCAGCTCTTTACTCGGGAGTCGACTCAAGGAGAGCTGTGTCGCGATGAAATCGATCAATGTGAAGCGGACGATTATCGTGAAGACGATAGTTACCGAGAAGTTCAAGGAAGAGATGCTCGACACCATCAAGGCCTCGCTGAACAGGATCGAGCTTGAGCTTCAGCAGATGGAGTTTCAGGGGAAGCGGACTCTGTCCGGACTTGAGAAACAGAATGTCAAGCAGGCCGTGTCGCTCCGCCAACAGCTGGAGGCAGAGCGGGAGAAGAGATTCGAGGCAAAGAAGCGCCTCCAGAACCAGCAGCAAGAGGTTTCAGAGTGGCAGATCGGTGACGAGGTGATTCAGGGAACTCTGGAGGGATACGTCGACCTGCAGATAGGCGACAGCATCAGGTCGATTCTCGGCTCTGAAATAGTGGTCAAGGACGGAGTAGTCGTGGAGATCAGGGAGTAGGTGAAAGCTGATGGAGGATGCTCCGGTTGCCATCGGCAGGATCCTCAGGCCCCATGGCATCTGCGGCGAAGTCAGGGTGCTGCCGCTTACCGAGTTCCCAGAGCGCTTTCTCAGCCTCGAAAAGGTGCTTGTCGGCGATCGCAGCGAGCACCGGCAGTACGATGTCAAAGGAGCGTCGCTCCACGGGAAGGCCGTGCTGGTGCGCCTTTCCGGAATCGACAGCAGAGAAGCGGCTGAATCGCTCCGGGGCATGAACATGATGGTGCCTGCGAGTGAGAGAGTGGAACTTCCGCCCGATCACTACTTCGTCTACGAAGTCCTCGGAATGCAGTGCTTCAAGTCGAACGGCGATCTGGTCGGCGAAGTGAAAGAAGTGCTTCAGACAGCAGCGAACGATGTGTATGTCGTAGAGGGCGCTGACGGAGTCCACCTCGTGCCGGGCGTGAAGGCGGTTGTAAAGGAGATCGACGTCGCAGCGAGGAGGATGGTCGTCGACTGGATCGATGGGATGTAAGCCGGACCGCTATCCGGTTCCATCGGCCCCAGGGGGCGTGGCAATGCGAATCGACATATTGACGATATTCCCTGCCATGTTCGAAGGGCCGCTCTCAGAGAGCATCATAGGGAGAGCGATCGAGCAGGGAATCATAGAAGTGCGGCTTCACGACATCCGCTCGTACTCGCAGGACAAGCACAAGACCGTTGACGACTACCCGTTCGGCGGTGGAGCGGGGATGGTCATGAAGCCCGAACCGCTCTTCGCTGCAATAGAGGATTGTGTGGGCGACGAGGAGATCGCTACAGGCGAGACAGGCGAAGTCGGCGGCGGGAGCGTGCCCGAGTCGGAGTGCCCCGAATGTGCAGGTGACGAGGGCGTTGACGGCGTGCATGTCACACCGTCAGGCAGGAGGTTTCGCTGTCCGGTCATATTGATGACGCCCCAGGGCAAGACGCTCAACCAGTCGCTGGCGCGGTCACTGGCGACGCATCGCCGAATCGTCATTGTCTGCGGGCACTACGAGGGCGTGGACGAGCGGGTAAGGCACGACCTCATCACTGACGAGATTTCGATCGGCGACTACGTCCTCACCGGCGGCGAACTGCCTGCCATGGTGCTGGTCGACGCAGTGTCGCGGATGATTCCTGGAGTGGTGAAGGAAAGGGAATCGTTTGAGAACGACTCCTTCTACACGGGCCTCCTCGAACACCCTCACTACACTCGGCCGAGAGAGTTCCGGGGAATGACCGTGCCCGACGTGCTGCTGAGCGGCGACCACGCAGCGATCGACCGCTGGCGGCGAAAGGAGTCCTTGCGCAGGACTCTTCTGTGCCGGCCCGATCTCCTTGAGTCTGCTGACCTGTCAGACCAGGATCGCAAATGGCTGGAGGAGATCAGGAGAGAAACCGAGAGCGGAGCGGAACCCTAATGTCGCGTTGTCATACCAGGGGTGCTGTGCTATAATGGTGACTGTTGAAAATCGGGGCGATATTACACAAGAGTTTGCGGCTCTTACGGGAAGAAGGGGAGAGCAATGAATGTCATAGATCTGCTCGAGAAGGAGCAGCTGCGCACTGATTTGCCCGATTTCAGGCCTGGTGATGGAGTCAGAGTCCACATCAAGGTCATTGAGGGCGAGCGAGAGAGAATACAGGTCTTTGAGGGCACTGTCATTCGCAGAAGCGGCGGCGGGCTCAAGGAGACGTTCACCGTCCGGAAGATATCGCAGGGTATCGGCGTGGAGCGGACTCTTCCGATTCACTCTCCGCGGATCGAGAAGATAGAGGTCGTGCGCCATGGCCGCGTCCGACGCGCCAGACTATACTACTTGAGAGATCGAGTAGGCAAGGCCGCCAGAGTGACGGAGCGTCACAAGAACTGAACCGTACAGCTGCCTCACGAGAATGGGGCTCCGCGAGTGAGCCTCTTTTTCAGATAGGGAGATAGACATGAGTTCTTGGAAATCTGAGGTGTGGGAGTTCGCGCAGGCCATAGGCATTGCCGCGATCCTTTCCATTTTCATCATCACGTTCGTGATGCAGTCATTCCTGGTCGAAGGCAGCTCGATGTATCCGACCCTCAGCGACCGAGAGAGGCTGTTTGTCAACAAGCTCGTATACCGCTTCAGGGAACCGCAACGCGGAGAGATCATTGTATTCCGTTACCCGGCCAATCCGCGCAAGAACTTCATCAAGAGGGTCATCGGGATTCCGGGCGATACAGTTGCCGTCCGTTCAGGACAGGTCTTCGTAAACGGCGTCCCGCTCGATGAGCCGTATATCAACGAGCCGATGTACGGAACCTACCCGACCGTGGTCGTCCCTGAGGACACAGTGTTCGTCCTCGGAGACAACCGGAACAACTCACAGGACAGCCGAGACCGCTCAGTCGGATTCGTGCCGTACAAGAACATCGTGGGCGAGGCTTTCGTGAGGTACTGGCCTCTGACGCGCATCTCCATTGTGGACAGCAAGGGATTCAAAGATCCGTTTGGTGAAGAGCAGTAGGTCGAGATGACGATTCAGTGGTATCCAGGACATATGGCCAAGGCCAAGCGGGAGATATCCGAGCGCCTGAAGATCATTGACATAGTTCTGGAGATCAGGGACTCTAGGATACCCCGCGCCAGCGGCAATCCAGATCTGGCTGCGCTGATCGGCGGGAAGACTCGCATAGTAGTCCTCAACAAAGCGGACCTTGCCGACCCTGTTGCGACAGAAGGCTGGAGGGCCGCTTTGTCGCGCGATGAAGCCCTCACTGTGGAGGCGGACTCCCGGTCCGTCGCGGGACTCAGGCAGGTGAGGGCGGAAGCGTCCGCTGCGGCAGCCCGGCTTTCGGAGCGCCTGGCGGCTAGAGGGCGCCGCCCCAGGCCTGCGCGTATGCTCGTGGTCGGTGTGCCGAACGTGGGCAAGTCTACGATCATCAACAGACTCGCTCAGCGAGGAGCAGCCCGGACTGCAGACAGGCCGGGAGTGACCAGAGGTCAGCAATGGGTAACCGTAGGCAAGTCGCTCGAGCTGCTGGATACGCCCGGACTGCTCTGGCCGCGGTTCGATGACCCAGAAGTGGGCATCAAGCTGGCGGTGACCTCGGCGATTGACGACCGGCTCACAGACGTAGAGGAGCTGTGCAACTGGCTGATTGATTTCCTCATGCGCCGCTATCCACTAGAGCTGTCAAGCTACTGCGGGCTCGACTCCCTGCCTTCTACCCCTGGTGAACTAATCGACCGCATAGGCCGGCTGCGCGGCTGCCTTCAGTCGGGCGATAGGGTGGATTCTCGCCGCGCCGCAGAGGTCATTCTAAGAGACTTCCGAGACGGCAAGATCGGCAGGATATCTCTCGAACACCCCGGTGACCTGCAATGAGCGACGCACTAGACCTCTTTTCTCATATCGAGTGCCTAACCCTGGATGAGGTGCGCACTGTCGTTGCCTCGCGTGCAGGTGCGAGGCCGCGCCGCGTCTCAAGGGCTGACCGTGCCCGCACCCACTGCGATGACCTGATTCGTGCTGAACTCGAGCTCGTGCCGGCAGGTTGCGGGTGCGTAGCGGGAGTCGACGAAGCGGGCCGCGGTCCCCTCGCAGGGCCAGTCGTGGCCGCCGCGGTGGTCTTCTCCGAGATCTCGCGGGCTGCTCTCAGAGACGTATTGGCCGGAATTGACGACTCCAAGCGTCTTTCGCCTCAGGCTCGAGAATCCTTGTTTCTCGCAGTCACCGAAGCTGCCGAGGCGGTTTCCGTAGGTATTGCCACCTCGGAAGAGATCGACCGGCTGAACATCCTCAAGGCGACTCATCTCGCGATGCGCAGAGCGGTCGAAGGACTCGGTCGGACACCTACCCTTGCACTTGTGGACGGAAACAGCGATCCCGGGCTCCCTTGCCGAACGCAGTGCATCGTGCGCGGCGATGCACAGGTGTTCAGCATATCTGCCGCGTCGGTGGTTGCCAAGGTGACAAGGGACGTGATCATGGAATCCATCCACTCTCACTACCCCGAATACGGCTTTGACGCCAACAAAGGCTATCCCACCTCATCGCACTACAGAGCCCTGGCGTGCCACGGCCCATGTCCCGTGCACCGCATCAGCTATCGGTTGTTCCCTCGTGAGTAAGGTTCATACCGTCCTCGGAGGCAGGCGGAACTGGAGGGCCTCTGCGACATGACGAGCCAGGACGTTTGGCTGCCCTTCCATGTCTGCGATCGTGCGAGCGACCTTCAGCGAACGTGTCATGCCTCTGCCTGTCAGCATGAGCTTGCTTCCTCCGGAGATGAGTATCCGCTCTGCTTCAGGGGTGATATGACAGCAGGTCCGCAGATCTCTGACGGTTAGCTGCGAGTTCGTCCTCAGCGGGATGCCGGCGTTCTTGAACCTAGTCAGCTGGATGTCTCGGGCCTTGCATACCCTCGCCCGAACCGTGGCGGAGTCTTCGGAGGATCCGCGCACGACTTCTCGAGCGAGCCTCTCGGTCGGGACCGGAATCATCGTGATGGTCATATCCATCCGATCCAAGAATGGGCCTGAAAGCACCGAGCGATATGATCGAATCTGGCGGTCGGTGCAGAGACACTCGCGGTCCTGTGAGCCGTGGTAGCCGCAGGGGCACGGATTCATGCTGGCGATCAGAAACATCCGGCACGGATACTCTACTGCGCACAGGTGCTTGTTCAAGACCACTCTGCCGGTGTCGAGCGGTTCACGGAGAGCGTCAACTACCTCGCGCCTGAACTCTCCTAGCTCGTCCAGGTGCAGTACTCCGTTGTGAGCAAGGCTCAACTCGCCTGGACGGACGGGCCACCCGCCTCCAATGAGCCCCGCAAGCGTTGTGCTGTGATGCGGCGCACGAAACGGCCTGTGTTGAAGCAGCGGGCTAGACCGGTCGAGGATACCAGCGACGCTGTGGATCTTCGTTGCCTCTATCGCTTCGGAGAGGGTCAACGGCGGCAGAATGCCCGGCACGCACGATGCAAGCATGCTCTTGCCGGATCCGGGAGGACCGACCATCAGAAGGTTGTGGCCACCCGACGCCGCGATCTCCAGGCACCGTTTTGCAGTCTCGAGGCCGACCACATACTTCAGGTCTGACTCGGCGTCCCGGCGCCCTGCCCGTGCAGCCGCGCTCGCGCCTTGAGTGAGCGAATGCAGCCTGGAGCTCGTCCCCGTAGTGACCATG
Organism: Bacillota bacterium; assembly: GCA_012719595.1. Classification (GTDB taxonomy): domain Bacteria; phylum Bacillota; class DTU014; order DTU014; family DTU014; genus JAAYAB01. Next base: position 8,410 of record JAAYAB010000202.1, read on the forward strand.
AACGCGGGCTCCTTGAGCTTCTTAATCAGTGTCGACAGGTGGTCTGCGGGTAGTATCTCAATGCCCGGAATCACATTCGCTTCTTCGAAGTTCTCGCTCGGGATTATGAGTTTGTACCCGCCAAGAGTTCTGGCCATTTCTGCCACGGAGAGCACGCCGTTAATGGGCCGGATAGCTGCGTCGAGGCCCAGTTCGCCGATCGCGATCAGCTGCCCGCCGGCCCTGTGCGACAGCTGAGACGATGCCATTGCAATGCCCAGGGCGATCGGAAGGTCAAACCAACTGCCTTCCTTTCGCAGCCCGGCAGGAGCAAGATTCACGGTAATCCTGGCTACCGGGAAGTCTAGGCCGGCGCTGCGCAGAGCCGATCGAACTCTCTGGCGCGACTCGCGAATCGACGCACCTGGTAAGCCGACCATGTCGAGGATTGGGAGTCCTCGGGAAACGTCGACCTGCACCTCTATGAGCTGCGCCTCGATACCCAAGATTGCTGCAGAGTAGACGATTGAGATCATGTCTGCCGTGCACCAGCAACAGGCGCCTATGAGAAGGCGTCCCCAAGGTAATACAGTTCGCCGCCCCTCGGCCAATCTATGATCACAGTCACCACATCGAAGCGGATCTGTAGGGAATCGGTGCCGCCAAACTTGGCAGCTATCAAGGACATATAGTATTGCGCAATTCGTTTCAGCCGCTGTTGCTTGCGGAAGTCCACCGCCTCGAGCGGTGGCCCCAGGGATTTCGTCGTTCGTGTCTTGACCTCGACAAACGCCACCGTGCACTCCTTAACCGCGATGATATCGACTTCCCCGATCTTGCAGGCGAAATTCATGCTGAGGACATCCCAGCCGTGTGAAACCAGATATTGCTTGGCCAGCCCCTCTCCCAGTCGGCCGAGCATATACGATGACAGCTTCTTGGGTACTCGCATCCGGCTCTCACCGTCCCATGCGATTGGTATGGCCGCATCCATTTCATGAGAAGAGTTCGAAGAAGCGATATGCGTGACCTGCGCACACGCCGTATGATATTCGGCCTTCGAGGGATGATTTTTGTCCAAGCGCCCGACGGTCGCCGGTGGGCAGGCGGAACTGACTGGCGGGGCAGGACGTCGATTCCCAGAGCGATCCTGGTATGCAGGTCTGGAAGCGGCTGCGGGCAGCGGCAGTGGTCGGTGGAGCAGGCAGGCCCATGCCAGTGCCCGGGAAAGGATGAAATGCTCCAATCCGACAGGACAACACGGCTCGACGTTGAACACATATCGCGTGCGGCCACAACTCGGCAGGCTGCTGCCTGCCGCTGGAGGAACTGGCCGTGTGCGAACTGAAATACTGGATTGCTTTGAGCTATGTCCCTGGGATCGGGAGCCGCAGCTTCTTTCACCTGACAGAGGTGTTCGGAAGTCCAAAGGCTGCCTGGAACGCCGGCGAGGCGGATCTCAGGTCAGCCTTGGATACCAGGCCCGAGCTGGTTCGCAGTCTCCTCAAGACGCGGGCCGCCACAGATCCGGACCGACTCCTGTCAAAGCTTCGATCTACAGGCGTCGAGGCAGTGATTCATTCGGACCCTCGGTATCCCGAGCTTCTTAGAGAGACGGCCACGCCTCCGCCTGTTCTCTACTGTGCCGGAGAGCTTCCCGGACCAGAGGACATATGCGTGAGCGTCGTCGGCACTCGCAGGCCTACCCTGTATGGATGCAGGTGTGCGGTTGAAATCGCATCCGCATTGGCACGGTGCGGGTTTTGGGTGGTCAGCGGGATGGCGCTCGGGATCGACAGCTGGTCACACAAGGGAGCGCTCGATTCCGGCGGGAAGACCATCGCAGTACTCGGCTGCGGAACGGATATCGTGTATCCTAGACAGAATCGCTCCCTGTATGATAGAATCACCCACGCCGGCGCAGTGGTGTCTGAATACTACCTCGGCGTGCTCCCTGTCCGGTCTCGCTTTCCTGCTCGGAACAGGATAGTGAGCGGCATGAGCATCGCCACAGTAGTGGTTCAGGCGGGACACAAGAGCGGAGCCTTGATCACTGCACGTTTCGCCATGGAAGAGGGCAGAGACGTGTATGCTGTCCCGGGTGACATCCATCTGGCGGCGTCGAAAGGGACGAATCTCCTGCTCTACGACGGTGCGGCGCCTGTAGTGAGCGTGGAGAAGCTCGCCAGCGATATCTGCAGCAGGGTTGAGGCGTGGCGGGGCCTGAGGCCAAAGGGGAGCCAAGGCGCCGCGGCCGAATCAGCGCAACGCGGGACCGCAGAGGGCGCTGCCGGCAAAATCATGGCGGCGCTGAATGACGGATGCGAGACTGTGGATGCTATCGCGGCGAGAGCGCAGATGGATGTGTCAGATGTCCTGATTGAACTCTCGCTGCTGGAGCTTGCAGGCAGGGTGATGAGACATCCTTCAGGTTCTTTCGGGATCATGCCGTAGAGGATCGAAGAAACAAGGAGGACCGCCGCGGTGAACCAACGGGTCAGAGAGATCGTCGATCTCTTGGTTGAGATGATAGCGAACGGCGTCGATCCAGCCGACACCGAGATGTCTCTCATAGAGAGGCTGGTCAGGCGCGGGTATCATCTGGGTGAGATCGGCGAGGCCTTTGAGACCATGCTTTCACTCCCTTCCAGGGTGACCCTCACAGAGTCCGGCGAAACCGGGCGCATGCGGACTCATTTGTCTTCCCGCCGCGTGCTCGCGCCGGATGAGCGCTTCGCTTTGACCACTGAGGCGCAAGGGGCGCTCATGCGCATGGTCGGATCAGGTCTGATCACTGATGTAGAGCTCGAGGAGACGCTCCTTGAGGTGGTGGGCCAGGAACTCAGAGAGATCGGCGTGTCAGAATTACTGCTATTGCTGATGAGAATAATACGGGATGAAGGCAGGCGGACCGCCGTCGCACTGAACCTCTTCAGACCGAGAGCCGCAGATGTAGAAGAAGCCGACCTGAACTGACTGCGGCCGTCGGGTCGTTTTCCCCTGTGAAACCGTCGAATGGAGGACCTACTTCATATATGAGGAAGTCGCTCGTCGTTGTTGAGTCTCCGGCGAAAGCCAAGACTATATCCAAATTCCTTGGGAGAGGGTACCAGGTCAAGGCCTCGATGGGCCACGTCCGAGACCTGCCCAAGAGCAAATTGGGAGTCGATGTGAACAACGGCTACGAACCTACCTATATCAGCGTCCGAGGCATGGGAGACGTCATCCGTGACCTCAAGGCTGCAGCCAAGAAGGTAGACAACGTGCTGTTCGCAACAGACCCCGACCGCGAAGGAGAGGCCATATCGTGGCACCTCGCGCATCTGCTCGGAATCAGGCCCGAGTCCAAGTGCAGGATCGAGTTCAACGAGATCACCAAGAACGCCATAAAGGAAGCGGTAAAGCGCCCTCGCGAGATAGACATGGACTACGTGAACGCCCAGCAGGCCAGGCGTGTGCTCGACCGCCTCGTTGGGTACAAACTCAGCCCGTTCCTGTGGAGGAAGATCAAGAGAGGGCTGAGCGCGGGCAGAGTTCAGTCGGTCGCGCTTCGACTGATAGTCGACAGAGAGCGGGAGATCGATGGGTTTATCCCTGAGGAATATTGGACGATCGAGGCCGACCTCGAATCCATGGCTGCCCGGCCTGCCGACGCACTGAAAGGCGAGATTGGCCGAGAGCAAGGCGCGAAGCGATTCACCGCCAGGCTGGTGGCCAGGGCGGGCGAGAAGATAAACATCCCCAATGAGGACGCAGCGAACAGGGTAGTTGAAGACCTGAAAGCCTCCACCTTCGTAGTGACCGCTGTCGCACGCAAGGACAAGAAGAAGTACCCCTCGCCGCCGTTCACGACCAGCACCCTCCAGCAGGAAGCTTCGAGGAAGCTGAGGTTCTCGCCCAGCCGGACAATGAGAGTCGCCCAGCAGCTGTACGAAGGCATAGACATCGGAGCAGAGGGAACTGTCGGACTTATCACTTATATGCGCACAGACTCGACCCGCGTCTCCTCAGAGGCACAGTCCGAAGCGAGATCGCACATACTGTCGGCCCACGGCAAGGCCTTCCTGCCCGACCGGCCGCCAGTGTACAAGAGCCGAGGCGGAGCCCAGGACGCACACGAGGCCATCCGTCCGACTTCAGTCCTCCGGCTGCCAGACATGATCAAGTCGCACCTCACTGCCGACCAGTACAGGCTATACAAGCTCATCTGGCACAGGTTCGTCGCGAGCCAGATGTCTCCGGCTGTATACGATTCGGTAACCGTGGACATCGCGGCGGGCGAGTACCAGCTCAAAGCGAGTGGGTCGCGTCTCAAGTTCTCGGGATTCCTGTGCGTCTACGAGGAAGGGGCTGACTCCGCCCAGGATGCCGATGGCGAGAACGCCGAGCTGCCGGCTGTCCAAGAAGGTGAGGAGCTGCGGCTGCTGGAGATTAAGCCGGAACAGCACTTCACCCAGCCTCCGCCTAGGTACACCGAAGCCTCCCTCGTCAAGACTCTCGAAGAGAACGGCGTGGGCAGGCCGAGCACTTACGTTTCCATAATCGATACGATCCGCAAGCGCAACTACGTGTATCTCGAGAATCGCCAGTTCCGCCCTACTGAGCTGGGGTTTGCCGTGAACGACATCATTGCGCAGCACTTCCCCAAGATCATCGACGTAGAGTTTACCGCAACCATGGAGGAGAACCTGGACAGGATAGCCGAGGGACTGGCCGCATGGAACCAGGTCGTCGATGAGTTCTACAGGCCATTCGAGCGCACTCTCGAGCATGCCATGATGAACGCGGAAGAGATAACGATTCCCGATGAGGTTGCGGATCAGCAGTGCCCGCAGTGCGGCCGGAACCTCGTCATCAAGCAGGGAAGGTACGGAAGGTTCCTAGCCTGCCCCGGGTTCCCCGAGTGCCGCTTCACAAAGCCGATAGTCGACGAGTTGGATGTTCCCTGCCCGGTTTGCGGTCAAGGCAAGGTGGTCAGAAGGAGAAGCAAGCGAGGCAAGACCTTCTACGGCTGCTCAAGGTATCCCGAGTGCGGGTTCACGTCTTGGAACCAGCCCACCGCCGAGAAGTGCCCGGTCTGCGGAAGCCACCTGGTCAGCCGCCAGAACCGGAGACGGGGCACCGAACTCGCGTGTTCCAACAAGCAGTGCAGCTACTCGAGGCCTGCAGCGGCAGCCGGTGTGGGAGATGCCTAAGGTCCGCGTCATAGGTGGAGGGCTGGCGGGCAGCGAAGCCGCGTGGCACCTGGCCGAGCTGGGTGTAGACGTCGACCTCTACGAGATGCGTCCGCACAACATGACCCCTGCCCACAGCACCGGGTTGCTCGGCGAGCTGGTGTGCAGCAACTCGCTGAAGTCAGAGGAGCTGTCAAATGCCGCCGGACTTCTCAAGGAGGAGATGCGGCTGATGGGCTCTCTCGTCATGGAGGCCGCTGAAGCTGCAAGGGTTCCCGCGGGATCCGCATTGGCAGTCGACAGGCACGAGTTTGCGCGGTTCATCACGGAGCGCCTCGAAAACCATCCACGTGTCAACCTGATAAGGCAGGAAGTCACACAGCTCAATCCGAACGATGGTCTGGTGACGGTAGTCGCCACCGGACCGTTGACGTCCAAGTCGTTCTCAAGCGTCCTGCAGGAACTAACAGGGGGAGAACACCTGTATTTCTACGATGCGGCGGCTCCAATCGTATCGGCGGATTCCCTTGACATGAGCAAGCTCTTCTGGGGATCTCGCTATGGCAAGGGCGACGCTGATTACCTCAACGCGCCGATGACCGAAGAGGAATACGAGAGGTTCTGGCAGGCGCTGGTCACTGCCGAAAGGCATGAGCTGAAGGAGTTCGAGAGGGAAGTGTTCTTCGAAGGCTGCATGCCTGTCGAGGTGCTCGCGTCGAGAGGCAGGGACACGCTCGCCTTCGGGCCGCTCAAGCCGGTAGGTCTGACTCCTCCCGGTTGGAGCGGGCGGCCCTATGCTGTAGTCCAGCTCAGAATCGACAATCGCGAACGCACGCTGTTCAACCTCGTCGGCTTCCAGACCAACCTGAAATGGGGAGAGCAGGAGCGGGTGTTCAGGCTCATTCCCGGACTTGAGCGCGCGGAGTTCGTCAGGTACGGAGTCATGCACAGAAACGTGTACCTCAATGCTCCGGCTGTCCTGAGGAGCACGTGTGAGTTGAGAGACCATCCCGGCATCTTCATTGCAGGGCAGCTGAGCGGAGTGGAGGGCTATCTGGAGTCGTCCGCTTCGGGCATATTGGCAGGAATGAACGCCGGAAGGCGCGTTCGAGGGCTGGAGCCGTTCAGCCTCCCAGAGGAAACAGTCTTTGGAGCACTCATGTCGTACGTCTCGTACGAGGGCAAGGAGAATCTGCAGCCGATGCACGTGTCCTTCGGCTTGCTGCCCTCTGCTGCGGCGAAAGGCGGCAAGAAGCAGAAGAGACTGGCTCAGGCGGAGCGCTCGCTCCGGGTTCTCGCGACGTTCCTCAATGAGCATGACCTTGGGCCTGTGAGCCGAGGCCATGAGGAGGACGACAGATGAGCGTCGGAGAGTTTCTCGAGCATCTGGAGCTAAACAGGAACTACTCAGACCGCACGCTGAGCGCGTACAAGTGCGATCTCGAGCAGTTTCAGGAGTACTTGTCGGAGATCGGACACCCGGGAAAGAACGATCCTGCAGCGGTCGACTCCGAAACCGCCCGCTCCTTCCTGTTCTGGCTGAGAGAGCGGGGATGCGGCAAGCGGACCATGGGGAGGAAGCTGTCCGCACTCCGGAGTTACTACAGGTACCTGGCAAGGACCGGGAAGTCAGCTGCAAACCCGTTTGCCCTGGTATCGTCTCCGCGTCACAGCCGCCATCTTCCGCAGTTCCTGCATTTGGGCGAGGTCAGAGACCTGATTGCCTCGATAGACACTTCGGACGAGCTTGGAGTCAGAGACAGGGCCATCATCGAGCTGCTGTACTCGTCCGGCATAAGGTTGAGCGAGCTCACGAGTCTGCTCATCGGGAACGTGGACCTAAATGCCGGCTATGTGCGGGTGTTCGGAAAGGGTTCGAAGGAGAGGATAGTGCCGATAGGCGAGGAAGCTGTGCGTGCACTGGAGGACTACCTCACGGGTGCGAGACCGCTGCTGGCCGGCCGATCGCCGAACGGCCGCGAATGCGATCATGTCTTCTTGAACCGGCTTGGCAGCCCCCTCACCGGCAGGTCTGTCCAGCGGCTCCTTGACAAGCACATGCTGAGAATGGCCAGCCTGTTGAAGATCAGCCCGCATGTCCTGCGCCACACGTTTGCCACCCACCTCCTCGAGGGCGGAGCGGACCTCAGGGCCGTGCAGGAATTGCTGGGCCATGTCGATATCTCGACCACTCAGATATACACCCACGTTTCGCGCGAGCGTCTGAAGAGCGTGTACAAGGACGCCCATCCTAGAGCATAGGGAGGGATCGCTTTGTTCAGAGGAACCACCATCCTTGCTGTCAGAAAGGACGGCATCCTGGCGATGGCCGGAGACGGGCAGGTCACGATGGGCAACACCATCGTGAAGGGAAGTGCTCGAAAGGTCAGGCGCATGTACGGCGGCAAAGTGCTGGCCGGTTTTGCAGGTTCTACAGCCGACGCGATGACCCTGTTTGACAAGTTCGAAGCGAATTTGGAGAAGTACAAAGGCAAACTGGAGAGATCTGCTGTAGAACTCGCAAAGGAATGGCGGACGGACAGGGCCTTGAGGCGGCTCGAAGCGCTGCTCATAGTGGCGGACAGAGAGAGCGAGTACCTCGTGTCCGGGAGCGGAGATGTGGTCGAACCAGACTCCGGAGTCGTGGCGATCGGATCCGGCGGGCCGTATGCGCTGGCGGCAGCAAAGGCGCTGATGGAGCATTCGTCGCTGTCTGCAGTCGAGATCGCGATCACTGCACTCAAGATAGCCTCATCGATCTGCATATACACTAACGACAATATAGTGGTCGAGCAACTCGAGTAGCGGTGTGGAGGTGGCGTCTAGTGGAAGAACTCACCCCGAGTGCCATAGTCAAAGAGCTGGACAAGTACATCGTCGGGCAGGACGCTGCAAAGCGCTCTGTGGCGATTGCGCTTAGGAACAGGCACCGTCGCCAGAAGCTCCCTCCCGGGCTTCGGGACGAGATTGCGCCGAAGAACATACTCATGATAGGCCCGACCGGTGTCGGCAAGACCGAGATCGCGCGCAGACTTGCCCGGCTGGTCAACGCTCCATTCGTCAAGGTCGAAGCGACCAAGTTCACTGAGGTCGGCTATGTAGGCCGCGACGTCGAGTCTATGGTGAGAGACCTGCTCGAGACTGCGATCAGGACTGTGAAGACTGAATACATAGAGCGAGTGAGGGACAGGGCAGAGAGAATGGCCAATGAGCGCCTGATAGCCCTTCTCGTCCCGGATCCGGCTGCGCACCGGAAGAGCTCCAACCCGTTTGAGCTGTTGCTCGGAGGAATGTCGCGCAGGAATCAGGACGACAGCGAGGAGCGCGAAAGCCAGGCTGAGCTGGCCGCTCGCAGGAACGCCGTTCGAAGGCAGCTCGAACTCGGCGAGCTCGAGGATCAGCTGGTCGAGTTCGAAGTCGAGGACAAGAGGACTCCCATGATGGAGGTCATGTCTCCATACGGGGTGGAGGAACTCGGAGTCAACATACAGGACGTCTTGGGAGGGCTGATACCCAAGCGCAAGAAGCGGATGAAGATGACCGTGTCGGAGGCGAGGAGAGTGCTCGAGCAGGAAGAGGCTCAGAAGCTCATCGATCTCGACGAGGTGACGCAGGAAGCGATCAAGCGCGCCGAACAGACCGGCATCATCTTCATCGACGAGATAGACAAGATAGCAGGAAGCGGCCATTCCGTGGGTCCGGATGTCTCGAGGGAGGGCGTGCAGAGAGACATCCTTCCCATAGTCGAGGGTTCGACGGTCATGACCAAGCACGGACCGGTGAAGACAGATCACATCCTGTTCATCGGAGCGGGAGCGTTTCACAGCGCAAAGCCGTCAGACCTCATACCCGAGTTGCAGGGCAGGTTTCCCATAAGAGTCGAGCTCACCAGCCTGACGCAGGAGGACTTCAAACGCATACTGGTGGAGCCGGAGAATGCGTTGACGAGGCAGTATTCTTCTCTATTGAGTACAGATGGGGTGAATCTCGTTTTCACTGAAGACGGCATTGGCGAGATCGCCCGCATAGCTGCAGAGGTGAATGAAAGGACTGAAGACATCGGCGCCCGCAGGCTGCACACAGTCATTGAGCGGCTCCTCGAGGACGTGTCATTCCTAGCACCCGACGGCGTGGCCGGGGAAGTGGTTGTCGACAAAGAGTACGTCCAGAGCAAGCTCAAGGACGTCGTTACGGACGCAGATCTGAGCAGGTACATCCTGTGATCGCTTGCTGATCGTTTTCCTCCCGTGAATCGAATGATTGCTGTTTAAACAACGAATTTTTGCATAATATAAGAACGAGTTGCCGGACAGCAGGTGCTAGAGATGATGGCAACAGCATGAATCGAGACAAGGGAGGAATCGCAGTTGGCGACGTTGTTGGAACGCACGAGACACATCAACAGATTCATCCAAGCCTCTGCCGGTCATCCAGTGGGCTTCCAAGAGATTGCCGACGTGTTGCGACGAAGTGTCGATGCCAACGTGTACCTCGCTGGCAGGAATGGGAAGATCCTTGGAAGCAGTTGCTGTGAGCAGATCGAGTGCGAGATGGTTGTTGATCAGATTCAGCGAAAGGGCCAGTTCCCCGAGGAGTTCAACGACTCAGTCCAGGCCATCACGTCAACCAGTGCGAATCTGCAGTTGGTCGATGGCAAGTGCTTCCTCGACAGCGCAGTCAAGTGTCCGCTTGAGCTGTGCTGCATAACCGTCGTGCCCGTGATGGGAGCGGGTGATCGCCTGGGAACTCTTGTGCTGGAGGGGTTCGGCCGGGGATTTGATGACGACGACCTCATATTGGCCGAATATGCGTCTACCCTGATCGGCATGAGGATCTACCGTTCGAGGAGTGAGAAGATCGAGGAGGAGACCCGGAAGAGGGCGGCGGTGCAGATGGCTATCGACACCCTGAGCTATTCCGAGCAAGAGGCGGTAGAGCACATATTCGATGAACTGAACGGCCTGGAGGGGCTTCTAGTCGCCAGCAAGATAGCAGATAGAGTCGGCATCACTCGTTCGGTGATCGTGAATGCCCTGAGGAAGTTCGAGAGCGCGGGAGTGATCGAGTCGCGCTCCCTCGGCATGAAAGGAACGTACATCCGCGTCCTCAACGACAAGCTCTTCGACGAGCTCGAGAGGTTGCGTGCACGCTGAGAGGGAGCCGGGTCGCATGCCCGGCTCTCACGCTTTTCGTCTCAGGCCTTCATCGCCCTTCGCACAGGGCCCCGCTCGCCGCTGGTGCCCGGCCAGTCCGTCTTCTTGATTCACATGGCTGCTGCCTTTTTGATGCTGATATGGTATAACTGAGGCAGTGATCAATCACTGCCTTGACGAGCCGCGCCGAGGAAGGAATCCACCCTTCGAAAGGGAATAGGGAAGACAGAGTATCGCGCAGGTGCCAAAACCTATGGGCATCCTGGCCCACTATCGGGTTTACCACGAAGATTGCTTGGCAAGGCCGATCGCGTACTCTCCCACATATCAGGAGGTTGATCGACTTGGATGACGCCATGAAGAACAAGTGCGGGGACCTAGAGAGGCTGCCCTTCATGAACCCGGACTTGCCACTGGAGACACGAGTTGATGATCTGGTCTCCCGCATGACACTGGAAGAGAAGATTGCACAGATGCTCTACAACGCCCCGGGCATCCCCCGCCTCGGAGTGCCTGAGTACAACTGGTGGAACGAGTGTCTTCACGGCGTAGCCAGAGCCGGGATCGCGACGGTATTCCCCCAGGCCATAGGTATGGCGGCTTCCTGGAACGTCGACTTGATGCACAGAGTCGCAACGGTCATCTCCGACGAGGCAAGGGCGAAGCACCATGAGTTCGCTCGGCGGGGCGACAGAGCCATATACAAGGGCCTGACCTTCTGGTCGCCCAATGTGAACATATTCAGGGACCCCCGCTGGGGCCGGGGACAGGAGACCTACGGCGAGGATCCCTACTTGACGAGCCGCATGGGCGTGGCATTCGTCAAAGGCCTGCAGGGCGACGATCCCAAGTATCTCAAACTCGTCGCGACGCCCAAACACTACGCGGTCCACAGCGGACCCGAGAGCATGCGCCATCACTTCGATGCAAAGGTGAGCGAGAAGGATCTGCGCGAGACGTACCTGCCTGCGTTCAAGGCATGCGTCGTAGAGGGCGGAGCGTACTCAGTGATGGGAGCGTACAACAGAACGAACGGAGAGCCGTGCTGCGCCAGCAAGACTTTGCTCCAGGACATACTGCGCGACGAGTGGAACTTCGACGGATACGTCGTGTCAGACTGCGGCGCGATTCTGGACATCCACGCGCACCACAAGGTCACTGAGACCCCTGAAGAGTCTGCAGCCCTTGCAGTCAAGAACGGGTGCGATCTCAACTGCGGCGGCGTGTACCGGAGCCTGATGGGCGCAGTTCAGCAGGGGCTGATCTCGGAGGAACAGATCGACATCGCTGTCAAGCGGCTGTTCAAAGCAAGGTTCCTGCTCGGCATGTTCGATCCTCCGGAGCGCGTGCCGTATTCTCAGATACCTTACGAAGTGAACGATTGCGAGGAACACAGATCGCTGGCGCTGGAGATGGCGAGAGAGTCTATCGTGCTGCTGAAGAACGAGGGTGGGCTGCTGCCGCTGCGAAGGGACCTCAAGACCATCGCAGTGATTGGACCGAACGCCTCGAGCGTGGATGTGCTCCTCGGCAACTACTACGGAACTCCGTCTAAGCCAGTCACAGCGATAGAAGGCATACGTGCGAAGGTGTCGCACAATACCAAGGTGCTCTATACGCCGGGCTCTGAGCTCGTGGGCAGAGATGAGTCGTGGGGCGCCGCGCCGACGAGAGGGTTCTCCGAGGCGCTAGCCACCGCGGAGCGTGCTGACGTTACGATCCTCTGCCTGGGTCTGTCGCCGAAGCTCGAGGGAGAGCAGGGTGAAGTCGCTGCTTCTGACGGAGGCGGAGACAGGTTGGATGTCGCACTTCCCAAAGTGCAGCAGTCGCTGCTCGAAGCCGTATGCGCTCTTGGCAAGCCGGTCGTCCTCGTCCTCTTTGGAGGCAGCCCTTTGGCTGTCGGCTGGGCTCATGAACATGTCCCGGCTATCCTGTACGCCTGGTACCCCGGACAAGAGGGCGGAACCGCTATTGCCGACGTGCTCTTCGGTGACTACAACCCTGCAGGAAGGCTGCCTATCACCTTCGTGAAGTCTCTTGCCCAGCTGCCTGAGTTCACGGACTACCGGATGCGCGGGCGCACCTACAGGTACATGACTGAAGAGCCGCTGTACCCGTTCGGGTATGGTCTCAGCTATACGTCGTTTGGATATGACAATCTAGCTTTGAGCAAGAAGAGCATCGCTGCCGGCGAAGAACTGACCGTGAGCGTGACCGTAGAGAACACGGGGAAAGTGCCGGGCGATGAGGTAGTCGAGGTTTACCTGGAGGACCTGGAGTCATCCGTCGAGAGGCCTATCAGGGAACTAGTTGGCTTCAACAGAGTCCACCTGAACCCGGGAGAGAAGAAGACGGTGTCATTCAAGATCACCGCAAGGCAGATGGCGCTCATCGATCTGGCTGGCAAGTGTGTGCTGGAGCCGGGACGGTTCAGGGTGCATGTGGGAGGAAGCCAGCCGGACAAGAGGAGCCTCGAACTCACAGGGGCGAAGGTCCTGTCTGCCGATTACGAGGTGACGGGATCGCCGCTAGAGGTGGAATACTAGGAGCTGATGTAGGAAGGAGATACAGCTGTGCTCGTGCTCGAACGCGTTTCCTACACGCCCGCTGACCGAACCTGTCTCGAGCCGATAGTGCAGGACGCCAGCCTCGAACTGCGCGACAAGCACCTGTACGTCATCACCGGGCCGAACGGCGGAGGCAAATCCACGCTGGCCCGGTTGATCATGGGCATCATCAAGCCGACTTCGGGCAGGGTGCTCCTTGACGGGCAAGACGTGACGGACATGACCGTCGACGAGAGGGCCAGGCTGGGGATCGGGTACGCGTTTCAGCAGCCTCCGCGGTTCAAAGGCCTGACTGTGAGAGACCTGTTGACCCTGGCCGCAGGCAATCGGGCCGGCGACCAGGACGTTGCGTCGCTCCTGCTCAGCGTGGGTCTGTGCCCCAAGGACTACGAGAATAGGGAGGTCGACGCTACTCTGTCAGGCGGAGAACTCAAGCGAATCGAACTCGCCTCGATTCTTGCTCGCAATCTCCGAGTCGCAGTCTTTGACGAGCCGGAGGCAGGGATAGACTTGTGGAGTTTCCGGCGCCTTGCCCAGACCTTTGAAGAGATGCACGACAAATCTGATGCGACGATTGTCATCATCTCGCATCAGGAGCGGATATTGGAGTTGGCAGACGAGATCATCTTGGTTGCGGATGGCCGCGTCAAAGAACTCAGGTCAAGGGACGAGGTCATGAAGGATATACGGGACGAAGAGGCATGCCGCTGCAGTCTCGAAACCAGGGAAGGGGTCGAGGAGCATGTCGGCTATTTTAGACAGAATTGACCAGCGGCTTCTCCGCGAGACAGCAGGCCTGCACTCCATCCCCAGGGGTGCGTACAACATACGCAAGAACGGTGTGGGGATCGCCCGCGAGAGCACTGCCAACATCGAGATCAGGTCAAAGGCTGACCAGTCCGGAATCGAAGTCATTGTCAAGCCCGGGACGAAGAACGAGAGCGTCCACATTCCCGTGATCCTTTCCGCAGAGGGATTCTCCGATGTCGTTACCAATAAGTTCGACATAGGCGAGGGATCCGACGTACTCGTGGTTGCCGGATGCGGAGTCCACAACTCCGGGTCGGCGGACAGCCGCCACGACGGCATACACGAGTTCCTGATAAGAAGAGGCGCGAGGATGCGCTATGTCGAGAAGCACTACGGAGAGGGGCAGGGCAAAGGCAAGCGGATCCTCAATCCTGTCACTGTGATCAACGTCGAAGAAGGCGGAGTCGCCGAGCTCGAGCTGGTTCAGATACGCGGGGTCGACAGCACCAACCGCGAGACGAGAATATCGCTGTCGCGCGACGCCCGGCTGATCGTCACAGAGCGGCTGTTGACGAACGGCGAGCAAGACGCTGTATCGAGGATATCTGTTGACCTGGTCGGAGACGATTCGACCGCGCGCGTAATATCGCGTTCCGTCGCGAGAGACAGGTCCAGCCAGGTGTTCTACTTTGACCTCAGGGGACGAAGCAGGTGCCGCGGGCATGTTCAGTGCGATTCGATAATCATGGACGAGGCGCAGGTGCGCTCGATTCCGGAGATCTCCGCGCACCACTGCGAGGCTCAGCTGGTGCACGAGGCGGCAATCGGCCGGATAGCGGGAGAACAGCTGCTCAAGCTCATGTCCCTCGGACTGACACGCGAACAGGCCGAGTCGACCATATTGGATGGATTCCTGAAGTAGAACGATCAGGATCATGAACGTCTGGAGGTTGGCATCATGAAGGCGATTGTGAACGCACAGGTCGAGACGATTACCAACGGGCGCATCCCCGGCGGGACGGTGGTTTTCGACGAGGGCGGCATCAAGGCGGTCGGCAAGGCCGTATCCATTCCCGAGGGCGCGGAAATCATCGATGTACAGGGCAAAGCGGTTACTCCAGGCATTATCGAGGCTCACTCGCACGCGGGCCTGTATGAGGACGGGTTCCCTGCAGATGGCGACTACAACGAGATGACCGATCCGATTACGCCTCATCTCCAGGCTATCGACGGGTTCAAGCCCGGCGATACCGGCACGCTCGAGGCTGCTGCCTCGGGAGTCACCACCATGTATATCTCGCAGGGCAGCGCGAACGTGATTTGCGGGATAGGTGCCGTGGTCAAGACGTGGGGAACCAGCTTTGACGACCAGGTGGTCAATGCTGCCGCCGGCATGAAGATGGCGCTCGGAGAGAATCCGAAGCGTGTATACGGCACAAAGGACAAGACGCCTTCGACTCGCATGGGAGTCGCCGCACTGCTTCGCAAGACCTTGATGGAGGCACGCAACTATCAAGAGAAGAAGGCATTCTACTCGCGCAAGTCTGACGAGAAGGAGCCATTTGCCACCGACCTCAAGCTGGAGGCAGTCGGCAGGCTGCTGAATGGCGAGATCAAGGCGCGCTGCCACGCACATAGGGCGATCGACATGCTGACGTTCATGAGGATCGCAGACGAGTTCGGGTTCAAATACTGCTTCGAGCACGCGACCGAGTGCGTCCAGATTCTCCACGAACTGAAGCGGAGAGACGTCCCTGTCGTGATCGGCCCGACTGTGGGCAGCAAGAGCAAGGTGGAGGTCTTCCACAAGACTTTCAGAAGCGTCGCCAAGGCCGTCGAGGCAGGCCTCACGGTCGCGATTACGTCGGATCACCACGTCACTCCGATGAAGTACTTGCCGGTGTACGCAGCTCTTGCCATAAGGGAGGGCTTGTCTTCTGAAGACGCGCTGAAGGTGCTGACCATCAACCCTGCCAAGATCCTGGGCGTAGATGATCGTCTGGGTTCGATTGAGGCGGGCAAGGACGCAGATCTCGTTGTCTGGTCCGGCGATCCTCTGGACGCGAGAAGCCGCGCCGAGCAGGTGTTTATCAAGGGAAGAGCGCTTCCGGAAGACCTCATGACTGGGAACTTGCTGCCCGGGTTCGAGCCGTGGAACCCGCAGTACCGATGATCGTTGAGCCCGGAATATAACCGACATCGCAATGCTTGTTGCTGGCACAAATCTCGTGTGCTATACTATCACGTGGTGTGTGAATACACACGTCTCTCTGATCTGCGGCAAGGTTCCGAGTCAGCCGCGGTGCGATCCGCAGGCCGGCTTGGTTACCGCAGGAGATGACGGAGACGGAGGAAAAAACCAGTGAAAGGAGGGTGACCTCCAGATGGCAGTAGTCTCGATGAAGCAATTGCTCGAGGCTGGGGTCCATTTTGGTCACCAGACGCGAAGATGGAATCCGAAGATGAAGAGGTACATCTTCGCAGAGAGAAACGGTATCTACATCATTGATCTTCAGAAAACAGTCAGGATGATCGACGACGCCTACAACTTCGTCCGCGAGTCAGTGATGGCAGGCGGAACGGTCCTCTTTGTAGGCACCAAGAAGCAGTCACACGACACGATCAAGGAAGAAGCAGAGCGCTGCGGGATGTTCTACGTCAACGAGCGCTGGCTCGGCGGCATGCTCACCAACTTCAAGACGATCCGCAGCAGAGTAGCGCATCTCAAGCGCCTCGAGAAGATGGAAGAGGACGGCACATTCGACGTGCTTCCCAAGAAAGAGGTACTGGCGCTCCGGAAGGAGATGGAGCGGCTCCGGAAGTACCTCGGCGGCATCAGGTCCATGGATAGGCTGCCTTCCGTCCTCTATGTGGTCGACCCTCGCAAGGAACAGATTGCCGTGGCAGAGGCCAGGCGGCTCAGAATACCCATAGTGGCCATAGTCGATACTAATTGTGACCCTGACGAGGTGGACTTCGTTATCCCCGGCAACGACGATGCGATCAGAGCCGTCAGGCTCATCACGAGCAAGATTGCAGATGCCGTGATTGAGGGCAACGAGGGTCGCGACGCCGGAGCGGGAGAGGTAGTCGAGGAAGAAGAAGAGGTAGTATACGTTGATTCAGACTACGACTCAGGCTATGAAGACCAGGATTCTGAGGAGTACGGTTCTGAAGACGGAGACGATGAGTAGACGCGTCGCTCGGCGGGGATCCCATACGTAAGCATTCACTGTAGAAGAGGGCACGCCCTCTTCTACTTGTAGCGAAGGCATAGCGTTCGACCAGAAGCAAAGGCAGACCGAGAAGGCCTGGACATCACCAAAGGGAGGGTTTCGCGATGGCGATCACAGCTGAAATGGTCAAGGAACTCAGAGAGAAGACAGGCGCAGGCATGATGGACTGCAAGAACGCTCTCGTGGCAGCGAATGGCGACATAGAGCGAGCTACAATAATCCTTAGGGAGAAGGGCCTCGCGACGGCCGCGAAGAAGGCCGGCCGGATCGCTTCGGAGGGCATCGTGGATGCCTACATACACATGGGTGGAAGGATTGGAGTTCTCATCGAAGTCAATTGCGAGACAGACTTCGTCGCGAAGACCGACGAGTTCAAGCAGCTCGTAAAGGACATCGCGATGCAGGTCGCGGCCTACAAGCCCATGTGCGTCCGCAGAGAGGAATTGCCTGCTGACGTCATAGAGCAGGAGAAGGCCGTGTACAGGGCTCAGGGCCTCAATGAGGGCAAGCCTGAGAGGATCATAGACAAGATCGTTGAGGGACGCATGGAGAAGTTCTACCAGCAGGTCTGCCTCCTTGAGCAGCCCTTCATCAAGGATCCGGACAGGACCGTGCAGGACATCGTGAACGAGAAGATAGCAAAGATCGGCGAGAACATCTCGGTGCGCCGATTCGCCCGCTTCGAGATGGGTGAAGGACTTGAGAAGCGGACGAGCAACCTGGCAGCTGAAGTCGCCGCACAGCTCGGTGGTTGATTGGCAGGCGGAGCCGCCCTTTTGCGTCGCACGGGAGGAGCCGCTCTGCTGCGCCGTACAAGGATAATGAGGCTCGGCGCAGAATATGAAGTAACGCAAATGGTTGTTAGTAGTGACGTTCGGAGGTTGCTTGCATGAAAACCCCGAAGTACTCGAGAGTGGTCCTGAAGCTGAGCGGCGAGGCGCTCGCGGGGTGCCGCGGCTTCGGCATCGATGTAGAGACAATTCAGCGAATAGCGTCGGAGATTGCGGAGGTCCACAAGCTCGGGGTTCAGATGGCAGTGGTCGTAGGCGGCGGCAACATTTGGCGGGGCATCGAAGCGGTGGGCACGGGCATCGAGCGCAGCACAGCAGACTACATGGGGATGCTGGCCACAGTGCTGAATGCCCTGGCGCTTCAGGACCTTTTGGAAAAGCTGGGCGTGCCCACACGTGTCCAGACCGCCATCGAAATGCGGGCAGTCGCCGAACCATACATCCGGCGCCGAGCCATCAGGCATCTCGAGAAGGAGCGGGTGGTCATCTTCGCCGCAGGCACTGGGAACCCGTTCTTCTCCACTGACACAGCCGCAGCGCTGCGCGCCGCTGAGATGGATGCAGAGGTCATACTCAAGGCGACGAAGGTGGACGGTGTATACGACTCCGACCCTGCGAAGAACCCTGACGCTGAGCGGCTGCCGAATCTGACCTATCTCGACGTGATCAACAGAGGTCTCAGAGTAATGGATGCTACGGCGACCTCTCTCTGCATGGACAACGGGATCCCGATAATCGTGTTCAACATGCTGGTCAAGGGAAACATACTTCGGACCATAATGGGAGAAGACGTAGGGACCACTGTGAGGAGGGATTAGCGTGGTAGAGCAGGAACTCCAGAACTGCGAGTCCAAAATGAAGGCAATCATCCAACTGACCAAAAAAGAGTATGCTTCCATCCGGACGGGAAGGGCGAATCCTGCACTTCTCGACGGTATAGTCGTCGACTACTACAACACACCCACCCCTCTGAATCAGCTGGCGAACATCTCGGTCCCTGAACCTCGGATGCTGGTGCTCCAGCCGTATGACAAGACTGCAATCGGCAACATAGAGAAGGCGATCCTTAAGTCCGACCTCGGGCTCAATCCGGCGAGCGACGGAAACGTGATACGGATCAGCATCCCTCACCTGACTGAGGAGAGACGCCGAGACCTGGTAAAGGTTGTCCGGAAAAAGGCCGAAGAGATGAGAGTTGCGGTTCGGAACGTCAGGCGAGACACAAACGAAACCCTCAAGAAGCTGGAGAAGAGCAAGAGTATTTCCGAAGACGAGCTGGAGATCGCGCTCGAGGAAGTCCAGGAGCTGACCGACAAGTACATTGCCGAGGTAGATGAGCTGCTCCAACGCAAAGAGCAAGAGATCATGGAGGTATAGCTCGGATTGCGCGATGTGGGCGGAGACGTCCCTGATGTCGTGGGTCTGGAGACAGACGTATCGCTGCGCATCTTGACCGAGTTCGGCGCTGAGGTGGAGATTGTTCGCCTGCAAGACTGGGGCCCTGACTCAGGCTCCGAATCAGAAATCAGTGCCGGTCGCATTTCAAGAGTGGTGTGCCAGAGGGTGTCTGATAAAGGGCACGTGATACTGCTGGTCGCGCCAGACCTATACAGGCGGTAGCACGGCTGATTGATGCCCCTGGTCGACGGGGGCTTTTTGTTGCTGACCGCGGAACCGGTAACCTGCATTCACCGGACTCGAGTGGAGCGGCCTGAGCACACGGAGTTCTGTAGCCTGGTTGGAGGGTGACATGAACGCCTTTGGCAGGATCATTCGCGCTATCAAGAATCGGCCGTCCAGACAGAGTGTTCGGGCTCTGCTTGCTGAGATGGATCTGTCTCGTGTGCACATCGGCATCATCATGGACGGAAACGGCAGATGGGCAACCCGCCGCGGCCTTCCCAGGTCAGCAGGTCACAGGGCAGGAACGAACAACGCAAAGGCCATAATCGAGCATGCCGCCTCTCTCGGCGTGGGCTATCTGACGCTGTTCGCATTCTCGACTGAGAACTGGAGCAGGCCGGACGAAGAGGTCAGCAGCCTCATGTCGCTGTTCAGGGAGACGTTTTCGAGCTACTTCGACGAGCTCGTCAGGTCGAACATACGAGTGCGGGTCATCGGGCGGAGAGAGGGCCTCCCTGCCGATATACAGAGCTTGCTGACTGATGTCACTGAAAAGACTTGCCACGCCACCGGATTGGTCCTCACGTTTGCGCTGAACTACGGCGGCAGGGCGGAGATCGTCGATTGCGTCCGCTCGATTGCGAGAGAGGTCGCATCTCAAGAACTGGCCCCTGAAGACATTGACGAGCGCACGATTTCGGATCACCTGTACACCGCGGGCATTCCTGATCCTGACCTCATCATCCGCACCAGCGGTGAGCTTCGTCTCAGCAACTTCCTCCTCTGGCAAGGAGCGTACTCTGAGATAGTGCCTTTCGATACACTGTGGCCTGACTTCCGGCCTTCAGATCTTGAGCAAGCCTTGGCCGCGTTTGCCCGCAGGCAGCGACGATATGGCGGTATCGGTGGATCGGAGAGGGGTGTGTGATTGGCATGTTGAGGCCTCGGGTAATCACCGGCGTCATTGCCGCAGCACTGGTCCTCTGGATTGTGGTGGCCGGCGGGTTAGCCTTTGTCGCACTTGTCGGAATAGCCGTCCTGCTGATCACAGTAGAGTTGCAAGGCCTTATGCG
>JAAYAB010000203.1 GCA_012719595.1 Bacillota bacterium
ACATTGTCCTGATTCATGACTGCGAGCATTTCCCCCGCTTTGAAGATTCGAATAAGCCGTACCACTACTATACACTAGATTGCCCCCAGGACAAAGGGACATCTAGTAGTTTCCAGATCTACAGGCCGAGGGTTTCTGCCGCCCTCTCCATGTTCGAGATGATGTTCACGCCGAAGGGGCACCTCTGAAGACACTCTCCGCACTGCGTGCAGCCTGAGGCGCGGGCGGACAGGCCGGCGTATTCCTGGCGCGCCGAATCGGACCGGCTGGCTGCGAAGCTGTCAGCGAGGCGGGTCACGCGTCCGATGTCGATCGCTGCCGGGCAGGGGAGGCAATGATTGCAGTACATGCAGGTAGAGCTGAGCGCCCACCGGGCACTGGTGTGCACTGCGCTGTAGTCGAGGTCTTCAGGTGCAGCGGTGAGATATGCCAGAGCTGCATTGAGCTGCTCAACGGTCTTGCACCCCGGCAGGACTGTGGCCACCGCCGGTTGCGACAGAGCGTATGCCAGACACTGCAGCGGCGCCAGCACCACGCCGCTTGGGTTCTCCTTCCAGAACAGCCAGCCGCCTGCATAGGGCTTCATAGCGATGACGGCGGTCCCGTGCTGGAGGCATGCATGCTGTAGCCGCCTCGCCTGACCGATGGTGCCGGTGGGTTCCATCACTTGGTCGAGGTCTGCCATGTTGTCGACGAATCAAGTGCTCGCTCCTGGTGTTGCGATGCTCACTCAGCTGCATTTGTCTGCTCTACCAGAACACGCAAGTTGCGGGCGATGGCGTGCGTGTAGTAGTGGAGACCCATCGTTCGCAGCTTTTCGAGGGTTGCCGGCGAGATGTCGTCGGCAGATCTAGCTTTGAGAATTTCGGCAGTCTCTTCTGAGGTGAACTCTGGACCTTCGACTACTTTGTGAAGAACCGATGCATTTTCCGGGCACACCTTCTGGCAGTGAAGGCACCCGATTATGCTGTCATGCCATGCTGGGTCGACCCAATCCGGGAACTCCCTCGGACCTTCGTTCAGATGACAGAGGCATCTCTCTGCACGAACGACGACCCAATCTCGGTGAATGGCCCCTGTGGGACAGGCCTTCTCGCAAGCAGTGCAGCTATCACATCTGTCCATCATGCGGAGTTCAGACCAGTTGTCTGCCTCGCAGGGAACGTCCGAGAAGAAGGCAGCCAGCCTCTGGTAGCTTCCCCATCCGGCAACGTACGTGATGTTATTCTTGCCATACCTGGCGAGGCCGCTGTGTACCGCAAGTGCTTTCACAGGCAGCCGCGCATTGACAGCTGTATACCCAGCCGGCTTCAGCGTCTCTCTAATGATCTCGAGCGACCTTCGTATCATGGCGTCCTGGTCAGCGTAGGTAGGAGGTACCTGCACCGGCAGTCTCCTGCCCCTCCAGTTAACGTAAAACACTGTCCGAGGGCTCTGCGCAGACACAACGAAGATGGATTTCGCATCTGGGAGTTCATTGGGAATGCCGAACCTCAAGTACCTCAGCAACATCTCGTGGATCTCGTCCGACATCCGCCCTTCCTCGTAGTGTCCCTCCAACTCCTTGCGCAGGTCTTCCACATGGGCGACCGATACGCAACGGGATTTGTACCCTTCCCGTTCCAGCGCGGCTGAAACCTGCTCTACCACGGCACTCCCTCCGATCTTGGGTCTCGACTGGACTCCCCTACAGCCCGTCGTCAACCGAACTCCCTCGACAACTCAGCATCGACCGACGCCGGGATCTCTATTACTGAGTCCGGGTTGTCCACTTCCACGAAGTCGTCACCATGCAAACAAGGCTATGGAGAACAAGAATCTAAGATCTTTGAAGGTATGGATTGTGATTTCACTCTATCAAACAAATGTTCGATTGTCAATCGGTTTGAGTGCGGGCGGCTTCTTCGTAGGCAGCCTGGCATTCGCAGGCGGCTTGGGCTCTGCCGGCAGCTTTGCACTCGGGGCAGCCTAGCCTTCGCGAGCAGCTTCGCCTTCGCAGGCCGCTTCCCTTTCGAGGGCAGCTTGGACTTCGCGGGCGGCTTCGTATTCGTCGAAGAGCTGTTTGATGAGTTCTCTGACAGAGGTGATCTCCTGGATTCGTGCTGCGTTGGCGCCGGCGAATACCAGGGCGTTCCTCATTCGGCCGTTCTTTGCGTTCTTAAGAGCGACGCTGATGCAGTAAGGAGCTTTGTCGATCTCACACGTCTTTATGCAGTGATACGGGCATACGATGGGCCGCCTTATCCCGTTGTCTACGTCTTCGAGGAACTTGTTGTGGATCGCGCGGCCAGGCATGCCGACCGGGCTGTCGATGATCACTAAGTCCTCGGCCCGGCAATCTACGTAGCACTGCTTGAATTCCTCAGATGCGTCGCACTCGTGGGTGGCGACAAAGCGGGTGCCTATCTGTACAGCTGCAGCACCCATCGAGAGGAATCGATATATGTCTTCGCCGGTGAAAATGCCGCCGCCAGCAATGACCGGGATTCTCTTGTTGTACT
The DNA here is from genome assembly GCA_012719595.1 of Bacillota bacterium. Taxonomy (GTDB): domain Bacteria; phylum Bacillota; class DTU014; order DTU014; family DTU014; genus JAAYAB01. The sequence goes on from JAAYAB010000203.1 coordinate 2,502, forward strand.
CTTCCTCATATTGGCGCACCTCGGCAATAACCTCGGGCACCAGTTTCTCGAGCGCACATTGAGGGTCGTCGACTTCGGGCTTTTTGAACCCCAGATGGCCTCCAGCAAGCGGACCCTCCACCACTACCGCGTCAGGAAGGTAGTTATGATACTTCAGCCATCTCTTGACGATTACACGCAGTGATCGGGCTGATGATACGATCGGGGCGAGTTTGGTTCTGGTAGATCCATTCAGATAGCCGGGTAGATCTAAGGGAAGTCCTGCTCCGGCGAATATGATGTCTGCTCCTTCCTCAATGGCCGTCGTCACCATGTCGGACCAGTTCGAGATCGCGACCATTATGTTGACGCCGATGACTCCGTCAGTCATCTCTCTCGCTTTTCGCAATTCCCGCCTGAGGGCTCTGATGTTTGCCTCAAGGAAGTTGGTGTTGAAGTCCGGTTCTAGCATTCCTATGAGAGCAGTGGAGATGACTCCCACACCGCCTTCGTTGGCTACTGCGGACGCCAACCCGGAGAGCGATATGCCGACTCCCATTCCTCCTTGCACCAACGGTAGTCTTGCCTCGAGGTCGCCAATCCTAAGAGAAGGGAGAGCGGTTATCGCCACAGAGGTCGCCTCCATGAGTTCAGTCATTGGGCATCGACGGACGGGATCGATCGCAGCGTCGTTCCTGTGCTGCAGTGCCTAAGCCGGAGACACTCTGCGTTTATCATATCAGATGAGTGGACTGCTCGTCCATGAGCCTCTCAAAAACTTCTAGGCTGTCTTGTACAAATGGCACTTCACATATCTGCCATTCACTCTATAGTCTGGCGGTTCACATTCGTTGCAGATATCCTCAGCTTTTGAACACCTCCCAGCGAACTTGCAGCCCTTTCGGGAGTATTCCCTGATCTCAATATCGCTCAGGGGTATGTCTTTCTGCCACTTATTAGCCGGATCGGGCACAGGCACTGAAGCTCTCAACAATTGGGTATAAGGGTGTAGAGGGCTATCGAGCACCTCCTCGACTGAACCTGTCTCCACAATCTGCCCTCTTAGCATGATAGCAATCCTATCACTGACGTAGTAGGCTGTCGCCAGGTCGTGAGTAATGTAGATGATGCTGACGCCCTGTTGTCTCTTCAGCTCTTTGAACAGATTGATGACAGACATCCTCAGAGACGCATCTATCATCGATACGGGTTCATCCATGATCAATAGCGATGGGTTGGGAATCAGTGCTCTGGCGATTGATACTCTTTGCAGTTGTCCGCCTGACATCTCGCTGGGGTATTTGTCCTTGATCTCGGTCAGCGACAGCCCCACTAGTTCCAAGGATCTCTCAACGAGCGGGTACTCACCCGCTTTCGACATCCTGAAGTTCCTCTCTGTTTCATAGAGATAGGTGTCTATTCTCTTCAGGGGATTGAAGGTCTCAAAAGGGTTTTGGAAGACAGGCTGGACATCTTTCATGAACTTCGCTTTTCCCCTGGTTCTGGCAATGTCCTCACCTCTGAACCTGACCGCACCAGAACTCGGTTCTTCGAAGCCAAGTATTAGCTTGGCCACAGTTGACTTGCCGCTTCCGCTCTCGCCCGCCAGCGTGAATATCTCAGGTCTGTCTAGCTCCAATGAGAACGAGACTTCGTTTACAGCGGTTATTGTGGATTTGGCGAATCCTTGACCTTTCGTAAAGACCTTAGTCAGATTGTCGACCTCAAGCAGTTTCGAGTGCTCCTTCTGAACCAAAGGCTCACTTGACTGTGCATTCCTTGACTGTGAGCTGTGTGAGTGCACCCTCATCTGGAACCCTCCTCAAGCAAGCATGCTACCCGATGCCCTTTCTCGACTTCAACTAGTTCCGGGTCCTCGCTTCTGCATCGTTCCATTGCTTCTGGGCACCGAGGATGGAATCTGCATCCCGATGGGACGTTGACTAGGGAGGGAGGAGCTCCAGGCGCACTTGTCCGGACTGATCTATCTCCCAGTCTTGGAAGTGATTTCAGTAACACTATGGTGTAGGGATGTCTCGGATTGCTGAACAGAGCATCGACATCAGCTTCTTCGACCATTTTCCCTGCATACATGATTGCCAGTCTGTCGCACAGGTTCGCATGTACTGCCAGATCATGAGTAACCATGATCACTGTGTTCATCTGCTCTCTCTTGATCTTCTTTATCAGCTGAATGACACCGCGTTGAACCACGACGTCCAGAGCTGTCGTGGGTTCATCGGCAAAGACGATGTCAGGCTTCAGGATCGTAGCCAAAGCGATGGTGATCCGTTGTCTCATCCCTCCAGACAGCTGATGCGGAAACGCGTGCATCACACTCCAGTCGAGTCCCAATGCGTCTAGATGTGTCCTCACAATGTCATTGAACCGAGCTTCATCCACCGTGCCTAGGTGGGCATCAATGATGTCGCGAAAAGACTCTCTAATCCGTCGCACTGGATTCAGCACACTCATTGACCCCTGGGGAATGAGCGATATGCGAACGCCTCGGATCCTGCGCCTTTGCCTGTCTTCCCTTAGCGATAGGATGCTCAGCTTCTGATCCTCGAAATCGTAGACCACTTCCCCTTCAAGGACTTGCAGCGGCGGCTTTATCAGTCCACTTACGGCCTTGAGCAGAGTCGATTTGCCGCAACCTGACTCGCCGGCGATGCCATATATCTCGTCTTTCTTGACCTGGAAGGAGACGCCGTCGACAGCTCTGACTCTGGAGGCATGGCCGTATTTCCTTGTAATGTAGTAGGCCTTGAGCCCTCTTATATCCAAGATAGGCATGGTTTCACTCCTCTTTGATCATCTGTAGTCTCGTTCGAGGATCGAGGTACTCGCTGATACTGGTAGAAAGCATGTACAGGCCCAGGATCAGAACGACGCACAGGGCGATAGGTGTAAGTATCCAGTTCCACATCTCTCGGAATATCGCCTGGTACTGGGAAGCCCAATAGATCATTGTGCCAATAGTGGGAGTACTGAGATTTGAGAGTCCCAGCAAAGACAGAGTGACTTCCATCCCGATTACCCAGATGACGTTGTTGATCGTAGCTGCCATGATGAGAGGTATGACATAGGGCAGGTGCTCTGTGACGATCACTCTGTACGTCTTCATTCCTGACAAGATGGCTGTCTTGGTGAACTCCCTCTCTTTCAGGCTCAGGATCTGTGATCTGAACAGCCTTGCGTCCCACGCCCATCCAAACAGCCCTATCATGATCCCCAAAACGGTGATGTTCAAGGAAGTGCGAAGTATGCTGGCGATAAGTATCAGTACTGGGAACATGGGAATGATGATGAAGCTGTCGTTAAACGTCATTACAACTCTGTCAAACAGCCCGCCCTTGTATCCGGATAGGAGACCAAGAATAATCGCTATGACTCTGGAGATCACAGCTGCAATGGCGCTCAGGAGGAGGGAATTCTTGACCGCTACCATAGCCTTCCACATGATGTCCTGGCCCATCGAGTTTGTTCCCAGCGGATACTTCCAGCTGGGTGGCAAATCCCTTGGCACGACATTCCAAGCCTTCGTGTTATATGGACAAAACAGCGATGCCGCTGCAATAAGGAGGTATATGACCAGGACAGAAAACCCGAACAGGAATCTTCGGTCATGTCTCAGCAGTTCTCCGATAACCCTCAACATCTCTTCGCCCTCCTTATTGATACCTGACCCTTGGATCAAGCAACGGGTAGATCAGGTCTATGACGAGCATCGCAGTAGAGACTCCGACAATAGAGAAGATGTTGATACCCATGATGAGATTGTAGTCACCAGCCAGAATAGCTGAGTACAGCAGATAACCCATGCCCGGGTAGGAAAACGCTATTTCGGTGATCAACGCGCCTCCGAAGACGAAGCCGAGATTCAGAGCCAGTCCCGTTATCTGCGGGGCGATCGCGTTTCTCGTGATGTAGTGCAGCATTATCTTCAGTCGAGACAGTCCCATCGCCTCAGCGTAAGAGACATACTCTTCTTCTACCACGTTAGAGGCGACATTTCGCATCTGCAGAAACCAGCCGCCGACCTCGAGCACCACCATCGATGTTACTGGCAGAAAAGCATGTCTCAAAAGACTGAAGATGAACCTTGCGTTGAAACCCATCCTGGCTCCCATGCTGTAGCCTCCTGCCATGGGAAATATCGGGAACACAAAGGCGAACAGGATGAGCAGTACGAGGGCCATGATGTAATAGGGGATAGGCCTAATCCCCATAGCGAGGACAGCTGCGACTTTGGCAAACACCGAGTTTGGGTAGGTCACCGCTACTACTCCGAGGGTCGTCCCGATTAACCATGACAGCAACAATGAGGTCAGTAGTAGTCCGATCGTCCACGGAAGCGATGTTCTAATCAGCTGAGTGACTGGGGTAGGGAATTGGGCAAAGGACGGGCCCAGGTTGCCAGTGAGCAGCCTCTTCCAGTAGGTGATGTACTGTTGCAGTATCCCGCCTTTGAGGCCGTACAACTCCTCCAGAGACGCCCTCAGGTCCTCAACAGCTGCTGGATCCAGATACTGCCCCTGGGCTGTCATTCGACTCAACTGGTGTTCGACGGGGTCCGATGGCAGCAGACGAGGGATAATGAACACCATGGTGATCCCTATGAGCATAACAGTCACGTACTGCACAAGGCGCGGGAGAAGATACTTCTTCAGCACTGTTAACCCTCCACCACAGGGTACTTCCGAAAGCGTTCCCTTCCAAAAGGCCTCCCTGACACGGGAGGCCTTTTGGACTGCTATCCCAATTAGGAAAGGCTATTTCCTTCCTGTAGGCTGCAGGTAGGGTAGCATGAACTTGAGGTTGGGCCAATGGTACCAAGGAACAGTGTACGGATTCTCGCCACCAGGGTAGTTCGTCCAGTAGTAGGTGTCCAGTCCCATGAACCCAGGGAAGGACGCCAGTGAGACGCCGGGCTGTCCATCGATCAAGATCTTGGCTGCTTCTATGCCTAGGTCAATGATCGACGGGTCATCATAGCCCGTGTTCTCCATGGCCTTGATGACCCTATCCAGCCCTTCGCTGACCCATCTTGTCTGGTGACCGACCAGCTTCTCACCGAGAGGTTTCCAGTACTCCGACTTGAAGCTGCTGAATGCCCTATACAGGTCGATACCAGCGCCAAACGGCTCCGACGCCGGCTGACCGCCTACTACCTGGTAGTCTCCAGACTCTGTAAGCGCGTTGCTTGTATCTGTCGGTCTGACCTCGACGTCTATGCCGAATTCCTGCCACTGGTTACCAATGGCAAAGGCCCACTTGAAGGACGGGTTCGTTGCGGCTGTGAGGCAGATTATCTCGATCTTCCAAGGAGTGCCGTCAGGCAGCAGCCACCTGCCATCACGTCCACGGGTAAAGCCGTTCTTCAGCAGTAGCTTCTCCGCGAGGTCTGGCGAATGCTTCCACCAGCCATACCCGAACATCTTTCGTATCTCCTGCGCTGTGTCAGGTACGTCGTATCCTCTCTCCTTGGCCGCCTTAGCCATCTCGAACGGCAGCGTGGGATCATAGATCTTGTGCTTCACTCCATCGATCTCAATGGTGTAGTCCAGCAGCCATGGCTCCAGTCTCTCGTAGTAGGTCTCATAGTAGGGTAGTAGAGCCGGGATGTAAGCTACCGAGAAGGCTGCCGCGCCATTATACGCGGTCATTGCCAACTCCTTGGCATCCAACGCCAGATTCAGAGCCCAGCGCACTTCCTTGTTGTCGAAAGGTGGAACGAGGGTGTTGAAGGCCGCACCGGTTACACAGGGATGCAACAGCTCAGCATATGGGAAGCCGTCATAGTAACCGCGTGCATGTGGGTTCCTGCTCAGCACAACGTCTAGGGATTCAGGGGTGAGGTCCGCCATGTCGAGCTCATGGCTGATCTGTGCCATGGCCTTCTTCGAGGCGTCGCCATAGTACATGAACTTCACGTACTTGGGAGCCGGCATTCCATGGAGCATTCCAGTGGCCGTTCTATCCCAGTCCTCTCTTCGCTCATACAGGAACCAGTATCCGCCCACGTCGTACTCCACTAGCCTATACGGCCCGGTTCCAACAGGCGGATTGAACTGAAAACTCAGTGGATCCTCAGCTTTCTCGAAGATGTGCTTGGGCAGAATACGGCATCCGCCCCAACGATCTAGGAAGTTGTAGTGGAACCGGGAGTTCGGGGCCTTGAGCTCAAACACCACTGTGTAGTCGTCTGTCTTGTACACTCGCTCGATATTCTGGTTGAACTGTGTATTGTAGCCAAATCCCGGAGTCGCCATGGCGAGTTCCACAGTGTAGACTACGTCGTCAGCTGTAAACGCAACCCCATCATTCCAGTAGATCCCTTCACGCAAGTGAACAGTAAGGCGGGTGAAGTCATCGTTGTAGATGGGACCCGACTTCGCCAGTACATTGTCCATTTGTCCAGTCACGTAGTCTGCCATCCACAGGGGATCAATCACTAGCTGCTGGAGTCCCTTGTCATTCCCTACCCAGGTGGCCCAGAAGTTGAAGTTGCCCGGGTTGCTCACCCTGCCTGTCAGAATATCTGCGACCAGCGTCTCGTTGCGAGGGGGATCAGCAGCAAATGCCGAGCCTGAGCATACTAGACAAGCAGCGACCAGAACGAGTAACAATACGGTTCTCACGCACTTCATTCTTACTCCTCCTTAACAGTTCCAAGACTCGTTAAGTTCTCGGAGAATCTGAATCCGTCGTTTGTACAACAACCGCTTGTTAGTCAACTTACAGCTTGGTCCCATACAATCAGGTGACAACACTGACCTCGCATCCACGAGATAGGCAGGTGTAATCTTGATGTGCTATGTTGGATGGATTTCTTGCGAGATGCGCTTGCCGTCTGTGTAATGCTACCAATAAGAAGTCCGCCTATCCTGTCCTCTGCTACCCATATCCCACTCCCTTCATCTCGTCTTTTAGTCGCCTTATCTGTATGTGCCGCATACACCACAGCCTAACCGGTTAGGTCAGGGGCGAAGTAAGACAGCGAGACTCGGACTTGCCAGCAGGTACCAGTAGAACTACACGTGTCTTGTTTCCTAATATATGCTAACATGCGCCCAAGAACGTGTCAATGATTTACACCGACCTCGGAGTAGTCCTAATCACGCAGTTGGCTCCATTTTCAACCAGGACGCCTCACGTTGTGGTATAATCCGATCATAAACCACTCGGTTACAAGCGTACTGCACGAACCGTGGAGAGTGTCAAAGACATGAAGATCATTGTGGTTGGCGCAGGGAAGGTCGGCTTCAACATCTCCAGGGTGCTGTCCAGTGAAGGCCATGACATAGTAGTCGTGGACAAAGACCCTGTAGCGTTGCAGTCGGTATTTGACAACTTGGACGCCATGGGTGTCGGCGGCAACGGCGCCAGCGCAAGGGTGCTGGAGCAAGTCGGCGTGGACGAGGCTGACATGGTCATCGCTGTTACAGACAACGACGAACTCAACATGATTGCATGCATGACAGCAAAGCAATGCGGCGTCAGAACGACCGTCGCAAGGGTGAGAAATCGGGAGTACATGTCCTCTCAGCCTTTCGGGCTTTCCTATACGCGTTTCGGGATCGACGTCATGGTGAACCCGGAGGATCTCGCTGCCCAAGAGATCTTCAGGCTCATCGAAGTCCCCATGGCCACCGATATCGAGTACTTTGCCGACGGCCGGCTGAGTCTGATAGGCATCAAGGTAAGCGAGAGTTTCAGAGTCGCAGGGAAACGCATCCGTGACATGGGGCTCGATAGATTCACCGTCGTGTGTATCATTAGGGATGGAAAGACGCTCATTCCGGATGGAGATACGCTGGTACTCCCTGATGACCGCATGTTTGTCCTCGGAAGGACGTCTGGATTCGACAGCCTAAATGGACTTACTAGTCTGAAGAAGCGCGTCTTTGACAGGATCGTGATTGCGGGTGGTGGCCTGATTACCCAGTCTCTGGTCGAGATCCTCTATGCCCGGCACACGATCCCTCAGGTAATGGTGATAGACCCAAATCCTGAGACATGCAAGGCACTTGCAGCCAGGTTTGACAGCTGCCAGGTCATGTGCGCAGATCCTGCGAAGATGGACTTGCTGGAGGAGGAGGGCGTCGGCGTTGGCGACATCTTTGTGGCCGCAACAGGTTCAGACAATTCGAACCTCGTGAGCTGCATGGCTGCGAAGCGCCTGGGTGTCAGTCAGATGATCTGTGAGATCAGCCGGGAAGACTACATCACGCTGGCTGAAGCTGTAGGCGTACACGCCACGATTACACCGCGGCTCCTTGTGGTAAACACTGTGCTGAAGCTGCTTAGGAGCAGTAGCGTTGTTTCAGTGAACCTCCTCAATTCCGGAGACGCTGAGATAATGGAGTTGGTGGCAGAAAAAGACTCGCCGATCACCAAGGGATTGCTCAAGGATCTGAACATACCAAAGGGAGTAATAATCGGCTCTGTGATCCGCGGTGTGACCATCATAGTGCCCCGCGGAGATACCAAGATCTCTTCGGGCGATCATGTGGTCGTATTTGCATTGCACTCAGTTGCCGGGCATGCGGAAAACCTGTTCAGGGCACAAGGTGCTGGGCGGGAGAGTTCCTATGCATCCTAGGCTCATCGCTTATGCTCTTGGGGGGATAGCCCTCCTGGTCGGACTGTCCATGTCGACTGCTGCAATCTGGGCGGCGATCGATGGATCAGCCGACTTGATGCCCCTGATTTACTCGTCTGCAGTGTCGTGCGCAGTGGGAGCAGGACTGCTCCTGGTGAAACCGAAGGGCCGGTTTAGCAGGAAAGACGGGTTTGCTATCGTCGGTCTCGGTTGGCTCGTGGCAGCTTCTCTAGGAGCATTGCCTTTCTATCTCTCGGGGGCCTTTGTATCGTACACAGACGCCTTCTTCGAGTCTGCCTCAGGGTTCACAACTACGGGTGCAACCGTCCTCTCGAATATCGAAGGTCTGCCTCGAGGCCTGCTGTTCTGGCGCAGCCTGACTCACTGGCTAGGCGGGATGGGGATAATCGTTCTCTCCCTTGCCGTATTCTCGATACTCAACACTGGTATGTCGCTGTATCGTGCCGAGGTGCCTGGGTTTGCCCATGAGCGTATCCTCCCCAGGCTGAGACAGACCGCCTTGACTCTCTGGATCATCTACGCTGCTCTGTCTCTTACACAGATGGTTGCGCTTAGGATAGCGGGGCTATCATTCTTCGACAGCCTGGTCCACACATTTGGAACGGTGGCGACGGGAGGCTTCTCGTCTAGGAATCTGAGCATCGAGGCATTTGACAGTCCTGCGGTTGAGATCATAATCGTTGTATTCATGGTGCTGGCAGGACTGAATTTCGCGTTGTACTGGCAGATTGTTCAGAGAAAGGGTATACGCGCGATCCTGGCGAACGCTGAAGCTCGGTTGTATCTTTTCATACTTGCAGTGGCAAGTCTCGTCGTCACCATTTCGCTCGTTTCTTCCCTTGACATGCCGCTCGGTTCTGCGATCAGAAGGTCGGTGTTCCAGGTAGTCTCCATCAACACCACGACCGGTTATTCGAGCACCGACTTCGATGCTTGGCCAGCCCTTGCGAAAGGAGTCCTGCTTCTGCTGATGTTCGTCGGAGCGTGTACCGGCTCCACGGGCGGTGCCATAAAGGTGGGCAGGATCATGCTGCTTCTGGGGCATGTGCGGAGACACCTTCAGCAGACTGTGAGGCCCCGTCTAGTAATGCGGACGAGGGTGGGCGACAGTGTCGTTGAGGATTCGGTTGTCAGCGATGTCTTGACTTTTTTCTTCATCTACATGGCTCTCTTCTGCTTCGGCGCTTTTGTGGTAATGGCTGACGGTGAAGATCTTGTCACGTCTCTGTCTGCCTCTGCGGCCTGCATCGGAAACGTCGGTCCAGGTCTAGGCTCCGTGGGCCCCGCACTGAACTACGCAGAGATGAGTGGCGCAGTCAAGTGGATCCTGAGTGGGCTGATGGTGGCCGGGCGACTAGAGCTTCTTGCAGTCGTACTCCTGTTTACTCCCGCCTTCTGGCGGAAATAGGGAGCTCGCTGATTCCCCGGCTTTACTGGGTCTCAGGAAGGCGGATTTGGTTCGGCAAGAGGCTTTGAAAGCGGCTCGGCGAGTATCGATGTCAGTTCGCTGCAGGTATTCAGCAATGCACGTGGGTTGCCCTGAGCGATTACTCTGCCCTCTTTCATCACGATTACATGGTCGGCCCTGAGCACCGCCGCTCTGCGATTCGTAACCACCAGACACGTGGGAGTCCATAGAGGCCGCCTGGGTGGGCGCCGACTGCCAGCTTCAGGCGTCTCGGCCGTTCCCGACGCGCCCAGCCCGTATATGCGGTCCCACAGCAGCTTCTCGGTCTCCACATCCAAAGCGCTCGAGACGTCGTCGAGTATGAGCAGGTCGGGCCTGCGAATCAGCATTCTGGCGACTGCGACGCGCTGTTGTTGGCCGCCTGACAGCTTGACTCCTCTGGTGCCGATGATCGTGTCCAGGCCGTTCGGGAGTGCCTCGATGTCCCTATCGAGCACCGCTGTGCAAATAGCCCAGTCGATGACCTCGTCGGTTTCGTCGAGTCCAAGAAGAATATTGTCTCTCAGCGTGCCGCTGAAGAGGTGCGGGACCTGAGGAGTATAGGCCGCTCGAGGCGGCACCAGGAACGAGGAAGGATCCAACACCTCAACACCGTTCCAGTAGATCGCGCCCGAGCCCTTCGGAGCCAGACCCAGGATCGTATTGAGAAGAGTCGACTTGCCTGAGCCTATGCGCCCGACGACCGCCACGAAGCTGCCACGCTCAAGTTCGAAGCACACGTCCTCAATGCCGCGACCGGTGTCGGGGTAGCGACATGTCAGCCCTTCAACCCTGAGTGAGCATAGCCTGTCCCCAGGCGGGCGTGTCTCCGTGCAGTCGGAGCGGACCAGCACGGAGTCGAGGGGGCCACTCAGGTATAGGGGGTTGTGTTCTACCAGTGTTTCCGGATTGCGCCCGGAAAGGAGGTCTGCCATCCTTCTGAATGAAACGCTTGTGCGCCGATAGTGGGCTATCGAGTGGCCCACAAGGGCAGCGAATTCAGTAACGTATGCGAGATAGTATGTGAACAGGGCGAAGTCGCCCACCGAAAACTCTCCTGCGCGCATCGATTGTGCTGCAAGCAAAAGAACCAGCCCCAGTCCCATCTGCATCGTGTTGTCGAAGATGGCGTCCAGCATCTGGTCGAGAATCCGGTCCTTGATCGCCGCCCTCCTGCGCCTCTCCCCGAGAGCGTCGAGGTGTGCTGCTGCATGCCGCTCAGCGCCGGCCACCTGAACTGCCTGCACAGCGGACATGACCTCCCCCAGGGC
>JAAYAB010000204.1 GCA_012719595.1 Bacillota bacterium
AGCCGCAAGGCACTTCGTTATCGCAGACGTCAATGTCGTCTTCCCATGGTCTACGTGCCCTATCGTTCCAATGTTCACGTGCGGCTTCGTTCTCTCAAACTTTGGCTTGCCCATCATTCTTCCCCCTTGTGACTGTGAGTGGTCTTAGTGGTAGTTGTTCGCTATCTCGTCCCTCATGCTCTTTGGCACTTCTTCGTATCCGTGCACTTGCATTACGTAAGTGGCTCTGCCTTGGGTGGCCGACCTGAGGTCGGTCGCATATCCAAACATCTCCGACAACGGAACGATGGCTCGAACTACTCTGGCGTTCGCCCTCGTTTCCATACCGAGGATTCTGCCCCGTCGCGAAGTAACATCAGCCAGCACGTCGCCCAGATACTCCTCCGGGACCACCACTTCGACCCTCATGACCGGCTCAAGCAGTACAGGATCAGCTTTCCTGCAACCTTCGCGCAAGGCCATTGAACCTGCCATTCTGAAGGCCAGCTCCGAGGAGTCGACTTCGTGATACGATCCGTCATAGAGGATCGCCTTGATTCCGATCAATGGATACCCGGCGAGGACACCTGTAGTCATCGCGTCCCGCAGCCCGGCTTCCACTGCCGGGATGTACTCCTTCGGGATCGCCCCGCCGACGATTCTGTTCTCGAACTCGAAGCCGCCTTCGGGCCCTAGAGGCACCAGCTCGACCATGCAATGGCCGTACTGCCCTCTGCCACCCGTTTGTTTCACGAACTTGCCTTCTGCCTTGACGGCCTTAGTGATCGTCTCTCTATATGCCACCTGAGGCTTGCCGACGTTTGCCTGCACTCTGAACTCGCGCAGCAGACGGTCGACGATGATCTCGAGGTGCAGCTCGCCCATTCCACTGATTATGGTCTGGCCGGTGTCCTCGTCGGTCCGCACGCGGAACGTCGGATCCTCCTCAGAAAGCTTGGCGAGCGATATGGAGAGCTTGTCGTCGTCAGCCTTGGTCTTCGGCTCGACTGCGACCGAGATCACCGGCTCAGGAACATCCATCGACTCGAGCACTATCGGATGCTTCTCATCGCACAGCGTGTCCCCGGTTCCGGCGTCCCTCAACCCTACCGCCGCAACGATGTCTCCCGTGAAGACCTCGGTGACATCTTCGCGGTTGTTCGCGTGCATCCTCAGGATTCTACCTATTCTCTCTCGTTTGTCCTTTGTAGCGTTGTACACGTAGCTTCCGGTCTTCAGCGTCCCGGAATACACTCTCAAGTAGGCCAGCTTGCCAACGTATGCGTCGGTCATGACCTTGAAGACCAGTGCGGAGAAAGGCTCATCGTCGGAAGCCCCTCTCGAGGTCTCTCCGCCCGATCCGGGTATCGCTCCGGTGACAGGCGGCAGGTCAAGCGGACTCGGCAGGTAGTCCACGACTGCGTCGAGCAGCAGCTGAATCCCCTTGTTTCTGAAAGCGGAACCGCAGAGCACCGGAGTGATGGCGCTGCGCAGAGTTCCAGTTCGGATTGCGCTCTTTAGCTGCTGCGCAGTAACGCCCTCGCCCTCGAGGTACCTCTCCATGATCGAATCGTCGAACTCAGCCAGACTTTCGATCAGTTTCTCGCGGTGAGATCGCGCCTCGCTGAGCAGCTCTGAAGGCACTTCCACGATCTCGCGCTTCCGCCCAAGGTCGTCCTTGTAGAAGATCGCTCGCATCTCGACGAGGTCCACGACACCCCTGAAGCGGTCCTCAGATCCGATAGGCATCTGAACAGGCACGGCATTCGTGCCGAGCCGATCCCGCATCATTTTGATCACATTGAAGAAGTCAGCGCCGACCCGGTCCATCTTGTTGACGAATGCGATCCTCGGAACGCCGTAACGGTCAGCCTGCCGCCACACAGTCTCGGACTGGGGCTCCACTCCTCCCACTGCGCAGAAGACAGCAACTGCTCCGTCAAGGACTCGCAGGGAGCGCTCAACCTCTATTGTGAAGTCCACGTGTCCGGGTGTATCAATGATGTTGATCGACGCATCTCGCCACACGCATGACGTAGCAGCAGAGGTGATTGTTATTCCCCTCTCCTGCTCCTGGATCATCCAGTCCATCGCCGCGGACCCTTCGTGAACCTCTCCCATCCGGTGCAGTTTTCCGGTGTAGAAGAGGATACGCTCAGTCGTAGTGGTCTTCCCCGCGTCGATGTGCGCCATGATGCCGATATTGCGTACGTTGGCCAGTGGTGTAACCCGTGACATCTACTTCTTTACCACCTGTAATGGGCGAACGCTCTGTTGGCCTCTGCCATCCTGTGAGTGTCGTCCTTCTTCTTGATCGACGCACCCACGCCGTTCGATGCGTCCATAAGCTCCGCCGCAAGCCTTTCCTCCATGGTGTACTCGCCTCTGCTGCGGGCGTTTTCTGAAATCCACCTTATAGCCAAAGCCACACGGCGCTCGGATCTGACCTCCACAGGGACCTGGTACGTCGCACCGCCGACTCGCCTTGGCTTGACTTCGACCACCGGCATCACATTCTTGATGGCCTTTTCAAAGGTCTCTAAGGGGTCATTACCGGTCTTCGCTCGAATTATGTCGAAGGCGCCGTAAAGGATCGACTCCGCGAGCCGCTTCTTGCCTTTCATCATGATCTTGTTGATGAACCGCGCGACCAACTCACTGTTGTATACGGGATCCGGGAGTACGTCACGCTTCGGAACCGTGCCGCGTCTGGGCATCTATCTCACCTCTTACTTCGGCCGCTTTGCACCGTACTTGGAGCGTCCCTGCCTTCGGGCGTTCACACCCGCGGCGTCCAGAGTGCCTCTGATGACGTGGTATCTGACGCCCGGAAGGTCCTTCACACGTCCGCCTCTCACGAGAACGACGGAGTGCTCCTGCAGGTTATGCCCTTCGCCGGGGATATAGGCCGTGACCTCGAGGCCGTTGACCAGGCGGACTCTCGCCACCTTGCGCAGCGCCGAGTTCGGCTTCTTCGGGGCGTCGGTCCTGACGACAGTGCAGACTCCCCTTCTCTGCGGAGCTCCATTCGTGAAGGTGCTCCTGGCCGTGTTGGAGTTATAATTCCATCTCAGTGCAGGCGCTGATGTCCTCTTCTGGAGCTTGACGCGCCCCTTGCGAACCAGCTGGTTGATTGTCGGCATACACTACCTCCTTCCTGTACGCGCGAATCCTGACGCCGGCCCTCTAGGGCGGCGTGACGCCCAACGGACTGTCTCTCCGCAGTCGCGGGCCTGTCAGGAGACTCTGTCTTGCTCGAGCACTATGGCAACAGCAGAAGCGCCGACATCGATTCCAAACGATCTGCCAAGGCCGAGCCTGGTGTCCGCCCAACGGAGCTCGATTCCGGATTCGCGGCACAGCCGCTCGAGTCGTCCGGTCACCCTTCGATCTGCGTCCCTGGCGATATACACCGTCAGTACCTTCTGCCCCGTCGATACTGCCCGCATGGCCTGCCTGATCCCAATGAATGGTATGCCTTTGGCCATACCTCGTTCATCACTCTCACTACAGGCCTCTTCCATGTTCATCTCCTCTTGCGCCCGTGTTCAGACACTTCTCCATTGTAGCACCGCGGGTAAGTGGTGTCAAGCAAACTTCTGCGCGCTCTAGCTGGCCGTGATCCACAGCCATGACCAACATCCGCGGATCATCGCGTGACAGGTTGCTCTTGCTCCTCGTCGGTCGAGCTCTCACCTGTGTCGCGATCGCCCGTCTCCAGTTCGTCCGTTTCGAGTTCATCCGTATCGGGCTCGGCTGTCTCAAGGTCATCTGCTTGAGCCCCGGCTTCGCCCTCTCCCATACGGCCGTCGAACACTGACACGTCGCTTGCCACATCGCTTGCGTCGTCGCCGCCTTCTGTTCTCTCATCTTCAGCCGCGCCGGGCGCTGCTTCCTCCGCACTGGGCTCAGGGGTGCGCCCAAGAACCTCCGCCTTTATGTTGCAGTAGCGGCTCATGCCAGTTCCCGCAGGGATCAGCTTCCCGATGATGACGTTCTCCTTGAGTCCGAGCAACGGGTCGCGCTTGCCCTTTATAGCCGCGTCCGTCAGGTTCCTCGTGGTCTCCTGGAACGAAGCAGCTGACAGGAAGCTGTCGGTTGCCAGAGAGGCCTTGGTGATGCCAAGGATTACTCTTCGCATGCGGGCAGGAGCGCCGCCTGCCTCCTTGGCCGCACGATTGGCCTGTTCGAACTCGAACAGATCGACCAGACCGCCCGGCAGCAGATCGGTATCACCGGGCTCCTCGCACCTGACCTTCTTCAGCATCTGCCTGGTCATGACCTCGATGTGCTTGTCGTTGATGGTGACACCCTGGGACCTGTAGACGTCCTGGACTTCCTGGACCAGATACTTCCGAACCGCCTCAGTCCCGCCTATCTTCAGCAGGTCATGCGGGTTGATCGATCCTTCCGTCAGCCTCACGCCCGGAGTGACCTCGTCGCCCTCCTTGACCTCTATTCTGGCGCCATACGGTACGGAGTAGGTCCGCTCCTCGCCGTCCTCCGCAGTGATCGTGATCTTGCGCGAGCCCTTGGTCTCCACGATCGACACCTTGCCGCTGATCTCGCTGATGATCGCCTGCCCCTTGGGCTTGCGCGCTTCGAACAGCTCTTCGACTCGAGGCAGACCTCTGGTGATGTCTTCCATCGCGACTCCGCCCGTGTGGAAGGTCCTCATCGTCAACTGGGTGCCAGGCTCACCAATGGACTGAGCTGCAATGATTCCAACGGCCTCTCCGATGTCAACGAGCTGCCCGGTTGCGAGGTTCCGCCCGTAGCAAAGCTGGCAGACGCCGTGCCGAGTCTTGCAGGTGAGCACCGATCTGATCTTGACCTTCTTGTAGCCGTTGCGCTCGATGCGGCGGGCGCTCTCCTCATCGATCAGCTGGTTCTTCTCGACGATCGGCTCTCCGGTCTTTTTGTCCACTATCGTGTCAAACGACACGCGGCCCTTCAGTCGATCCGCGAGGCTCTCGATGAGGGTGTCGTCCTCGTAGATGGCCTCGACGTCTATACCCTCGTCTGTGCCGCAGTCTTCCTCCCGCACGATCACGTCTTGAGCGACGTCGACCAGACGCCTGGTCAGATACCCCGAGTCAGCCGTCCGCAGAGCGGTGTCAGCCAGACCCTTCCTCGTCCCGTGCGTCGAGAGGAAGTATTCGAGCACTGTCAGCCCCTCGCGGAAGTTCGCCTTGATGGGCATGTCGATGGTCTTGCCGGACGGATCGTTGACCAGTCCGCGCATGCCAGCCAGCTGTCTCAACTGAGTGAAGTTGCCTCGTGCGCCCGATATGGCCATCATGAAGACGGGGTTGAACGGATCGAGATTGTCGATCATCGCCTTCTGCATGGCGTCAGTCGCATCGTTCCATATGCTTATGTCGAGCTGATACTTCTCGTCGCTGGTTATCAGCCCGCGCTTGTGCTGCTTGTCAAGCGTCTCAACCTTCTCCTGAGCTTCCCGCAGGATCTGCTCCTTGCTCGGAGGCACGACCATGTCGGAGATCGCCACGCTGGTCCCGGAGCGGGTCGCGTACTTGAAGCCGATCGTCTTCATGCTGTTGAGTATCTCGGCCACGCGCGCGTTTCCGTACCGCCGCTGACACTCGCCGACGATCAGCGACAGGAACTTGTCGCCGACCGGTTCACTCTTAGGAATCTCCTTGATCTGATCCAGGACCGAGCGCCCGTGCTCGAGCACAGGCACGGGAACGTCTCCGTGCAGAGCGTCCGCAACTGCAGTGTCAAGATACGGGAAGCTGTCCGGGAAGATCTCATTGAACAGCAAGCGCCCCAGAGTCGTAATGATGCGCCGGTTTGTGCCCTCCACGCCGGGGATCCACTTGTTGTCAGGCATTCTGACGGCGATACGAGCCTGCAGCGTCAGCTGCCCCTCTTCGTAGGCCTTCATGGCCTCCTCAGGACTCGAGAACACTCTGCCTTCGCCCGGATCTCCCCTGCGCTCAATAGTCATATAGTAGCTTCCCAGGACCATATCGTGAGTCGGCCTGGCCAGCGGATTTCCGTGGGCGGGCGACAGTATGTTGTTCGCGGAGAGCATGAGCAATCTGGCCTCCGCCTGAGCCTCTGCAGACAGAGGAACGTGAACCGCCATCTGGTCGCCGTCGAAGTCTGCATTGTACGCCTGGCAGACGAGCGGGTGAATCTGGATGGCTCTACCCTCTACCAGCACAGGCTCAAACGCCTGAATGCCGAGCCTGTGGAGAGTAGGGGCGCGGTTCAGCAGGACCGGATGCTCGCCAATCACGTCCTCGAGCACGTCCCACACCTTGCCTTCGGCTCTCTCGACCATTCGCTTCGCGCTCTTGATATTGTGGGCGAAACCGCCGTCGACGAGCCGCTTCATAACGAAGGGCTTGAACAGCTCGAGTGCCATCTCCTTGGGCAGGCCGCACTGGTGCAATTTGAGCTGCGGGCCGACCACTATGACCGAGCGTCCGGAGTAGTCGACGCGCTTTCCGAGGAGGTTCTGGCGGAATCTTCCCTGCTTGCCCTTGAGCATGTCGCTCAGCGACCTGAGCGGCCGGTTCCCGGGACCCGTGACCGGGCGTCCCCTGCGGCCGTTGTCGATCAAGGCGTCTACGGCTTCCTGGAGCATCCGCTTCTCGTTCCTGACTATTATGTCGGGTGCTTCGAGCTCGAGAAGGCGCTTCAGGCGGTTATTGCGGTTGATGACTCTTCTATATAGATCATTCAGGTCTGACGTCGCGAAACGTCCGCCGTCGAGCTGGACCATGGGCCTGAGATCCGGAGGGATCACAGGAATCACGTCGAGGATCATCCACTCGGGCCGGTTTCCGGACTTCCTGAACGCCTCGACGACATCGAGGCGGCGGATGGCGCGTATCCTCCTCTGTCCCGTGACCTTGGACAGCTCGTCGCGCAGTGATCTGGCCAGCCTGTCGAGGTTGATCTCCTTGAGCAGCTGCTTGATCGCTTCCGCACCCATGCCCGCCTGGAAAGCGTCGCCGTACTTCTCACGGGCTTCCCTGTACTCGCTCTCGTTCAGCAGCTGGTACTTGGCGAGCCCGGTGTCTCCCGGGTCGATCACTATATACGCGGCAAAATAGAGCACCTTTTCAAGAGCTCTGGGGGACATGTCCAGCAGGAGTCCCATTCTGCTGGGGATACCCTTGAAGTACCAAATGTGAGACACGGGTGCCGCCAGTTCGATGTGTCCAAGGCGCTCGCGGCGCACCTTCGATCTGGTCACTTCAACGCCGCAGCGCTCGCACACTACTCCCTTGTAACGGACCCGCTTGTATTTTCCGCAGTGGCACTCCCAATCTCTGGTCGGGCCAAAGATCTTCTCGCAGAACAACCCTTCACGCTCGGGCTTGAGCGTTCGGTAGTTGATGGTTTCAGGCTTCTTGACTTCGCCGCTAGACCACGCTCGGATCTGCTCAGGTGAGGCCAACCCGATTCTTATGGTATCGAAGTTGTTGATATCGAGCACAGGACTCTCCTCCTCCGGCCGCTCAGTCATCATCACTCATGTCACCATCGTAGTCGGAATCGTCTTCG
The DNA here is from genome assembly GCA_012719595.1 of Bacillota bacterium. Taxonomy (GTDB): domain Bacteria; phylum Bacillota; class DTU014; order DTU014; family DTU014; genus JAAYAB01. The sequence goes on from JAAYAB010000204.1 coordinate 7,525, forward strand.
TCGTCGTAGAGGTCTTCGTCTTCTTCCGCCGTGTCCTCGTACAGGTCGTCGTCCTCGTAGTCCTCTTCTGAGGAATCTCTCCAGCGCTTCTTGCGACCGTAGCCGAGGTCATCCTCATCGGACTCGTCAGTGCCCGGCTCGAACTCTGAGTCGCTTTCGTCGGCTGCTAAATCATCGACCTCTTCGTCGAGCGGCTCGTCCGGTGTGTCCACTGGTCTGATCGCCTCGATATCCTCCTCATCGGCGTCCAGATCATGAGCAACGCCCTCGTCTTCGCCGACTTCGCCCATATCATCCACTGTGTCTATGGCTACAGGCTCTTCCTCTTCCTCAAGTTCGTCGCTTACATCGAGCTCTTCTTCGTCGAGCTCTTCACCTTCACGGCGCCGCCTGATCTCCGGAGCCTTCGCGACGGCTCTGCCTGGGATACTGATCCCAAGCTCGTCATCCACTTCGCCCTCGCCTTCGTCGTCTTCGCCGATCTCTATCTCAACGTCATCGTGGCTCAGGACCCGCACATCGAGTCCGAGGCTCTGCAGCTCTTTGATCAGCACCTTGAACGACTCGGGCACGCCGGGCTCCGGCACGTTTTCGCCCTTGACTATCGCCTCGTAGGTCTTCACGCGGCCGACCACGTCGTCCGACTTCACGGTGAGCATCTCCTGAAGGCTGTACGCAGCACCGTACGCCTCGAGTGCCCACACCTCCATCTCTCCGAACCTCTGGCCTCCGAACTGTGCCTTGCCGCCGAGCGGCTGCTGCGTCACCAGGCTGTACGGACCCGTAGAGCGGGCATGGATCTTGTCGTCGACCAGATGGTGGAGCTTCATCATGTATGCATAGCCGACCGTGATCTCCGAGTCGAACGGCTCGCCCGTCCTTCCGTCGTAGAGCACAGTCTTGCCTGTCTTCTGAATCCCCGCCTGCTCGAGGAGGTCCATGATCTCCTCTTCCAGAGCTCCGTCGAAGACCGGGGTCGCTACATGCAGACCCAGCACGTTGGCTGCCCAGCCCAGGTGAGTCTCGAGGACCTGGCCTATGTTCATTCGGCCGGGCACTCCGAGCGGGTTGAGAATGATGTCGACCGGAGTCCCGTCCGGAAGGAACGGAACGTCTTCCTCGGGAAGGATCTTCGCAATGACGCCCTTGTTGCCGTGACGGCCGGCCATCTTGTCGCCTTCGGCTATCTTGCGCTTCTGGGCTATGAACACTCGCACGAGCCTGTTGATTCCAGGGCCGAGCTCGTCGCCGTTTTCCCTCGAGAAGACGTGGACGGCAACGACCCTGCCGGACTCGCCATGAGGCACTCGGAGCGATGAGTCTCGTACTTCCCTTGCTTTCTCGCCGAAGATCGCCCGCAGTAGGCGTTCCTCAGCTGTCAGCTCGGTCTCGCCCTTGGGGGTCACCTTGCCGACGAGAATGTCGCCGGGCTTGACCTCTGCTCCGACACGGATGACGCCTCTCTCGTCGAGATCCTTCAGCGCATCCTCGCCCACGTTGGGTATGTCGCGAGTGATCTCCTCGGCTCCGAGCTTTGTGTCTCTGGCTTCAGCCTCGTACTCCTCTATATGAATAGAAGTGAACACATCGTCCTTGACCAGCCGTTCACTGATCAGGATGGCATCCTCGTAGTTGTACCCTTCCCACGGCATGAACGCGATCAGCACGTTCTTGCCGAGTGCAAGCTCTCCCTGATCCGTCGAAGGCCCGTCAGCAAGCACATCTCCAGCCTGAACCCTGTCGCCTTTCTTGACGACCGGTTTCTGATTTATGCACGTTCCCTGGTTGGAGCGGAGGAACTTGAGCAGCTTGTAGGAGTCGATCTCGCCCGTATCCCTCTGGACCAGGACTTCAGTCGCGGTCACGCGCCTCACCACGCCGGAATGAGCGGCGAGCACCATGATGCCGGAGTCTTCGGCTGACTTCGCCTCCATACCGGTGCCAACCAGAGGAGCTTCGGTCCTCATCAGCGGGACCGCCTGCCTCTGCATGTTCGAACCCATCAGAGCTCTGCCTGCATCGTCGTGCTCAAGGAACGGGATCAGCGATGTCGCCACGCTGACGATCTGTTTGGGAGACACGTCCATGAACTCGACCTGATCCGGCAGCACGTGGATGACATCGTCTCTGTATCTTGCAGCCAACCGCTGATGCACGAACGTCCCGTCGTCATTCAGAGGCTCGTTCGCCTGGGCGATTGCATACTTGTCCTCTTCGTCGGCGGTCATGTACACGATCTCGTCGGTCACTCTGCCGTTCACGACTTTCCTGTAGGGGGTCTCTATGAACCCGTACTCGTTAACTCGAGCGTAGGTGCACAGAGATCCTATGAGGCCGATGTTCGGACCTTCAGGAGTCTCGATCGGGCACATTCTGCCGTAGTGCGAATGGTGAACGTCCCGCACTTCGAACCCGGCTCTGTCTCTGCTCAGTCCTCCGGGGCCGAGTGCGCTCAGCCTGCGCTTGTGAGTCAGCTCGGCCAGCGGGTTCGGCTGATCCATGAATTGCGACAACTGGCTGCTGCCAAAGAACTCCTTGATGGCAGCGACGACAGGCCTGATGTTGATCAGCGCCTGAGGAGTGATCACGTCCACATCCTGGATCGTCATGCGCTCCTTGATCACTCTCTCCATTCGAGACAGGCCGATCCTGAACTGGTTCTGGAGAAGCTCGCCGACGGACTTGACTCTCCTGTTGCCGAGGTGGTCAATGTCGTCGGTCTCGCCGTGCCCCTGCGTCAGCACGATCAGGTAGTTGATTGCAGCCAGGATGTCGTCCTTGAGAATGGTCTTGGCCTCTTTCCCCGGGAAACCGTTGGTGACGATCTTCAGCAGCTCGTCGTTCTTCCCGAGGATGTACGCGTGCTTCACCCGCTTCTGGGCAGCCCATTCGTTGATCTGCGCGACAAGGTCACGCGTGACCTTGGTCCCGGCTTTCAGGAGAACCTCGCCGGTATTCACGTCGGTCATATCCGAGTGGAGAACAGCCCCCAGAAGCTGCTCGCCGAAGTCGAGCTTCTTGTTCACCTTGTACCTTCCGACTGAAGCAAGATCGTACCTCTTCGGATCCATGAAAAGCGCCTCGAAGAGGCTCCGGGCGCTGTCGACCGTAGGCGGCTCACCCGGACGAAGGCGCTTGTATATCTCAATGAGGGCTTCTTCCTCGCTGTCAGTGCTGTCGCGCTCGAGCGTCGCCCTGATGCACTCGCTCTCGCCAAAGAACTCGAGTATCTGAGCGTCGTCGCCGAGCCCCAGCGCGCGGACCAGGACTGTCGCAGGCACTCTTCGCGTGCGGTCCACTCTGACGTACATGGCTGAGTTGGCGTCGACCTCAAACTCGAGCCAGGCACCGCGGTTCGGAATGATATTGGCGGAGTACAGCGTCTTGCCGCTCGTATCTATCATCTTGTCGAAGTACACGCCCGGAGATCTGACGAGCTGGCTGACGATGACTCTCTCGGCCCCGTTTATAATGAAGGTTCCCTTGTCGGTCATGAGCGGGAAATCGCCCATGAAGACCTCTTGCTCCTTGACCTCGCCCGTCTCCTTGTTGATGAGACGCACCAGAACCTTTAGAGGAGCTGCGTAGGTTACGTCGCGCTCTTTGCACTCCTCGACAGAGTACTTCGGCTCGCCGAGGCTATAGCTAATGAACTCCAGGACCAGGTTTCCTGTGAAATCCTGAATAGGAGAGATATCTCTGAAGGTTTCCAGAAGCTTCTCGTTGAAGAAATCTTCATAAGAAGTGCGCTGTATCTCGATCAGGTTTGGGAGCTCGAGCGGCTCGGTGATCTTTGAAAAGCTGACACGAGTTCTGCGTCCGGCCTTAATCGTGTGTGCCATACGGTGTATCACCCCTGCCTCGCTATCGAATCGACGCCGTTGTGAACCAGACTGTCATGACATGACGAAAAGCAAGGCCGATCGGCCACAGGCTCGATGCCTCGCTTGGGCTGTCTCAACAGGATGTGAGTTGTGAGGGCATATATGCAGTAAGAGCTCCCGCCTTGGTCGTGCGTGGAAAGCAACTCTGGGCTCGCCAATTCAGGGTTTGAGCCGCTCACGCTGTGCTCCTTGCCGTCAATCATGACATTTTATAATACTATCACACGCACGCAAGACTGTCAACAAAAAAGAGGCCCCGAGTCTACGAAGCCTCTTCTCCTCGCAGCCTTTGCAGACCTCAGGTCCGTTGCTTGACCTCGGTCTGTCCCGCTACTTAATCTCGATCTGCGCTCCTGCCTCTTCCAGCTTGGCCTTGATGTCGGCAGCCTCTTCCTTGGTGACGCCTTCCTTGACCGGCTTCGGAGCGTTGTCAACCAGATCCTTGGCCTCCTTGAGTCCAAGGCCGGTGATCTCTCTGACGACCTTCAGGACTGGGATCTTCTTGTCGCCCGCAGTGACCAGAATGACATCAAACGACGTCTTCTCCTCGACTTCCTCTGCTGCGGCGGGGCCGCTTGCCACCACACCTGCGGCAACCACAGGAGCGGCTGCAGTGACGCCGAACCTGTCCTCTATGGCCTTGACTAGCTCTGACAGCTCGAGCACTGTCATGTTCTCAATCGCCTTGACAATCTCTTCTATTGTCATTTTTCTTCCTCCCACTTGATTGGTCTGTGTAGATTTGAACTATGATACCGACTCACGATCTGAACGTCGGCTGCATCCTAAGCGGTCTGCTCTTCCTTCAGGCGCCTGACTCCATCGATAGCGTATACGAGATTTCGCAGATTGCCCTGGAGAGCGCTGGCCAATCCACTGATCGGACCCTGTATGGCCCTGAGCACCATTGCAAGCAGCTGCTCGCGGCCTGGGAGATCTGCCAGCGCCTTGACAGATTCGGCCCCGATGACCTTCTTGTCGAGGATTCCTCCCTTGACCTGCAGGGTCTTGTGATCCTTGGCAAACTCGAAGAGTATCTTCGCAGGCGCAACTGGATCATCGTATCCGAACGCTACGGCCAGCGGACCTTCGAGATACGGGTCCAGCCCCTCGATGTTCACCTGCTTCGCGGCGAGGCCTGTCAGGGTGTTCTTGAGCACGCGATACTCGATGCCTGCTGCAGTGAGCTTCTTCCTGAGCTCCGTGATCTCATGCACGTTCAGGCCGCGGTAGTCTGTCAGTATGCTGCTGCGAGCGCGAGCGAGCTTTTCGCTTATGGACTGAACCGCCGCTTCCTTGTCCGGCCTAGGCATGTTGTAGCACCTCCTCTCGGTTCTGTTCAACGTCACAAGTTCTTCTGCTCTCAAACAGGTTGCATATACAAGAAGGACCTCCATAGACATGGAGGTCCAGGTCGACAGAGAGCAGCACAAAACGATAGCTCTCAGATTTCATGCGACACCGTCTCGGCGAACCTCGGCAGGCTCTCGCGTCCGCTGCGACTGCGAGCAATTGAGGACTTGGGGCGAACCAGACGAAGATGCCTGGAACGCAGCAGCCGTCCACCTGCTGTCTATGGTACTCGATCCGTATTCACTTGTCCGGCAGAATCGTCGTCGCCTACTCCTCTTCAGGCCCAGCTGCAAAGGCGGCAACCTGCGCAGGGTTGAGCTTGACGCCCGGGCCCATCGTCGAGGACAGCGCGACGCTCCTCAGGTACTGGCCTTTGGCTGCCGCAGGCTTCGCCTTGATGAGGCGGTCCATCAGAGCACGGAGGTTCTGCAGCAAAGCCTTTTCCTCGAATGACGCCTTGCCTATCGGAACATGCACTATGCCGGTCTTGTCTACGCGATACTCGACCTTACCGGCTTTGATTTCCCTTACTGCCTTCTCGATCTCAAATGTAACTGTTCCAGCCTTCGGGTTCGGCATCAAGCCGCGGGGTCCCAGAATCCGCCCGAGGCGTCCGACTACGCCCATCATGTCAGGAGTCGCTACCGCGACATCGAAGTCCATCCATCCGCCTTGGACCTTTTCAGCCAAATCCTCGGCCCCGACCACATCCGCACCGGCCTTCGTCGCCTCGTCCGCCTTTTCACCCTTTGCGAAGACTGCGACTCTGACGGTCTTCCCGGTTCCCCTGGGAAGAAGCACGCTGCCGCGCACTTGCTGGTCTGCGTGTCTCGGATCGACTCCCAGCTTCACGTGGGCCTCTATGGTCTCATCGAACTTCGCTTTCGCAGTCTGCTTCACGAGCTTGACTGCTTCCTCTGGATCGTAAAGCGCCTGCTTGTCAAGGAGCTTACTTGCCTCTAGATACCTCTTACCCTTCTTTGCCATCTTGTTCTACCTCCTCGTGGTAATATCGGACCGCTCGGTGCGATCCTCCCACATGCGCTGCGACTCAGCCCTCGACGACGATGCCCATGCTCCTGGCTGTGCCCTTGATCATGCTGACTGCAGCTTCGATGTCATTAGCGTTCAGATCCGGGAGCTTCCTCTCTGCGATCTCCCTGATCTGAGCCATCGTCAGCTTCGCGACCTTGTCGCGATTGGGTACGCCTGAGCCCTTCTCAATGCCCGCCGCCTTGCGCAACAGATACGCCGCAGGGGGAGTCTTCAGCGCGTAGGTGAAGGAACGATCTTCATATACGGTTATCTCGACCGGGCATACTTCGCCCGCGATCGACTGGGTTCGCTCATTGAACGACTTGATGAACTCCATGATATTGACGCCGTGCTGCGCGAGCGCAGGTCCGACGGGCGGAGCAGCCGTTGCCTTGCCGGCGATAACCTGTAGTTTGACAACAGCAGTGACCTTCTTGGCCATTCCAAACATACCTCCTGATGAAAACGGCTGGAGAGCCTAGAGCTTCTCTACCTGCCCGTAGTCCAGTTCGACGGGTGTCTCCCTGCCGAACAGCGAGACAAGCACCTTCAGCTTTGCTCTGTCAGGATCGACTGCGTCGATCGTACCGGTGAAGTCCTCAAACGGGCCGTCAATGACCTTGACGTGCTCGCCCGCAGAGAACTGAACTCTGGGTTTGGCCTCCTCAGTCTGGCCCTCCTTGAGGATCATGTCGACTTCCTCTGGACGCAGAGGTATCGGCCTGCTGCCCGACCCGACAAAACCCGTCACGCCAGGCGTGTTCCGCACCACGTACCATGAGTCATCGCTCATAATCATCTCGACAAGGACGTAACCAGGAAACACCTTCTTCTGGATGACGCGCTTCTTGCCGTCCTTTATCTCGTACTCGTCCTCAACGGGTACGACCACGCGGAAGATCTTGTCTTCCTTCTCCATGGTATGGACGCGCTTCTCAAGGTTGGCTTTTACCTTGTTCTCGTATCCCGAATAGGTATGGATGACGTACCAGTTCTTTTCCTGCATAATGCGGTCATCCTATCCCAACTTCCGGCCAGTGCGCTAGCCCAAAATGAGGCCCAACGCGACACGCACGACGAAGTCGATCACACCGATATACACTGCGACTACCGCCACCGTGACCAGGACCAATATGGTGTACGACGTGAGTTCCTTTCGGTTCGGCCAAGCCACCTTGCGTAGCTCGGACCGGACCTCCTTGAAGAACCTGCTGATTCTCGAGACGAATCCTGGCTTGCCAGACTCTGAAACAGCCATTGCCCTCACATCCTTACCTGGTCTCTCTGTGAGTGGTGTGAGTTCTGCAGAACTTGCAGTACTTCTTGAGCTCCAGACGATCGGTCGTGTTCTTCTTGTTCTTCGTTGTTCGGTAGTTGCGCTGCTTGCACTCGTTGCACTGAAGGGTTATTCCCTCTCGCATCGGGAGAACCTCCTACGAACCTGACCGCCTGTGCGGTCGGGCGCAGTCACTAGTAAACGTTAGCATACATCAAAAGAGGTGTCAACAAAAGAAACCAGCTAGAAGAAACGGCCTGGCATGCGAGGCATGCCAGGCCTCGTGCGTCCCTCGTCTTCTACTTGAGGATCTTGGTCACCACGCCGGCTCCGACGGTCCTGCCACCCTCTCGAATAGCGAACCTGAGCCCTTCCTCCATCGCTATCGGCGTGATCAGCTCTCCCTTCAGCTCTACCCGGTCGCCAGGCATTACCA
>JAAYAB010000205.1 GCA_012719595.1 Bacillota bacterium
CGTTTTTTTGGTGGGTGCCGCAGCCCGAGGGCTGCGGCCCGGACCCGAATGCGACACAGTTCGGAGTCGAGCTCGAGCCGGACCTGACCAGGCCTATGGCCGAATCGGAGTCCGGCACACGTAAGGGCATGTGCCCAGATCAGAATCGATATCGAGGAGGTGCAGTAACGATGAAGCGAGCGATGCTGCTGACCAGCGTAGTATTCACTATCGTGCTTTGCATTGCAGCAGTCTGCTCAGCGGCAGAGACCTTGGTGATGGCGGACTCGTTCGAAGGTGATACCGCCGGCAAGCCGCCGGCGGGTTGGGTGCCCAATTTTGACGGAGCGGCAACCGTTGTCGGGGCAGACACCGTATCCATTCCAGATGGCAAGATGGCAGTCAGGCTGCTCAACAGCACGTCGGCCAACGGCGAGATAGAGAAGAACGTCGGCGAGGTCAAGAAGGGCCGTTTGGTCGTCTGGTTCTACCAGCCGAGCAGCTCGAGGGAGAACATCAACATAGAGGTTAGGAACGGCAAGGATCGTCTCATCGGCGTGTTTGTCACCGGAAGCGGAAACGTGAGACTCCGCGATGCGGGAGTGCAGAGCGGCAACATCAAGAACCTGCCGAACGACAGATGGCATGAGTTTGTCATGGAGTGGGACTTCGACACCCAGATCTTCAGGGTTTTCCACATAGAGGGCGGCCAGAAGATCGAAATCACATCGGGAGACGGTGCGAAGTTCGATCCTCAGTTTGAGGGCAAGATCCCCGATACGATCGCCATGAATGTGTCGAAGAGAGAGGAGCCAAAGGAGGCCTTCTTCGACAACGTCCAGGTGTTCAGCTTCTGAAACTAAACGACCCTCTCCCTATTGGCGTGGCCTCGGGCCGTTCCTGGTGCATTCCAGAGCGGCCCGAGGTCACTTGAGGAGGAATTCCCGTGCGTGCTCTCATGAGATCCTTCAATAGGCCTTTCGATTGGCTCATCGATCGGCCAGCCGTCATGTGTCTGGCGGCACTAGTGGCGCTTTTGGTGTCTGCAGCCGCAGGAGGCTATGCTGCTGAAAGTCCGGCCGAGAACGACCCCGCTTTCGGCGCTCTCGATTCGGGTGATCTAGCCGTGGCACAGGGCTCTGCTGTTGCAGGACAGCTTCCATCCCAAGACCTGGTGGAATGGCTCGCCGTAGAAGAGTCGGCAGAGCGGCTGGCAGCAATACAAGCAGTCGTCGAGGCTCATATGGCGGGGCATGGAGTGAGCGGCGAAGTGATCGGTGCGCTCGTCAACCTGCTTGCCGACTCGCAGTCCCAGGTGGGCCAGGCTGCGGCGTCAGCCCTGGAGACGATTGGAGAATCTGCACTGCCCAAGCTGTCCGAAGGAATGAGGAGGTTCTCTGGCACGACCGGAATCACAGTTCGGCGATCGATAGTCCAGGTCGCCGGAAGAATCGGCGCCGGGGCGGTGCCCTATCTGATCGCGTTCATGGACGATGCATCGCCTCAGGTCCGGCGGACGGCGATCATCGCGCTCGAAGGCCTCGGCCAGCAGGCGTCGGAGGCTGTCGGGCGGCTGAGTGAGGCCTTGATGGACGTAGAGGAGGACGCGGACGTGCGGGTTGCGGCGGCAGGCGCCCTGAGGAGCATTGGAGCTTCAGACGAGGAGTCCCTGCTGGCCTTAGTCTTTGGACGGGTCGACGTGAACCTGCGCGTTGCGTTCGCTGCCAACACCGCCCTGTCGAGTCTGCGGCCGGGTACATCAGCTCTCTTGGCGGCTCTGCTCGCCGCGATAGAGAATCCCGAAATGGCACCGCGCACAAGAGATGCTCTCGTATGGGTGTTCGAAACATACGGTGATGCTGACGACGCAACCCTCGAGTATCTGCGCAGCGGGACCGTTGCACAACGTCTTCTGCTAGCACAGGAACTGCCGCGCCTATATGGCCGGTTGAAGCCCGACAAGCGGGCGGGTATGGTTGAGATACTAAAGGCGGGGCTCGAAGACGAGTCCGCCGATGTCCGCAGTGCAGTCATAGTGAGTCTGGTCGGGCTCGACGAGTCGGCAGAGGCACTCATACCTGTGCTGTCAGCGATTGCTCTGGATCGCGGTGGCGACCTGGACATTCGCAGGGCGGCGATCAGAGGGTGGGAACTCACGGGTGTCTGCCCGCCCGACCTAGCTGAGGAACTCGTAGCCTTGGCAGCCGCAGAGGACGAGGACCAGGATATCAGACAAAGCGCTGTGAACATACTGGCTGCGGCAGGCGCCGCAATGAAAGATCTGGCAGGAATGATACTCGACAGCCTTCCTGCTCTGAGCGAAGATTGGCAGTGGCGGCTGGCTCCCGTGATTGTGGAGGCAGGAAGAGCAAATCAAACGATAGTGAACAGGCTTGTCGGATGGCTGGAGGCCGA
>JAAYAB010000206.1 GCA_012719595.1 Bacillota bacterium
ATTGGAGCGTCTGAGCCCGCAGTAGAGGCAGTCTTGGCGGCAGCAGTTGGAGAACTCGATGATGGCCCTCAGATACACATCGCGGCCGAACGTCTTGAGACAAACCTGTTCAGCCCTTGCGCGCAGCGCCTCGACTTCCGACTCGTCGCTGCTTTCTAGAAGGCTGACGATCTCAGCCACATCAAGGTTTGTGTCTTGCTCCTGGTTAAGGTTCATATCTATTGCTCCTGGTTCATGTCTTGCTCATGGCAGTCTTGACGCTGACTCCCGGGAGGCTGCCAAGCTTGCCGGTCATGGCACCGATTTCGTCTGTTGAGCCATCGACGATCAGGGCGATGATCGACACCCCTCGCTGTCTGTAGGGGAGGCCCATCCGACCGGCGATTATGTCTCCGTACTCGCTGAGGATCGCATTGACATTGGCGGCTGACTGATGCCTGTCCTCTATCACAATTCCAACTACACCCACACGCTTATCCATCGGTTTCACCCCATACAAAAACTCCACCCAATAGGCATGAGGGTGGAGTCTGGTACAGTAGATGCTCGGTGTTGGCTCCTCCCTCGATGTTAGGATTCGGCGTTGCCGACGAACCCCTTCATCCCAGGCAAAGACCTGTTGTGTTCATTTCGGGTTTACAGGTTCTTGACCTTCGCCCTGATTATATCCTTGTCAGAAGAGTCAGTCAAGGAACCTTTCGGCCTCGTGCTGCCGGTTTCGTAGGTCTGGCAACGATAGGTCGACGCTAAGAGCCGGTCTAGCAGAGCCATCGGCGCCGCCGCTGTTGTAGAGCCATGGGCGCTGCCGCCGTTCCAGAGCCGTGGGCGCTGCTGCTGTTGCAGTGCAATGGGCGCTGCTGGTGCAGAGCCATGGGCGCCGCTGCTGTTGCAGGGGCATGGGTGCTGCCGCTGTTGCTGAGCCAGCGGTACGCTCACGCAGATAGCCCCCGAAGTACATATGAGAACTGCGCGCATAGATCGCTCCTGGTGGATCTCCCTAGCCCAGCCTATCTGGCATAATCCCGACCCAAGAACCATGGGTGATTCTCTAGGATACCCGCAACGCTCTTGTACGTACACTATCACCCGCTTGCATGGCCTCGCACGTCACGTCGCGAGTCGACGATTTGGTTGTCTAGCTGCATCATCTGTCGTCACCATCATCAGCCAGTCGCTTTGTCTGTATTTGACAGCGTTGTACGTACAAGAGCGTTTTAGGGGGCCGCGACTCTCACCCTTGGAGTGGATTTCCACAGCATTTCCCCTGCTACACAATGCGCAACTGGAGGGATTCACCACAGCTTGCACGAAAATCGCATATGTAGTTCGAGGGGGGTATGCACACGAGCCCCAAGTGTTCGCAGGAAGCCAGCTAAGGCAGGCGAATTGATAGAAGAGACAGGAAAGGGCGTCTCGTGCCGAACAGGAGGTATCAGCGTGAATAAGCGACAAGGATGGCAGCAGACCGCAATCATAGTCATAGCTGTAAGTCTTATCATGACGTTTTTCATGATTCGATCAGCCAATAGGTTCATGAACGAGGTAAACCAGGCCTACGCAAACCTGGTTATCAGTGATGTCGACCTAAGCCAGGTCCCTGACGGGGTCCACTCCGGATCCTTCGACCTTCGGATAGTGGCTGCAGATGTCAAAGTTGAGGTGCAGGGCGGGCGCATCGAATCAATCGAGATAGTCCGCCACATTCATGGCCGAGGTGCAGTAGCCGAGGCAGTGACGCAAAGCGTCGTGGAGACGCAGAGCCTCAGTGTGGATGCAGTATCCGGCGCTACGATGAGCAGCAAGGTCATTCTTAAGGCTATCGAGAATGCTCTGACTGGAGCTGCGCTGAGAGGAGCAGGCGATGCTCAGGCAGCAACGTCAGATGGGCAGACAGGAACAGGGACAGGGACTGAGTAGACAGGGCAGCGCAGAATGGACTCGGTCGAACAGGAGGGTGCTGGCAATGAACGGTAAAGGTTTGGACTTCTCCAAGATCAAGACGTACAGTGCGCGTAACAGGCACAATCTAGTCACTGTTGAAAACGTCATGCAGCCCTGCCTGATGCCAGAAGGCTCGCCGAGCAATCCGAATCCGGCGATTGAAGAAGTTGCGCGAGCAGTGGTGAAGGCAAGGCAGAACAGTCGCCCGGTGATCTGGTTCATGGGTGCGCATGTCATCAAACGAGGGCTGTCACTGTACGTCATAGATCTGATCGATCGAGGCATCCTCACCCACGTTGCAGGGAACGGCGCAGTCAGCATACATGACTTTGAGCTGGCCTATCTCGGCGGGACGTCTGAGCATGTTCCGACTGCGATCGAGGACGGGTCCTTTGGGATGTGGGAAGAGACAGGGCTATGGATGAACACAGCCATCAAGGAGGGCTACTCACTCGGTCTCGGCTATGGCGAGAGCCTTGCGCACTATATAGGCTCTCATCCTGGGGATTTCCCGTTCTCTGATTACAGCGTCACGGCACGGGCTGCGCAGTCATCGATACCTGTGACGTTTCACATCACCATCGGGACAGACATCATACACCAGCATCCATCGGCCGACTTTGAGTCACTCGGAGGCGCCAGCGGGCGGGACTTCCGAATCCTGTGCGAGAGTGTGTCGCAGCTAGACAAAGGCGTGTTCCTGAACTTCGGCTCGGCGGTGACAGGAGCTGAGGTTTTCCTCAAGGCGCTGTCCATCTCCAGGAACCTCGGTTTCCCAACGTACGAGATAACAACGGCGAACTTCGACCTCGTAGACTTGGGCAACTACCGGAGCAACATCGACGACAACCATCCTCATTACTACTACCGTCCGAGGAAGAATATCGTGAACAGGCCAACCAGCCAAGGCGGTGCCGGTTACCACATAACCGGGGATCACAGGGATACGATTCCTGCACTCTACTCGCACATCCTTCGGATGCTATAGGAGGTAGGGGAGCATGAGCAGGCAGAGTCCAGCTCTTGGTGGAGACAGAGTAGCTGCGGCGGGGTACCGGGATCTAGGTCGCGGGAGACTTCAAGAGATCCTTGAGTCGCTGCGCAGACTCAACATCCTCATTGTCGGGGATGCGTGTCTGGATGTCTATTGGCACGCAGACATGAAGCTCAGCGTCCTCTCACGCGAGACTCCGCACTTCCCGCTTCCTGTGGTTGAGGAGAGATTCTCGCCAGGGGCCTGTTCCAACGTGGCTGCGTGTCTCAGCGCTCTCGAGGTTAACTCCGTTAAGCTACTCACAGTCATCGGGCAAGACTGGAGAGGGCGAGAGTTGGTCGAACAATGCAAGAATCACGGGATAGACACCTCCTTGGTCATATCCAGCTCTGCACGCGTGACACCAGCCTACTGCAAGCCTTTGCGTAAGGGCATTTCCGATGTAATCTATGAGGACCCCAGGATAGACTTTGAGAACAGAAGTGCTCTTCCAGAGGAGCTAGAAGCCGAGCTGGCTTCGCACCTGCGCGAAGCGGCTGCCGAGGCAGACGCCATCGCGGTTTCAGATCAGCTGGAGTTCGGCGTCGTGACTTCAGCGGTCAGAGAGGTTCTGTCTTCTCTGTCTCGCGACGGCAAGTTGGTCGTCGCAGACAGCCGCACACGGATAGCTCTGTTCAAGAACATCATCACCAAGCCGAACGAGTACGAATGCCTCGCTGCCATTGCGCTTGATCCGCGAACCCAGCTTGGGAGTTCCGGACCAGATCGGGGACTCGCACATGCACGTTCGGCCGCCCGAACTCTGAGCAGGCAGACAGGAGCTCCCGTGTGCATGACACTCGGCGCTGGCGGATCGATCTGGGCGGACGCCTCGGACAGCACCTGG
>JAAYAB010000026.1 GCA_012719595.1 Bacillota bacterium
TCACCACGCACTGCACGAGCGCCATGACCAGCCTGATCAGCACCTCCGCCCAGAGCATCATCGATCTCCGAAGCGGAGTGGCGCCGAGGCGCCTGATGATCTTCTTCTCCCGCAGCTCAACAAAGCCAAACGTCCCAAACAGTCCGAGCTGCATCAATGCCATCGAGAGGATTCCGGGCAGAAGGTAGTCGATGCTCCTGAACTGCTCCACCTGAATCGTAAGGGGTCTCGTCTCGATGAGCTTCGCAGCGCCGGTCATACGTCGCTCCACCTCGGAGAGAATCTCGCTGATCGAGGAGACCATTATCCTCGCGGTGGCCTGTTCCGAAGCGTCGTAGTAGATCAAGACCTCCGTCGGAGTGCCCGCCATCAGAGTTGCCATATCCATCTCAGGAACTACGACAACGGCCACACGATGCCCCCTGCTCAGCGCGTCGAGTTCCTCTTCTTCCGATCCGGTGAACAGCTTGAACACACGAACCGACTCAAACGCTGCCTTGACGCCTTGCCCCAGTGGGCCGCTGTCCTTCACCACCAAGCCGATATCGTAGCTCTGCGGGCCGCCGTCGATTCCGCTCCAGATGAACCCAAATATGAATATGAAGATGACAGGAAACGCGAAAAACCAGAACAGCGTCATCCTGTCCCGCACCATATCCTTTACCGTAGCGACAACCAATTGCCTGAACATGCTCACTCTCGTATCCTCCTCCCGGTTATCTTGAGGAAGACATCTTCCAGAGTTGCCGTCCTCACAGTCAAACCGCTGATCTCAGCGTTAGCCTCCTGCGCATAGTGCAACAAGGCGCCCATGGTCTTGGGAATCTCAGCCGAATACAGGATCACGGTGTCCTCTTCCGCCTGCATGCGTGTGACTCCCGGGAGGGACGACAGGGACTCATCACTTGAGAGTTGACTATGGCTGAATTCGATCGCCTGCTCACTGAAGTGCTCCCTTATCAGTTGTGCAGGGCTGCCGATGGCTATCGCTTTGCCCTGGTCTATGACCACCACGCTGTCGCAGAGTCGCTCCGCCTCCTCCATGTAATGGGTCGTCAGAAAGACTGTCTTTCCACTCGCTTTCATACCCTCGATGACATCCCACAGCGCTCTCCGAGCCTGGGGGTCCATTCCTGTGGTAGGCTCGTCGAGAAAAACGACCTCGCCGTTCGCCACAAGTGCGAGTGCGACACTCAACCGCTGCAACTGCCCGCCGCTGAGGTTTCTCGTCTGCGTGTTGGCCTTCTCCTCGAGCCCGACCAGGGAGATGGCGTCGTCCACCTTCAGCGGGTTCGGATAGAAGCTGGCATACAGCCGCACGATCTCTCTCACAGTCAGGCGGGGAAACATAGCTGCGGTCTGCAACTGGACCCCGATCTTGGATTTCACAGCAACCGGATTGGTCTTGGGGTCCTCGCCCACCACCCTCACAGTGCCCGAGTCGCGCTCGATGAGTCCGATAAGGCACTCTACAGTGGTCGTCTTGCCCGCGCCGTTCGGCCCGAGCATTCCGAATATCTGGCCTTGATCCACCTCAAA
>JAAYAB010000207.1 GCA_012719595.1 Bacillota bacterium
GAGAGTCGCGACCGCGTAGTAGAAGCATGGGACAAAGCCGCACAGGCCATGATCAAATTGCGATCCATGCACGACAGCGATGCTGATTCCCTGCTCCTTCGCGAGCTTCAGTGCACCTTTGCAGCCCATGAGAAACGCCGGATCGGGCACTCCCTTTCCTTCTCCACCGATCTCATCGATGAGGGCCCGGCGGATGATCGTCGATCCGATGCTCCATGCCGCTTCGCCGAAATAACCGGCTCCCGATACTTCGCCTTCCCTTCCTACAACGAACACGCCTGCTTTTGCAGCAGCATCTACTGACTTGAAATGCTCAGGATGATGCCGGGCGTGGTAATCGATGAATGCTGACGCTCTCTCGAGGTCGCTGAGCGATGCGGCTTTTCTCACCACTATGTCTGTGAAGTCACTGCTCAACGAGTGACGCCGTAGAGACTCACTCACTAGGTCAACCATCCTTTCCTTCAGGCGCTGCCTCGAGTCGTATATCCGCTTCTTGACCGTCGTCACGGGAAGCTCGAGGAAGTCAGCGATCTCGCGCTGCGAGTAGCCGTTGATGTAGAAGAGGGTTGTCACGGTCCTATGGCCCTCCGGCAGAGATCTCACTGCGCTGAGGACCTGTTCGCGCTCCTCAGCCTGGGCAACGATGTCTGCCGAGTCGGGGTAGGTCAGTTCACAGGCTCTGGCGTCGTCCAGCGGGATCGAGGCCATGCGTTTTCGCCGGGTGATTCTGTCGCAGTGCTTGAACACGATCCGACGGAACCATCCAGGAAAGGCCTTTGGGTCGCGCAGGCTGGGCAGCTGCCTATAGGCATCAATGAACGCCTCCTGCGCGGCATCCTGAGCGGAATGGAAATCGCCAAGGATGGAATAGGAATAGCCATAGGCCATATCTTGAAACCTGCGCACTATCTCCTCGAACGAGCCGAGGTCGCCAGACCTGCATCTTGAGACTAGGGTATGTAGCTCCTCCATATCGCTCCTCGCATCATGTAGCATTCGATCGGTCGCAGTCTGTTCGCTGAGTTGCGAGCATCCCGACACCAATCCGTCAGTACGGTCAGGGCGGGTCAAGGACGAGGCGCCTCCGCTCCTCTATCATAATAGACCCACGTTCACAGAGAAAGGATACTGCAGCTTTGACCTGACAGTGTCTATCAGTCTTCTGGCTTGGCTCCGTCTGCAAGCCTCCCAGCTCCAGCCCGCTCGGCAGTGTGGGCCGCCCTGTGACTTGACAAGTGATTGGGGCTTACTATGCTAGTGTTGTAATCAAGCAACTTAGTGAGAGGACCTACGTTCCTCGACTGAGATAGAGGTGTTTTGTTTGGCTGAACCGGCCGAATGCACGCGCCCGCTGATATCTGCCTCGCTCATGTGTGCGGATCCGGGGGAGTTCAGAGACGAGGTTCGACGCGTAACGGCGGCGGGCGTCGATATGATACACTTCGACATCATGGATGGGGAGTTCGTGCCCAATCTCGGGTTTGCCCCGTGGATGATTCGCAGCTTGAGAGGTGCCACGACCCTGCCATTTGAGGCACATCTGATGGTCAGGCATCCCGAGCGGCATCTGGAGTCCCTTGCGGCTGCAGGAGTGGACATTGTCACAATCCACGCGGAGGCAGCGTGTGATCTGCACCGTACACTAGGCCTGATTCGGCAGGCCTCCATGAAAGCGGGAGTGGCCGTTTCGCCTGACACTTGTCCTGAGGCCATTGAGCCTGTTGTGCCTTACTCCGACTTGATCCTGGTGATGACAGTGAACCCTGGATTTGCAGGAAGCCCTCTAGTGCCGGAGACTGTGCGGAAGGTCGCGAGGATTCATCAGCTTCTTGATGCGTCCGGCCTGTCAATTTCGATCGAGGTCGATGGCAGTATCAACCCTGCAACC
>JAAYAB010000208.1 GCA_012719595.1 Bacillota bacterium
TCGAAGCTGTGGAATGACAAGCACGCAGAAAAGGATGTCATCCCTGCATGCAAGAAGTCACTCCATGATCTTAGGCTGGACTATCTGGACCTCTACCTAATACACTGGCCATTTCCAAACTACCATCCGCCGGGCGCCGATTCAGACTCGCGTGATCCCAATGCCAAACCCTACATCCATGAGAATTACATGACGACATGGAGACAGATGGAGAGACTTGTGGAACTCGGTCTTGTGCGGCATATAGGGACGTCGAACATGACAATCCCCAAGCTGAAGCTCGTACTAAGGGATGCGACGATCAAGCCGGCCTGCAATGAGATGGAGTTGCACCCGCACTTCCAACAGCCGGAGTTGTTCGAGTTCTGTTTGAACAACAACATAGTACCGATTGGGTTCTGCCCGATCGGCTCGCCCAACCGCCCCGATAGAGACAGGACTCCGGAGGATACGGTAGACATCGAAGATCCAGTGATCGTGGAGATAGCCAGAAGGCACGGCGTACACCCTGCAGTCATCTGCGTCAAATGGGCTGTACAGCGCGGCCAAGTGCCCATACCGTTTGCTGTTGACCGTGACCACTATCTCAGCAACCTTAGGTGCACAGTGACCGAACCACTCACTGACGCAGAAATGGAAGCCATAAAAGGCATCGACAAGAACTGCCGCCTCATCAAGGGACAGGTCTTCCTCTGGAAGGGCGCGAAATCATGGGAGGATCTCTGGGATCCCGATGGCGTCATCGCATCGGTCTAGCAACAGACAGACAGCTGTTTCCTCAGGCACAGCTGTGAGGCGTCCGGAGCAATCCATCAACAAGAGGAATGCAACAACCTGCGCCATACCTCGGTCAAGTCACTGATCGAATGCCCCTCGCTTCTGCAAATGCCGCTTTTGCGAGCGACTTGTGCTGTCCTCAAACATATCTAGCGGTGCAAGACGTGCCTCCTGACAGCCTCCTTGTCGGAAGATCGAATGGCTGCTCGCAACTCCTTGTTTTGCAGGAGTTCCGGCAGCCTGCTGAGTTCTGCTTTGTACCTGCTGCCGACTGTCTCAAAGAACTGGTGAGTAAGGGGAAGCCCTCTGTTGACCACTAGTGAGTAGCTGTGCAGGACGAAGAACAGGCGCTCATGCTCCCCGCCGATGAAGGTGATCTGAAACCCTCTGCTCCTCAGGAACTGATCTTTCTCAATGAGCCTCGTCGCTCCGGCGTAGTCGTCCCTTGACGCAATGACCACCCGTCTGACTCGCGACATCGAGAGTGCGCCCATGCACATCGGGCAGGGTTCAACTGTCGTGTATATCGTGAGATCTCTGTTTGCTCTGTGCTCTGGGGGCAAGTTGGCAAGCGCGTTGATCTCGGCATGAGAGACGACTGTATTCCTGATCATGTTGCACGAGTCGGCATCATCGAACAGCTGGTTGCGTCCCTTGGACACCACGCTGCCAGCCTGGTCGACTATGACAGCGGATATGCCAAGTGATCCAGCGTTGATCGCCTCCAGACACAGGTCAAGGCACAGATCCCATACGTCTAGCACTGGCTTCTCCTCCGGTCGATTGTGCGTCCCCACGCGTTTGCCTGAGCTCTTTGCAGCGGTTGGATGACCTTAGGCCTCCCCGGGCGGTTCGGATGACCTCAGGCTCTCCCCAGGCGGTTCGGATGACCTCAGGCTCTCCCCGGGTCGTCAGGGTGCTTCCGGTCAGATTGGTCAAACTCGACTCCGCTCATGCGTGCCGCTCGATAGTCCGAAACCCGCTCAGCAAAGGAACGCCATGCGGCGTTGCTGCCTTCGCTGTTCCTGGCAAACAGCAGCACTGAGTCGATGTGGATACCCACGTCGGTTGCGTCATTGATGGCTGCCAGATCCGCACTTAGGAATACGAACTGCCAGTTGTCCCGCTCGCTCTTTTCCTTGATCATGCTCTCAATCTGAGCTTTCCCGAACTCCCGGCTGGAGTTTTCCTGTCCATCGGTGACGACCGCAAAGACGACCTTGGAAGGGCGAGCGCCCTCCTCGAGTTCAGACAGGCTGTGCTCGAGATCGTTGATACCTCTGCCGAGCGCGTCCAACAGCGGAGTCCAGGCCCGAGGCACATATGTCTCCCGGGTCAGCTCTCGCACCTCATCGATCGGCCCGAACCTGTGAATCACCTCATATGGATCCTGCGAGTCGAACTGGACGAGTGTCAATGTTGCCATCCCCGGCTCTGCCTTCTGGCTGTTCAGAAACGCGTTGAAACCACCGATCGTGTCGTCTCGGATGCTCTCCATTGAGCCAGTGCGATCCAGAATCACAGTGATGTGGGTGTAATCCTGCTTCATCACGAGTCTCCTTTCGTACTGACAGTCCTGTGAATCATCCGCTTCTGCGGGCCAGGCCTACTGGCCGTTCGCCCGAGCCGCACATACAGGCCGTCTCAGCTCGGCGTCTCTACGGCCACACTCGGCCGTCTCGGCTCATCGTCTCTACGAGCCATCGTTCTTTGCAATCAGCTCCTTCACACGGCGAATCAGCTGCGGGGAAAGCTCACAGTCGCAGACCTTCGTTCCGTAGGGCGCCGGCCGCTCAGCCGCAAGCAGGCCGGGCATCTCTTCCACTACCGATGCCGATGCCGCCTGACGCGCCAGAGAGTATACGATGTACTGATTGAGCGAAACCCCTTCTGCCTTAGCGAGGGCAACCAATTGATCATGAAGAGTGCTGGGCAGCCGCAGAGTGAGTCGCGCCATGCTAATCCCGTTCCTCCA
>JAAYAB010000027.1 GCA_012719595.1 Bacillota bacterium
ACGCCACAGGCACAGGTACGAGCTCAACAATGAATTCAGGGGACGCCTCGAGGAGCATGGAATGGTCATGAGCGGCGTGTCGCCGGACGGACGGCTGGTGGAGATCATAGAGCTCTCGGACCATCCGTGGTTCGTCGGCACTCAATTCCATCCGGAGTTCAGATCTCGTCCGAACAACCCACATCCTCTGTTTACGGCTTTCGTGGCGGCTGCCTTGGCCCACTCGAAGCGGAAAAGAGTTTCAGCGACACTATGGAACGATGACTAGCGGCACCGCCCGCTTTTTGGATAAACCGCCCTCTCCTGGGAAGACTATCGGCTGAGGTGATAGTGATGAGTCAGCCGAAGAAACTGTCGCCAGCTTCCAGGAAGGGCGGTTTTGCGTTGACGGGGCCGTTTAGGCGGGCAGGCGCAGCCGCCAGACGGATCTCGCGCTTCTTCGCCAGCTGTCTAGGATGGATTGCAGCCTGGCTGCGCCGCAGCCGCGTCCCGGTCATTGTCGTAAGCCTCATAGTGCTCAGCTACTGCTTCGGATACCTGAACGGAATCGGCACCGTGGGCCGCATCCCCGCACCTGTCGATACCGGCGTATCTGGCACAGACGCTGGCACCGCAGCGAGCCCTGGCGCCGGCCTGCAAGCTGAAGAGGATGCGGTGGGAATGACGGCTGAGCCAGAGACGGCCGAGCCGATGTTGCCTGAGCGCGTCGTGCGCAGCGCTGTAGCTCCCATTGACGGTGCGGTAATCTCCGGCCCCGACTGGGTCAAGGATCCTGTAACAGGCGATTGGTTCTACAGCTATGAAGTCCTCATGGAATCGACGACATCGGGCACGGTCAGGTCCGCTCTGGACGGAGTCGTTAGGTCCGTGACGAACGAAGGCGGCACGTGGACAGTCCGGGTCGAGCACGGAGACGGCAGCGTCATCTCCTACGGATGGCTCTCAGAGCCGGATGTGGGGCCTGGACTCACAGTCGCAAGCGGGCAGAGAATCGGGTTGGCGACTGAGACCGAATCCGGATTCAGAGTCAGCCTCAATGCAGTCGCCGGCGGAGAGCCGTGCAGCGCAACAGACTTAATCTTTTGATCAGACGAGCTTAGTAGGCCTGTAGCATTATTCTCCCGAGCTGTGAATATACTCTACTGATTCGAAGCTCGGGGGGATAGTGCAGATGAGAGACTACATACGCAAGCGCGTTCTGGATGTTGGCAGGTACATTCTCAACACAGAGTCTACTGTCCGCCAAGCCGCTCGGGAATTCAACGTCAGCAAGAGCACAGTCCACAAGGACGTAACAGAGCGATTGCCTGACGTCAACAAAGGGCTTTACCGCCGCATCAAGCGCATACTGGACAAGAACAAGGCAGAGAGACATATCCGCGGCGGAGAAGCTACGCGCAAGAAATACAAGGACAAGGTTGGATGAAGAAGGAGAAGGCAGCCGCCCTGTAGAAGTCGTAGTAACGCTCAGTTGTCAGCGCCCCGCGGCATTTGACCGAGGCGCTGTCTTGCGAGCGGCAACGATCATCCTCTCATGGACGGAGGCCGTAGTCATATGTTATTGGGCGGTTTGGATATCGGCATTGATCTCGGCACTGCAACAGTGCTTGTCTACGTTCGAGGCAGAGGTATCGTCATCAACGAGCCCTCCGTGGTGGCTCTGGACACCACCACGAAATCCGTTCTTGCTGTAGGACACGAGGCCCGAAAGATGATCGGGCGCACTCCCGGCAACATCGTCGCCATCCGCCCTCTCAAGGACGGTGTGATTGCCGACTACGATGTCACCGAGATGATGCTCAAGTACTTCCTGAACAGGATCTGCGGGCGCCGCCGCTTCTTCAGACCGCGCGTGGTCGCGTGTGTCCCCTCGGGCGTGACCAGTGTCGAGAAACGCGCAGTTCTGGAAGCCATGATGGACGCGGGAGCCAAGCAGACATTCATAATGGAAGAGCCTATGGCGGCCGCGATCGGCGCAGGCTTGAACGTCACAGAGCCCAGCGGACATATGATAATAGACATCGGAGGCGGCACGACTGACATCGCAGTCATCTCCCTTGGCGGACTGGTCGTCGCCGAGGCTCTCAGAGTCGCCGGCGACAAGTTTGACCAGGCGATCGTTAGATATGTTCGAAAACAGTACGGCCTCGCTATCGGCGATCCCACGGCAGAACAGATAAAGGTAGAGATCGGTTCAGCGTATCCGCTGTCCGAGAAGCTGACCATGAACGTCCGCGGCAGAGACTTGGTCACCGGGTTGCCGAGGACGATCGAGATGACGTCGGACGACGCGCACGAAGCCCTGATGGAGCCAGTGAGCGCTATCGTCGACGGGCTGAGGTCGGTGCTCGAGCGGACTCCACCGGAGCTTGCTGCCGACATCGTCGACAAGGGGATTGTCATGACGGGCGGCGGAAGCCTGTTGCGTGGGCTGGATCACTTGCTGACAGTGCAGACGGGCATTCCTGTCTACTGCGCGGACGATCCAGTAGCCTGCGTGGCAAAGGGAACCGGGAGGTTCCTCGAGGGCATGGTCGGTGCGAGAATGGACCAACTGCTCTCCAAGAGCATTTCGTAAGACCCACAGCTATCGAGCTGTCGACGCGAGGAAACAACTGCCGGCGCGAACCGTGCGTGAGTGCACTGATCTACCGGGGCCCGATCCAGGGCCCATTTCTTCTAAAGGGGTGAAGTCTCATAGATCTCAAAGGCGGCAGGAGCCATAGAGGGACTGACAGGGCCGGGAAGGCTGTATTGCGCTTCGTCGCAGCGAGGGGCGGCGCAGCCTCGGGCGGCGCGCTCGCGCTCGCCTGTTGCGTTGTCGGCCTCCTCCTTGCAGCAATCGTGCTTTCTTCAGCGTGCGTGTCCGGCTCCGCAGCTGATGCCTCTGACCCTGCGCTGCGCATGCGTGAGCAGGCCGGCAGCGGAACAGCCTTTGTCGGAGTCGACGAGATCCGGCCGGGTGACATTGGCATAGCAAAGACCGTTTTTTCAGGAACTGAGATCGAGGAGTTCGGGGTAGAGGTCCTGGGCGTGCTCGGTCAGGGCGACGCCTCTCATCCGTACATAATGGTGCGGGTGTTCGGCGATGCGATCGAACGCGTCGGCGGGATCGCGGACGGCATGAGCGGGAGCCCGGTCTATCTTGATGGCAGGCTGGCAGGAGCCATTTCTCATGTATACGAAGGAACTGATCGCAGCATAGGCCTGGTTACTCCTATAGAGCCCATGCTCAAACTCCTGTCGCTTGCGACAGTGCGCGAACACGAGGCGCCTGCCGGCACAGAACCGGTGCGGTCGCCGTTGCTGGTCTCAGGTATATCCGGACGATCCCTGGAGATGGCGAGTGCAGCCCTGAAGGGGCGGAGGCCCGTGGTTGTTGCTCCCGCGGCAGGCACCCGAAGCGGCCAACAGAGTGCGGACATAGCCCCTGGGAGCGCCATCGCAGTGCAACTGGTGGATGGTGACATAGGCATTTCGACCGTCGGAACAGTAACATATGTCGAGTCAGATGCGTTCATAGCGTTCGGGCACCATTTCGAGGCAGCCGGCGCAGTCGACTACATGGTTTCAGCCGCAGAGATCGTGCTGATCGTGCAGTCCGACAACGGTCCGTACAAGATCGCTGCACCGCTTACAGCCGTAGGGCACGTTACGCAGGACCGGTTCACCGGTATTGCTGGAACGCTCGGCGCGGACGCGGCCACAGTCGAAGTGACTGTTGGCGTGCGCGATACTGAGACGGGCGAAGAGAGGACATACGATTTCGCAGTCATCCGCGATGAACGCTTTCTCTATTCGCTGATCACGGCCGGGGTGCTGGAGGCGCTTGACAGCACTTTGGGGAGGATCGGACACGGCACCTCCACGGTGTCGATGTCGCTGCAGCTGTCGAGCGGTGCGAGCGTGACCAGGTCCAACACTTACAGCGACCGCTTCGACATCGCTCTGTGGTCGCTGAACGAGATAGCAGAGGCGGTCGGAATGGTCGCCTTCAACGAGGACACCGCAGTAGAGCTGCTTTCGCTGACCGTCGACGCCAGCATCTCTCCGGAGATCAGGACTGCCTGGATCGAGTCGATCACAACCAACGCAGGTATCGTGAAACCAGGAGACACCCTGAAGGTGCAGATCGGGCTCAGGCCGTACAGGTCTCAAGCAGTCACCAGAGAGGTTGAGATTCAGGTACCGTCCGACGCGGCCGCGGGTTACGCGCATCTGTCGGTTCGCGGTGGAGGCGAGATGATCGCCGCGTACGCTGGCGGGCCTCTTTCTGAACTCGAGGCCGACGCCGCCGCGTATGACCCGTATCCCGCTGAGCAAGAGCCAGTGTCGGATCTCGACAGTCAGCTCGAGGAGTTCGCTGCGAGGCCGAAGGGCACCGATCTGGTCATTGACCTTTACCTTCCGGCTCCGCCAGAACCCGAAGACGATGTTGAAGACCTGCCGGACCGCGAACGGCCTAATCTGCTGGAGCCTCCTGCGGTGCCTGCCGAGTTCGCGGATGAGCTTCCGAGAGAAGACGAGCAGGACCAGCGGCAAGCGTTTCCGACTGCCAGGATGCCGCACGCCTCTGATGAGACCGCCCGTCCGGTCAGAGTGGTCGTGCCGCTAGATTGGGTGGTCTACGGGTATGAGGAGCTCGGAGTAGAGGTCGCACATCAAGAAGGATCAGGCCAGGAGACAGAAGAACCAGGCGCCGGGATGGAAGAGCCTGGTCTGGGGGCGGAGGAGCCGGGTTTGGACACCGAGGAACCGGACGCCGAGGCTGAAGCCGAGCTGCAGGCGTTGACATCGTCATCGCTCTAGGATAGACTTGTACATGCATTACAGGTCGATCAGATGCCACTTGATCGGGGGATTGTGGGCATGGCGTCAATTGATGCCATGCTTTCTTATTAGTTCTACGACTGGCAGCAAACCCACTGCTAAACCGGGCAAACAGGGCCTCCGAACTGGAGGAAGGGCTCTGAGCTCGTCGAATAGTTCAGTAAGCCTGGCCCGCTCAGGCCGCGGGCCGCTGCAGAAGGTGGATTGGTCAGCCGCATGGAGCATCGTACACCGCGTCCCCTGCATTTCAGCGCTGCGTGCGCAGTCATTGTGGCTGTCGCCTTCTTGGTTGGCGTACTGGCACTGAGTTCGGCCCTATCCTACGAGCGCGTCAGCGAGGCGGTCTTGAGTTCGCTCCATTCAGCCTTCGGCAACCGGGTTACTGTCGAGTCTGTGTCGGTGGAGTCGTTCAGGCGGGTGGCGCTCAACGGAGTCCGATACGCTGCTGCTCCCGGCGAGGCCCTCGATGTCGAGATTGGCAGAGTGCTGCTTGATCTCCATTTGCCTGTCAAGGACCTGGTGCGCGGGAAACTGACTCCGGCGAGATTTGTCGGACGAATCGAGCTGGTCGAGCCGGTTGTCGTCTGGGACGGCCGAGCCGGCCAGAGTCCTGTGAGCGGCATGGATATTGAGGCGCTGATCGACCTCGTCGCATCGAATCCGGTGCTCGGTGAGCTCGACTGCACGGTGGAAGCGTCAGGCGGGCAGTTGACTCTCCTGTCACTGCCGGGAGAGTCTGAAACGGTCACTCTGGACCAGATTTCTATGACAGCCTCTCTTGAGAAGGGGATTCGCAGCTCTTTTGACCTGGCGGCTCGCTGGATGGAGGATGGGAGCTCAAAGTTGAGGGTCACCGGACACGTGAGCTCCGACACTCGCTCGTACGACATGCAGGTTTCTGCGAGTGACATCCGGCTGGTTGATGCTGTGTCGACTCTGTACAAGCAGCAGCCCGATCTGCCGGCTGTGCACGTCTTGGATGGCGTCGCCGACCTCTCCCTGAGTATTAAGGGCGGCAGTGCGACAGGGGATTCCAACGGCCCGAAGCTCTCCGCAGTGCTCAACACCGAAGGGATCGAGGCGGTGGTCGAAGGCATCACCGGTTCGGCTCCGGTGACCGTCAGCCTGGGAGAGCTGTCTGCGGCCGCAACCATATCGCACGAAGATGGAGCGGTCGCCGCTCGCGGAACAGCTTCGGTCAAAAGCCTGTCCGTTGAAGGAGTCAAGACCGATACCGCGGTGTGCGACTTCGAATACGCCGGCGGCGTCCTCCAGCTCAGCGACATCGGCGGCTCCCTGATGGGAGGAGCGCTCGGCGGGCAGCTGTCCTTGTCACTGACCAACGAGGGAATAAGGGGAGCCGGCCAGGGGCGCCTCAGAGGCGTGATGTCCAGCCAGATCCCTATAGCGGGCGTATCCGACGTGCTCGACGCTCGGCTCGATGGGACCGTGTCGCTTTCGTTCACTCAGAGCGACGGGTTGAGGCTGACCGGACAGCTGACAACCCTCGTGCCTAGAGTGGCGGGCCTGACGTTTGACGATGGAACCCTCCGCTTCGAGTATAGGAACGGTCTTTGGAGTGTCGAATCCCTGGTGCTGCGTCTGAACGGCTCAGAGATCGTCGTCAAACGCTGATCGCATGAGAACCGTCTGGTTCGGATGGGTGCACGAGTGCTGTCTCTGGGCGCGGAGAGATTGATTTGGGGATATGGAGGACAATGGTCCTCCTGTACATAGTTCGCGGCGCTCGTGCGAAGGACTCACAAGTGAAAAAGCAGAAGTACGCTGCACGTTTGTTGTTGCGGCGGCGGTGCGGCCGTCGTGTCCGGTCTGAACGTTGTTCGGGACGCTTCGGGCAGGCGGACGGGCTGCCGGCGCAATCGCGAGGAGGTTCTTCATTTGAACGTACGCAACAAGAGTCGCGGCAGCGTGCTTCTACTGGTCGTTGTGCTGGCGGTGTCTCTGGCCGCAGTTGCCGCACAGGCTGACTCAGACGCTCCGAGCGCCGCATCCGTAAGGCACAGAGTGGTTGCAATCGTGGTGGAGGGCAACAGCGCAGTGTCAGAGGATGAGATCCTAGAGGCGCTGGCAGTAGAGGTCGGCGACATGATCAGCGAGAACGAGGCGAGAGAGAGGGCATCCGCTGTTCTGGAGATTGGGAAGCTCAGCAACGCGGTTCCCAGACTCGAGCCTGCCTCGGGAGGACGCAAGCTGGTGCTCACGGTCCACGAGTATCCGAAGATCAAAGGGTACGAGTTCAGCGGCAACACGGTGCTGTCAGACGAGCAGCTCGCCAGCATGGTGTCTCTGAAGCCTGGAGAGGTCCTGGACACCAAGGTCCTCGACTCGGATCTCGCCGCCATCCTGGCCGCGTATGAGGAGGAGGGCTATTCGGCGGAGCTCGCAGGCGTGTCACTGACATCTGACGCCCGCGTGTCCGTCGAGCTGGTTGAGCACAGGCTCGGGAAGGTCATCATCGAAGGGAACTCAAAGACCAAGCTGGAGGTCATCGAGCGTGAGCTCGAGTTGGTGTCCGGCGAACTCGTGAACTTCGGGCGCATCCGCGAGGGCGTCACACGAGTCTTCAAGCTGGGCATATTCAGCGAGGTCCTGCCATCGCTCGAACCGGCTTCCGAAAAAGGAGTGCTCGACCTGCGGCTCAAGCTCACCGAGGCGAAGACGGGCTCGTTTGCGGCAGGCGTCGGGTACAACTCAGCCGACGGGTTTCTCGGGTATCTGGAGGCGGCGGACAACAACTTCCTTGGCATGAATTACAAGGTGGCGGCATCTCTCGAGGTAGGGAAGGACACTCAGAACTACTCGCTGAGCTTCGCGAACCCGTGGTTGGACGACCGGCGGACATCGTTGCAGGTTGCGCTCTACAGCCGGAACGGGCACAGGGACGGATTCGTCGAGTCTAGGCGGGGGGGCGACCTTGCAGTCGGGCGGCCGCTGACCGACACCACGCGTGCCGACGTGACTCTCAAGGTGGAGGAAGTGCACAACACCTGGACCGGGCAGGCTCCTCCCGGCGTCACAGCTGGCGGTGCCACTCGGTCTGTGGGGCTTCGAGTGCTGAACGACACCAGAGACAGTGCCATGGATCCGCGAACGGGAGGCACGCTGAAGGGTTCGACGGAGTTCGCAGGTGGAATACTTGGCGGTGACTACGACTTCAGCAAGTACGAGTTCCAGGCCACGCGATTCGTCGATGTAAAGGACAACCAGACGATTGGTCTGAGACTCGGCTACGGCACAAGCGTCGGGCAAGTGCCGATCCACGAGCAGTATGAGGTCGGCGGATCTGAGACCGTGAGGGGCTATCGGTACAGAGAATTCATGGGAACCGGCATGATCTATGGGAACGTCGAGTACAGGTACAGGATCAACGACACGGTGCAGGCGGTGGCGTTCGCCGACATAGGCGACGCCTGGACAGACGGCAAACTCATCAAGCTCTCCGATCTGAAGACAGGCCTTGGCGTAGGCGTGAGGATCATGACTCCGATAGGAGTCATCCGCCTGGACTACGGCATGGGACGTGAAGGCGGGCACACGTACTTCAGCCTGGGACAGACGTTCTGAGGTAAAGACGCCTGAACGGGGGCGATGACCTCTCAGCGAGAATCGCCCCCCTTTCACTTGAAACGGGAGGGATATTGCTGTGACTGAATATCGAGAAGGAATTCGCACGGTTTGCAGGAAACACGGGTACATAAGACTTCTGCTGGCGCTTGTCGTGTTGGCAGCTTGCGGCATAGCCTGGTCGTCACCAGCTGAGGCCGAGACGCCCGCCTGGGTCGAAGCAGCACACGGCTCGCCTGACCGCGTTCTGCGGGCATGGGCGGACTTGACCGCAGGACGAGGTGGAGTGGCCCCGACGATAGGCCTGGAATATGGGAGAGAGCTCGGCCGGTTCGCGTTCTACGGGATCGGCACGATAGAGGTCTTCGACAGAGTCTCCCTGGCAGTCGGCGCAGGAGTGCGATATGCTCTGACCGAGGCCATTGAAGTGGGATTCGAGACGTCTTTCAGCCGGACATCGAGTCATGTATGGGGCAGTCTCGAGTTGGACGACCGGCTGCGAATAGGGATTGAGAAGGGACTGCAGGGGCGGTATGACGCCTTCTCGGCTATATACTCTCTGACCGACTCGTTTGATGTTTCTGTATTTGTAGGAAGCAATCAGACCTACTGGGTGCGTATCTCAGTCAACCTATAAACCAACCATCCGAGCTGCCTTGAAGCGCTCTAGCAGCGGTTGATATAATCAGACCTGGAACTGTCTTCTGCGCGAATGCGAAAGGGAGTGTTATCACCATGAATGCGCTCAAGGAGAGACGAGTCCAGGTCGCCATAGCGGCCGTCATTGCACTGATTGTCGTGACTGCGCTGTTGACAGGGATCCTGACAGCGCGCGCATCGAGGGCCGGCTCTGTTGGGTACCTTAGGATTCAAGAGGTTCTGAGCAAGTGGCCGAGCTTCCTCGAGGCCAATAAGCAGTTCAACGATTACGCAGACCAGCTGCAGGAAGACTACAAGGAGAAGCTGGAGAAGGCAACCGGCGACGAGAAGCAGGCGCTTCTCAAGGAAATCCAGGACAAGATGCAAAAGACTAATGACGAGATGGTGAAGCCCTACGACGAGATGCTCCAGAAGGCCATTGACGAGGCCAGGAGGCATTACGGACTGGATGTAGTGTTGAGCTACGAGTACGTGGTCACCGGAGGTGTCGACATCACTGAGAAGGTGACAGGTCTGGTGAACGAATACTCTGAAGCCGCTAAGTAATCGGCGTACTCCAAAAGAAGCGCAACTGGAGGGACTGCTGCTGGTCTCTCCAGTTGCGCCGGCGCAAGAACTGAAGATGCAATGTGAAGGCGAGGTGTGGTCGCTGCGTGCAGTTCACTGTTGCTGAGTTGTCGCGGATCACCGGCGCGAGCGTCGTGGGGGATGCGTCGACAGTCGTGACAGGCATAGCCTCAGTCGGAGACTCTCGACCCGGAGACATCACTCTGGCTCTCGACCAAAGGCGCCTGAAGATAGCCCACTCCAGAGAGCAGGCTGCGGTCATCGTTCCGTTGGACCTTCGGGATCAGCTCGCCGAATCCAAGTGCTATCTCGTATCGGCTGACCCAAAGGTTGCATTCGCGAGGGTCCTCGAACTGTTCGATCCCGGCATCAACCTGCCTGACGGGGTCTCTCCATTGGCGTGCGTGAGCACCGGGGTGAAGCTCGGTCCGGGAGTCAGAATTGGGCCGTTTGCGTTTCTCGGTCCAGGTTCGGAGATCGGTGCAGATACGGTCATTTCTGCAGGGGTGTACATAGGAGCGGGAGTCCGTGTGGGGCAGAGATGCGTCCTGTTCCCGAACTGCGTGATACTGGACAGATGTGAGATTGGAGATAGAGTGAGGGTTCACGCCGGCTGCGTGATAGGCGCGGACGGGTTTGGGTATACATTCGACGGCACCCGGCACGTCAAGATCCCTCAGATCGGGCGGGTAGTCATAGAGGACGATGTAGAGCTGGGGGCGAACAGCTGCGTCGACCGGGCCACCACGGGCGTGACTCGCGTGCGCAGGGGAACCAAAATAGACAATCTGGTTCAGATCGGGCACAATTGCGACATCGGTTCCGACTGCGTAATCGTAGCTCAGTCCGGGGTAGGCGGCAGCAGCGAACTGGGCGAACGCTGCATCGTGACCGGCCAGGTCGGCATATCCGATCACACGACTGTCGGGCCGGGTACTACCATTATGGCCAAGTCAGTCGTTGCCGGCAAAGTGGCGGCAGGCAGTGTCCTGTCGGGAGTTCCCGCGAGGGATCACCGCACTGAACTCAAGACGAAATCTATGCTGAGGCGGTTACCAGAGTTGCTCGACGAGGTCGACCGCCTGGGCCGTCGCGTGAAGGAGCTCGAGGAGCGCCTGGCCGATGCCTCAGGCGAACAGTCCTCACGCTGACGCTGTACGGGGTAGGATACGGGGTCGGAGGTTGCGCGTGGATACGGTTGATAGATATGTGCTCAAGGGGCTGGCGGGTCCCTTCACGCTCTCCATGGCCGGTTTCCTGATCATAGCTCTGAGCGGCCAGCTCTACGATCTCATGAGCCTCATCATAGAAAAAGAGGTGCCGGCCGGCGATGTCGTGAGCCTGCTTACATACAGGTTGCCGGGGCTCATGACCACGGCCGTTCCGGTTGGGATTCTGTTCGCTGTCTTGATCGAGCTGGGAAGGATGGCGAGGGATTCGGAACTGACAGTCGTGCAGGTAGCCGGCAGGAGTCTGGCTCGCATTTCTTTGCCTCTTCTGCTCCTCGGACTCGTGACGAGCGGATTGGTGTATGCCCTCAACGAATACGTCGTTCCGGAAGCCAATCACAGGTCGCAGCAGATAGTGCGAAACCACATTTTGAAAGACGTGATGAGACCCGCAGAGCAGGAGGTCTTTTTCAGGGGCACGGAGAATCGCTACTTCTACTTGGGCTTCGTGGACAAGTCCAGCATGCGCGTCCAGGACGTGCTTGTCTTTGAGCTGCAAGGATCACGCCCGGCAAAGGTCATATTCGCACAGAGCGGTGTCATGGGGCCGCTCTTTTGGGAACTGCACAATGGAGTCGTCCAGGAGATGGATTCAGAAGGGATCACCATCTCGCAAACCAGGTTTGACACGATGGCATACAAGGTGGAGGATCAGATCGGAAGATTCGTCGGCGAGCAGAGGACGACGGACGAGATGAGCCGGTCGGACATAAGGAAAATAGTCGAGATGTACAGGTCCAGCGGCATCAGCCTGAGATCGTTTGAGGTGGACTATGAGTTCAAGCTCTCGCTGCCGTTTGCTGCAGCAGTATTTGTGCTTGTAGGCACCGGGTGCAGTCTAGGAGCGAGAAAGAACGGGCGGTTCTTTTCCGTAGCGGCCAGCATTGTTCTTGCCTTCGCCTACTACCTGGTATCCGGTCTCCTGCGGTCTTTTGGCAACGAGGGGTTTCTCTCGCCTGTCGTATCCGCCTGGACTGCCAATGTGGTGTTCTGCGTGTTAGGCGTTGGGTTGATTGCCCGAGGAGACAAGGTCATATGACAGCAAGGTGGTTGGCGTCCAAGGCTGCGCTGGCGATTGCGGGGTTGGCGGTGTTTGTCTGCTTGAGCATTGCGTGCGCCGCCTCTGCAGTTGCGTCAGTGAGCCTGCAGAGCGACTTCGCGTCGGGCAACCTGGATCAACTGAAGTGCTGGGGCGGAGTCACGGTCAAGCTTCGCGACTGGGTTGTCACTGGCGATGAAGCTGTCCTCGACTTCGCGTCCCGCTCGGTCAGAGTGACGGGAAACGTGCAGATCGAGACTCCCGACGGAGCGTTCACCGGCGAGGAGGCCGCGTTTACCGAGTCTGACGAAACCTTCACGCTGAACAAGGGAGGGTTTGAGGCGACGGTCGGAGGCTCGGCCAGCCCCGTCTATTTCGTCGCCGACAAGGTCACGTTCGTTCAGTCGTCGGCCGAGCTCGAGGGCGCAATCGTGACGACATGCGACGCGCCCGATCCTCACTGGTATATCAAGGCGAAGACTATCGAATGGCTCCCCTCCGACCGTGTCGTTCTGCACGGTGCGACGCTGTGGGAGTTCGGCTTTCCGCTGTTCTACTGGCCGCGCTTGACCTTGCCGATCAAGGGCGGACAGCTTCCGAAACTTCCTGACATAGGCTACAGTGCTTCGACAGGTCTTTATGTGCGGCTGAGCCGCGAATACGGCGACGAGAGTTCGGGCGGCAAACTGAGTCTCGACGTGTATCAGAAGACGGGCCTCGGTGCAGGCATCGAGCACCAGAAGCGGTTGTCCGAGAGGACCAAGGTGGAAGGTTCGGCCTACCTGTTCAGGTATTGGGGTGGAGACCGGTTCTACTCCAGGATCTCGGCGGGAGTGTCGAGCGATGTGACCGACGGGCTCACCGTCGCAGCGAGCGCCTCATACAGGCCTGAGATGGCCGCAGGAGCCATTGAGAAGGACGAAATCGAGGGGAAGGCATCTCTCAGCTTCTCGGGATCCGGAACGAAAGCATCGCTCGGCCTGTCATTCACAGGAACCAGTGTGCCTCAGGTGTTCGCTTCGCGGGCGCTCGACGCGTCTGTGAGTCATCAGTTCTCCGAGACTCTGAGCGTCGATGCAAAACTCGCTCTGCTGGACAAGGCCGGCAAAATGACGAACCTCACTGAAGTGAGTGACAGCCTGGCGAATTACATGGGCAGGGTGACGTACCAGGCGGGGCGAGCTACTCTGAGCCTCACCTTTGAGGACTCGACCGACTTCACGTCGACCCTGTACGGGATCACGAGAAAGAAGCGGCTGGTCCGCAGACCCGAGCTGTTGCTTGGTTTCAGACAGGTGAGTCTTCCCTGGTTGACCAGACCGATGTCGGTCGAGCTGTCTGTTGGAGACTATGGCTACTCTGCAACAGGGTCGAGTGATCCGAGCAAGCTCATCTGCGATTCTAGAGCTCTCGCAGGAGCCTCTGTTCCTCTCACTCGGTTCGCCAGTCTGGGGAGGGCAGCCTTCCTGTACTCGATAGAGGCAGGATACAGGTATTACGGGTCGGGTGCAGAAATGGCGTTCGTGGCGCCCCAGGTCAGAGCGGAGCTATCTTCCGGGGCGTTCACGGGGAGCCTTACGCGCTCCGTTACTGCAGTGTACGGATACACCCCGCTGATCTTCGACAGCAAGACGCCTCAGGACAGATTGACGGCCCGCGCGGCATACCGGCTGGGGCACTTCACTGCCTCGGTGCAGTCCTCTGTCGATCTCTTGTCAGACAAAATCGATCCTGTTGCCCTCTGGCTGAGATACAGCCCTGAAGACAAGCTGGCGCTGGATCTGTCCTACAGCTATGACGTCGCGAACCAGCGGCCGTATTCGGCGATTGTCCGGTTCAGCGACCAGAGACACGAGGATCGGCTGCTTCGGCTGGGAGTCAACTACAACCTTGTGACTCAGTCGGTTTCGCGAGCCGAGGCAGAGGTGGGATACAGACTCACCGACCGGCTGAAGCTTGTCGGCGCCATCGCATACGATGGTTCAAAGAACGAGTGGAACAGAGGAGACATAGCCCTTGTCGCTGACCTGCACTGCAGAGAGGTAAGTCTGAGGTATGACATAGGCAGGGGACAAATATGGGCGCAATACAGGCTGTTCGCGTTCCCGGGCGAGCATGTCAAGATCGGGCTTGACGAGGAGGAGGGCCTGCTGCTGGACAGCAGCATATTCTAGGTGCACTAGTTGCGAGTAAGGGACTGCTGCTTGCATGCGTTTTCTCGACCGGAAGTGGATCTATGCAGCGATAGCGATCGCCGTCGTGATCGTGGCAGCGGTGGCCGCCGAGGTATTCGATGACTCTGACAGCGGTGGCGGCAGCACAGATCTGCAAGAACGATCGGATGAGAACTTCCGCGCACAGTCGGTGGAAGTCTGGCGGTTTGGGCCCGACGGGCGCAGACAGTGGGAGTTTCGCGCAGACAGCGTGGTTGTAGGAGAACAGGCAACCTACAGGGGCATACGTGACGGCAGGCTCCACTCTGACGACGGGCTTCTCACCTTCGAGGCGGACGAGGTGGTTCACGATGAGTCGACCGGAGACATCATCATGTCAGGCAATGTGACGGTCTGCGATGACAAAGGGAACAGCTTGAGGACTGAAAGGATCCTGTGGGACAGTGACTTGCAGGTCATGACGTGTCCCGGACCCGTCGTGCTGATGTCCAAAGACGTAACCATCTCCGGTGACTCGATGATCGGCGATTGGAGCATAGGCGAGCTGGAGATAGCAGGCCGAGTGAGGGTGACGTGGCAATCTGGAGGAGTGCTCACCGCCGATAGGGTAGTGTACGATACCGAGGATGAGTCAGCTGAGTTTGAAGGTCTCTGGTACGATGACTCCATGTAAGAGGGAGGGTAAATATTGAGCAGAAGACGTAGGGTAGGAAGTGTGGGTATAGTGGCGGCTGTGGTGGCGGCAGTGGCTGTCTGCAGCCTTCCGTGTCTCGCCGCGGGCTCCTGGAAGATCGGTGCACAGGTAGCTTACGTCGACGGCGAGACGGGCATCTGGGACATGCACGACATGGAGATGCTGAATGAAACCGATGGGATTACCGTCGTGAGCAAGCGTGCGAAGTACGACCGGGATTCGAGGACCGTAGACTTCATCGACAGCGTTCGGGTGACCCAGAGCGGCACGGTGGTGGATGCCGATTCGGGGTCGTTCAGCACTGAGACGAACACCGGGTCGTTCCGGGGCTCGGTGTCGCTGGTGCGCACCAGGACGGAGGAAGAGGCCTACGATATGGAGTTGACCTGTGAGGAACTCGACCTCGACGCCTCGACGGATTCATTCGTAGCCAGGAAGAACGCAGTCCTCCGGTACATCGACGAGGACGGTGAAGAGACCATTCTGTGGGCTGATCAGATGGATTACGACGGAGAACGACGGATCCTGAAGCTCACCAACGTCTCGAGGGCAAGCTCGCCCAGCCTCCCAGAGGGTTCGCAACTCGCAGCCCGGACGATGGAGTTCAACACGGAGACCGGCGACATGAGCTTCACCGGCCTGGATCTCGTGCTGACTGAATCCGACGAGGCGGAGGCAGAGTCCTAAGGCTCGCCGCGCCAGTGCGTAACTGATGCCATTACATACTACAGGATGTTGCTATTTCCCCCTCCTCTATCAATTGTATCGATGGGTTTAGCTGGGACTATGCTATCATTGGATGGGAACCCTGCTGACCTTCTGAGAGGAGGGGGTATCCATGTCCTCGCTCTTCGCGGGCGAGTTCCGAAAGGATATCATCCGGGCGGTGTTCGCTGCGGTCGTGGCCGCGTCCGTGCTGGCGTCGGCCATAGCCTATGCTGCGGACATGTACTTCGGCGATACGGTATCCGGGCTGATCGGCGAGTACGGCGAGTATGACCTGGTCCTCATGGTCAGAGAGGACCTTGCCGATGCCGCGCTCGACCAGATGAGGGAGATCGTGCGCGAACGCTATCCCGGCGTGCGGCTGAAGAAGGGCATCACGTTGTCAGGAAGGACCAACGTGTTGGTCGGCCTGCCGCCAGGCATGCGGAACGCAGAGGCCATACAGGAGTTCCCGGTCCAGTTTGTCAATGTTCCAGGTTATTCAGGCTACGGCGTGATGATAGAACCCAGAATCGAGATCACGGGCATTGACTCAGAGGCAGTCAGGGAGATGCTGCTCCGCCGCTGCGAGCAGGTGAACGGAGTCCTCTTCGTGTTCGAGCACCACGGAAACGTCGCAGTGGTGTTCGAAGACGCGTCCGCTGTCGATCAAGCCACCGAAACCATTTCCAAGATCCTCGAGAGCTATACGCTCATTGACGTGAGGTTCCCCATATCAGGCCAGGTAGACGACTTGCGCGCGGCCGAGAACGAGTTGGCGAACGCCGTTGTCGAAAGGTTCGGGCAGAGGGATGTGTTAACGTCCTCGGAGCTCAAGGACGAGGGAATGGGCGACCTCACAAAGGCCCTGGCTGAGATGAAGCGGTTCTTGACATATTACGCCACCTCGATCCACATCGAGGACGCGCAGAGGCCGCTGACAGTAGGCGAGCATGTCGTGCTGAGGCCTGAGGGCGGTCAGCTCCAGCGCACAACAGGGCAGGCGGCCGACTGCATCGCAATGGTGATATCCGCCGAAGAGAGTGGGTATAGAGCCGTCGTCACAGAGGGCGATGTCGAAGACGGGGGTCTGTACTCTGTTTACGAGCTGCAGGGAACCTCCGGCGGGAGCTGGCTTGGCAACGCGAGCGCGAACAGCGAGCTAGCCCGGCTCGCGCGATCACTCGACAGCGGAATCGAGTTGCTGGGCGGGCTCGTCGATGCCGCAGACGAAGCCGGGCAGTCCGCCCGGGTCGCAAGACAGCTCCTTGCGGACTACGGTCACTTGATTGCGAGCCTGACCAAGGTAAACCAGAATGTTCAGACGATCGAGTCGCTCATTGATTCGGCCGCCAACGGTCTGATGTACGGGTCGACCTCGAAGCAACTCGTGTCGGCCCTGAAGAGCGCCAAGCTCCTGGTCGACGACTTCAGGAGCGGACTCGACGCGGTAAGCGCGGTAGCAGACACCATGTCTAGCGGCGAGCGGTTCAACGGGGCGCTCGAGAGAGTCACGGCTACGCTTCAGCACTGGCAGGATTCGCTGTCCGGCTACGGCGAGGGCCTCGAAGCCATCGCGTCCGTCCTTGAGGACAGCGGGCAGGCCGGCGAGTTTCTCTCCCAGATATCACACATGACACAGGCTGCTCTCGAGGCCCTCTACGGTCTCGACATCGAAGGACTGAGCGCCAGGCTTGACGGACTGATCTCGAGCCTGGATTCGGTTCGTTCAGTCGATACCGACGCGATTCACTCGCAGCTGATGCACATCCGGGAATCTCTCCCCGAACTCCGTGACGAGGAGGTCGGCCGCTCGATCAGGCTCATAGACAGCTATCTCGGCGGCCAGGTCATCCCCGGAGACCGAATACAGATGGTGGTCTCGGGCAAGATCCCTGCCAGTGCGGCCAAGCGAATGGTTGAGACACTGTTCGAGGACTACGAGCCTGCAACGACCGTGTCCTCGCTCGGATCCATTCAGCCCGGCGTCAGAACTCAGGTCCTGAGGGTCCTCGGAGAGGTGCGCTCGACAATTGCTGCGCTGGTGGCTCTGGTTCTCACTGCGTTGATTCTGTTGTTCGACCATTCCTGCGTGATCTCGCTCCTGAAGAGGACGGATGCGTGCAGGTGCGTGGCAGGCGGCAAGAATGTGAGAATGGCGACGGTGTACTCCGCAGCTCTGGGCGCGGTCATCTTCTCATCCATAATGGCGCTGTCCCGGGCATCCATTCCGTTGCTTGGACCGACTGCCGTCTTTCTGCTTGGTGCCGGCATCGGGCTGTGCGCTTCGCTCGTCGCAGAGAAGGTCAGTCCGGTAGACTTCGACGAGGTAATGGCAGGAGTCGCGATCGGCCTGCCCTGGCACAGGATCATGCGGGACATAGTCATCCCCGCAGGGCGGCCCGGTCTGCTCAGCGCGCTCAACCGGTCGGAGGCTTCGTTCTGAGGAGGTGGAGAGGTGCTTCGAGTCGAGAACCTGCACAAGAAGTTCGGCGGAAAGGCAGTGCTGAACGGCGTGAGCTTCGCCGTCGGACAGGGAGAAACGCTGGTGATAACGGGTCCGAGCGGCTCCGGCAAATCCACAGCGCTGCGCTGCATAAACCGCTTGGTGGAGCCTGATTCGGGCACAATACAGGTGGGAGACCTGTCTATGTGCGAGCTGGATGAGGATGAACTCGTCCTTGCGCGCAGGCGGATCGGTTTCGTATTCCAACGGTTCAACCTCATTCGGAGGCTTACTGCACTCGAAAACACAGCCCTGCCCCTGATCGCGAGAGGAGTAGGCAAACACGAGGCGCTGGCAAAGGCTGCCGAGGCTCTCGACCGGGTAGGACTGTCGAATCACATGGGCAAGCATCCGAGCGAGATGAGCGGCGGGCAGCAGCAGCGAGTCGGTATAGCGCGAGCGCTCGTGGGCGATCCGGATCTCATGCTCTGGGACGAGCCTACGGCATCGTTGGACCCTATCCTCGTCGGGGACATCCTCGACCTCATGCGGCAGCTAGTCCGGGAGGGTGGGAAGACCATGGTGATGGTCACCCATGAAGTCCGATTCGCCCTGGAAGTCGCAGACCAGGTCCTCCTCCTGGACTCGGGAAGAGTGGTTGAGCAGGGCAGTCCGCAAAAGGTGTTCACCGACCCAGACACGGCACTTGGCAAGCTCTACGGCCGGCTGCTGCACTGACCAGTCTGACCCGCGTCGTGCAAGTCGGTGTGCAGCCGCTTCGCCGCAGGTGCTGGAGGATATCGCCTGCGCACGTCGAATCTCAAGAGGAGGTTCAGATACAATCTTCAGAGGAGCGGCACAATGGTAACGCAGAGGACGTTGGCAGGCAGCACTGTCCTCCGTGGAATCGGTCTGCACACCGGTGTGCCTGTGTCAGTCGAGTTGCATCCGGCCGCGGCCGGTCATGGGATTAGTTTCTGCAGAGCAGACCTGCCTGATTTTGCTGGCATAGCCGCTCATCCGGCCAACGTCGTCAGCACTGATCGCTGCACCGTCCTCGGACAGGGCGGTGTGAGCGTCCGCACTGTTGAGCACCTGATGGCTGCCTTCTACGCTACCGGCATAACCAACTGCAAGGTGATTGTGTCTGCTGAAGAACTGCCCGTTCTTGACGGGAGTTCTTTGCCCTACATTGAAGCCATCCGCTCGGTAGGCTGCCTCGATCAGCCGTATCCTGCGCGCATTGCGGCGGTGAATGCTGCGACTCTGGCAGAGAGCGGGAAAGGACTCATAGCTGTGGCTCCGAGCGACGGATTCTCCGTCACCAGCGTACTCTCTTATCCCGGAACGCCGGTCGGGGTTCAGATCAGTGAGTACGTCGAAGGACGCGATGACTTCGCGTCCGCAGTGGCGCCTGCCCGAACGTTGGGCTTCACCTGGGAGATCGACGAGCTTCTCGCGAGAGGTCTGGCTCGAGGCGGCAGCTTGGAGTGCGCAGTGGTGGCGGATGAGAGCAAGTACTTGACTGAACTGAGATTCGAGGATGAAGCAGCCAGGCACAAGATCTTGGACACCGTAGGCGACCTGTACCTCATGGGCGTTCCAAGGATGCGGGTTCTCTGTGTGAGAAGCGGACATAGGCTCAACAACGAGCTGTGTCTGAAGCTCGTTCAGAATGGCCTGCTCGAACTCCCGCAGTAGAGCGAGTGCCTGGACATATTAGGAGGGCCTTTCATGTTTGAGCTTCCGATGGGTGTTGACAAAATCAAGGAGATCCTGCCTCACCGTTTTCCGTTTCTCATGGTCGACAGGGTGATTGAGCTGGAGCTCGGCAAACGGGCTGTGGCCATCAAGAACGTCACAGC
Organism: Bacillota bacterium; assembly: GCA_012719595.1. Taxonomy (GTDB): domain Bacteria; phylum Bacillota; class DTU014; order DTU014; family DTU014; genus JAAYAB01. The sequence goes on from JAAYAB010000027.1 coordinate 19,795, forward strand.
AAACGAGAGTTACTTCTTGGGACACTATCCTCAGAGGTCGATCATGCCAGGAGTGATGATACTCGAGGCTCTGGCTCAGCTTGCAGGTATACTCCTGATAGCGGACGATCCGTCAGTGCGCGGTGCAACTCCGCTGCTCGGAGGCGCGGACAATGTCAGGTTCAGACGGCCGGTGGTGCCCGGCGACCAGCTGCGACTGGAAGTCGAAGTGCTGAAGAAACGCAAGCTGTTGGCCAGGGCTGAGGTGCGGGCTCTAGTCGACGGTTGCGTAGTTGCCGAGGGCGAGCTGACCTTTGCGTTTGCTCCAAACGAGTGATCTGGGCAAGTCTAGTTAAGCTGTTGAGGAAGGCGGGGGATCGGTCGGTGAGCGCGACGAGGATACATGAGACAGCAATAGTCGCCAAGGGTGCACAGCTGGGTGAGAGAGTGGAGATAGGACCGCATGCAGTCATCGGAGAGAACGTCTCCATCGGAGACGATACCGTCGTGGGTCCGAATGCGGTAATCGAGGGATGGACGACCATCGGGCGCAACTGCCGCATCGGCGCAGGCGCTTGCCTAGGCGGTCGCGCTCAGGACTGGCGGTACAAGGGTGAAAAGACGTTCCTCAAGGTGGGAGACAACAACGATATCAGGGAATATGTCACCATGCACAGAGGGACGGCCGAGGGCAGAGGCGAGACTGTCGTCGGGAACAACAACATGTTCATGGCATACACCCATGTCGCACATGACTGCATCGTCGGAGATGGAGTCACGATGGTGAACTGCGCTCAGCTCGCCGGGCATTGCATCGTGGAGGACTTCGCAGTGCTGAGCGGGCTTGCAGGAGTCCATCAGTTCTGCAGGATAGGCAAGATGGCAATGGTCGGCGGACTGGCGAAGATCGTCAAGGACGTGCCTCCGTTCATGCTGGTAGACGGCAACCCGGCTGAGATCAGGGGCATAAACGTGGTCGGCCTGCGGCGGCATGACGTAAAGCCCGCAGTCCGAGAACAGATCCGTCAGGCCTATCGAATACTGTGCCAATCGAAGCTCTCGATATCGCACGCAGTTGAGCGCATGGCCGCCGAGCTGGAGAAGTGCCCTGAGATAGACCATCTCATCGAGTTCCTCCAGTCCTCAGCCAGAGGCGTGATGAAGTAGGAGAGGGGAAGCCGGTTGAGCACGGTCGCACTCATAGCAGCCTCAGGCAGGCTGCCGCTGATATTCGCAGATGAACTGCGCAGGAGAGGCCATGACATAGTCTTGCTGGCAATCGTGCCGTCGGTCGACGCACGCGTGAGGCAGGCGGCGAGCTACTGTGAAGACCTCAGCGTAGGCGAACTGCAGAGGGCGATAGACATCTGCAAACGGCACTCCGCGGCTGCCGCGGCGTTTGCGGGGAAGCTCGAGAAGAGCGCCTTCTGCGCCGGGATGGAACTGGACAGTAGGGCGAGGCGTCTCCTGAGCAAGCTGGCGACACGCGGCGATGACCGTCTCATGACCGCAGTGGCAGAGGAGTTCGAGTCTGAGGGGATAGAGGTCATCAGCCAGATCGAGCTCGGGCGGAGCTTGCTGGCTGAGAGGGGCGCGATGACTCTGCGGCACCCGACCAGCGAAGAGATGAATGACGTCTCCTTTGGCTTCGGAGTGCTCAGAGCTATCGGACCTCTGGATGTCGGGCAGTCAGTCGTGGTCAAGCGCGGCGTAGTGGTCGCCATAGAAGCCGTTGAGGGAACCGATCAGGCGGTGCTCAGAGGCGGCACACTCGCTGGAGGGTGTGCTGTCGTCGTCAAAGCGCCCAAGCCAGGCCAGGATCTGAGGATTGACGTGCCGACAGTTGGGAAGGATACCATTGCGTGCATGCATGCGTCGGGCTGCAGTGTTCTGGCAGTCGAGGCCGAGACGACGTTCATAGTGGACAAGGACGAAGCGGTTCAGTTGGCCGATAAACACGGGATAAGCATCGTCGGAGTGTGAGCGGGTTCCCCTTGGAGGTGTCGATGTGCCGACCAGGATATCGATCATAGCGGGGGAAGCTTCGGGCGATCTGATGGGCGGCCGCTTGGCTCAGTGTCTCCGGTCGATTGAGCCCGACGTGGTTCTCGCGGGGATCGGCGGCGAGCGCATGAGAGACGCCGGGGTCCGTCTTTGGGATGATCCGACTCGGCTCAGCGCGGTGGGTCTGGTCGAGGTCTTGATGAAGCTGCGCAGTTACAAGAGGCTGTTCGACGCGACTCTCAAAGCATTAGTCGATATGCGGCCTGACCTCGTAGTTCTGATCGACTACCCCGGGTTCAACCTCAGACTGGGCGACCGTCTCAAAGCTCTGGGCATTCCTTGCGTGTACTACATCCCGCCGACAGCATGGGCATGGGGCGCAAAGAGAGCCGAGAGAGTGGCAGGCTTCGCACAGAAAGTGCTGTCAGTGTTTCCGTTCGAGGTCGATGTCTACGCAAAGGCCGGCGCGAATGTCCAGTTCGTAGGGCATCCTTTGGTCGACTCATTGGATCCGTTCTCAGTCTCCGAACGCCTGCAGTTCGAACCCGGCACTGTCAAGGTGCTGGGACTCTTCCCCGGCAGCAGAAACCAGGAGATAGACAAGCTGCTCCCCGTCATGCTGGAGTCCTGCAAGATTATTCAGAAAGCCCGTCCGGACGTCATATTCGAACTGTCGCTTGCGCCCACTGTCGACGAACAGCGCGTGCTGAAGTATGTATCCGCCTCCGGAGTCGATGTCAGGCTGGACACCGGCAGCTGTCCGCAGCTCATGAGCAGATGCTTCGCTGGCGTGGTGGCCTCCGGAACGGCCACGCTTGAGGCCGCCCTGGTTGGCATGCCTATGGTGATCGTGTACAGGGTTTCGCCACTCACGATGGCAATCGCCCGCAGGCTGCTGACGATTTCATCGATAGGACTTCCCAACATCGTCCTTGGCCGGCGTGCAGTGCCCGAGCTGGTCCAGGAGGACTGCACTCCAGACCGCGTCGCGGATGAAATGCTTCGGTTCTGCAGCGACCCCGAGTACTACGGGCGGGTGATTGAGGACTTGTCGTTGGTCAGAGAAAGGCTCGGAGAACCAGGCGCATCCCTCAGGGCGGCGCAAGCCGTCCTCGAGGTCGCCCGGAGTTGCGCGGCCGCTGGGGGCGATCGCGTTGAGGCCTGAGGTCGTCTTTTTCTGCAATGGACCGGGAGAGGTCGCCGGATGGCTGGCCCCGGCCTTGCAGGCCCTCCGCGCCGAGCTGGCGGACCAAGTGCGGGTCACCGTGATGATTCCGCCCTGCGCCTTCTCCAGCGGCCGCGAACATGAGATCGTCGAGCGCTTCGGGCTGGCTGATCAGGTCGTGTCCGGCGGCAGGTACCTGAGATTCCTGTTGTTCGGGTGTGTGGCCTCAAGAGTTGCCTTCGAGTCAACGCACGGGGCAGTGGTGCACCTGGGTGGAGACCATTTTCAGTCAGGCTTCGTTGCTAGACGGTTGGGATTTCGTGCAATCGCGTACACTGAAGGCAGGATACACCACAGACGGTTTTTCGACATCCTGGCTACCGACTACGAAGACTCCAGACAGCGGCTGATCAACGACGGCGTTCCGCCGGAACAGGTCGTCACCATCGGCAACCTGATGGTGGACCGCGTGGCAGTGGAACAGGAGAAGGAATCGTATGCCCGGTCCGTGGGACTCGATCCCGGCCGGCCCGTAGTGGGCCTTCTCCCTGGAAGCAGGGCCCGCTGGCTGGACATCACCGTTCCACTGATGACCGGTACCGCCGACCGTATTTCTCGACGAGACCCCTCTGTGCAGTTCCTACTGCTTCTCGCACCGACTGTGCCTCCCGATGAGCTCCGCCTGACAGCCCAAGAGCTAGGGATGAACACCGAGGGAATGCTGAGCACTGAGGTGGTTGCCAGCGCTTCCTCTGCGGGGCAGATCGGCCGGCTGACCACCAATCTCGGAACAAACATAGCAGTAATGGCGTCCAACAGGTATGATACAATGAACTGCATGGATGTAGCTGTAACGGTGCCTGGAACCAACACGATGGAACTGGCTGCGCTGGGCGTGCCCATGGTTGTCGTGACTCCGATCAACGAGCCTGAAAAGATACCTCTTGAGGGGCTTCCGGGACTGATAGGCGGAGTCCCGTTCATCGGGCCGTGGATCAAGCGCAAGGCGGTCCGGAGGCTGGCTGCACGCACAGGCTTTGCTGCGCTGCCCAACCGCAGGGCCGGCTCCAGCGTAGTGCCTGAGGTCAGGGGCGTGCTGACTGCGGCTGACATCGCGGACCCAGTCTGCGAACTGCTTCGATCAAGCGCAGATCGGCAGCGGATGTCTGAACGCCTGAAGAGCATAGCGGGAAGCCCGGGCGCTGCATCCCGGCTCGTGCGCCTGATAGAGGATCAGCTCGCGATATCAGAAAACGCTTGACATTCAGAAGGGAGTGAGCACGATGGGCACTTCGAGGAGGGTTCTCAGGTTTCTCTTGCCATACTGGCCTCATGTTGTTCTTCTTGTCGCCTGTGTCTCGATAGTCACGGCTGCTACGCTCATCGTGCCTCAGAAACTGGGCGAGCTGTTCAACGTAATAGAGCGCCAGTCTAAGAGCATCGAACGCGGGGCCTCAGCCGCCGCGTTGCTCAGAGAGCTCAATCTGGCCGCTCTTGCGGTAGTCGCGATTTACCTGGCAAAAGGGCTGTTCACGTACGGCCAGACGTATCTCACCTATTTCCTCGGACAGCGGGTCGCGGTCGACCTCAGGGGAATGCTCTTCAAGCATGTGCAGAGGCTGTCGCTGAGCTTCCACGAGCGAAGGAAGAGCGGCGAGGTTGTGTCCAGGTTTACGAACGACGTGTCTCTAGTCCAGAACTCGCTGGTCAACGGCGCAGCAGACCTCGTTTCTCAGCTGGCCATACTGCTTGGCGCGGTCTTGATGCTCTTCGTGCTGAACTGGCGCCTGTCCGTTCTGATCCTCGTGATGATTCCGCTGGTTACAGTCGTGATGGGCAGGCTCGGGCACAGCGTCCGGTCCTTTACGTCCATGGTCCAGGCCAAGGTGGGCGACGTGACCTCCATCCTCCAGGAGACTCTTTCGGGGATCCGGGTCGTGAAGGCGTTCACGATGGAGAACTACGAGATCGAGCGGTTCTCGCGGGAGAACGAAGACGCGTTCGAACTCGGCATGAAGAGCGCGCGCGTAGGAGCGACTCTCGTCCCTGCTATGGAGATCATGGGAGTCCTGGGGCTTGCCGCAGTGCTGTGGTTCGGCGGGCGGGAGGTGCTGTCGGGCCATCTGACCGTCGGTGCCCTGATCTCGTTTCTCATACTCATTGCCATTGCGGCCGCTCCTTTGAGCAATCTGAGCCGCATCTACCACAGCTTCGTGCAGGGGATGGCCGCGGCGCAACGGGTCTTCGACCTCATGGATGTCCAGTCGGATATCAGCGATGCACCCGGGGCTAAGGAACTGGGTTCTATCCGTGGGAGCGTAGAGTTCGAAAACGTCAAGTTTGGATATGGAGACGGCACCCTGGCACTTGACGGAGTGAGTGTGTCGATCGCTCCCGGCCAGGTAGTAGCGTTGGTCGGTCCGAGCGGGGCAGGGAAGACCACTTTCGTCAATCTGATACCGAGGTTTTTCGATCCTCAGGGCGGTTCGGTCCGGATTGACGGCATCGACCTGAGGAACGTCAAGATCGAGTCTCTTCGCAAGCAAATAGGTCTGGTGCCCCAGGAGACCATTCTCTTCGGTGTGACTGTCAGAGAGAACATCGCATATGGAAACAGGGACGCGAGCTTCTCGAGCATCGTAGAGGCGGCCAAGGCCGCGTACGCACACGAGTTCATCATGAAGCTCCCGAAAGGCTATGACACGCAGGTCGGAGAGCGGGGCGTTGCGCTGTCAGGAGGCCAGCGGCAGCGAATAGCCATAGCCCGGGCTGTCCTGAGGAATCCGCGCATACTGATCCTCGACGAGGCCACTTCGTCGCTGGACAGCGAATCAGAGAAGCTCGTACAGGCCGCAATTGACAATCTCATGAAGGGGCGGACCACTTTCGTAATCGCTCACCGGCTTTCCACGGTGGTCAATGCCGACCTTATCCTCGTCATGGACAACGGCAAGATTGTGGAGAGCGGGTCGCACAGCGAGCTCGTCGCGCTCGGAGGTCTCTACAGTCGTCTCTATGCAGCGCAGTTCAGCAGGCCGGAGGTGGTCTAGCTGATCGGACCGGAGCGTGCGTGCCCGTGATACTCATAGTGAGCAATGGCTATGCTGAAGACCTCGTCGGCGCAAGGATAGCATCTGAGCTGGTGTGCGCGGGTGAGCCTGACGTCGCAGCCTTTCCGATGGTCGGCCCGGGCGAGCCCTATAGACGCCTGGAAGTGAAGACAGTGGGTTCGCGGCAACTCATGCCGTCGGGCGGATTCGCTCGCACGAGCCTGCGGTCCGCGCTTAGAGATCTGCGAGCAGGTTTGGCCGGGTGCCTGCATAGACAAGTCAGAGAAATGAGACTCTTGTCTGGCCGGGTTTCGCTCACGCTGTGTGTTGGAGACGTCTTCCTCCTCTGCATGTGCGCGCTGGGCAGACTGCCGCGGCGCTTCTTGCTTGCGACGGCCAAATCCGAGTACATCAGCGGACACTTGCCCGTTGAAGCGTGGCTCATGCGCAGGCTGGCCGCAGCAGTCGCAGCCAGAGACCGGCTGACCGCCGAGTCGCTCGAGAGGCGCGGGGTTCGATCTCACTTCTTCGGCAACTTCCTCATGGACGTGATCGACAGATCGGGCGGTCCGCTGTTGCGCGCGACAAATGAGCGTCTGGTTTGCCTGCTTCCCGGAAGCAGGTCTGATTTCGCAATGAACCTGCACGACATGCTCCTGTGCCTCGAAGCGCTGCCCGCTTCGAAGGACGTGGGCTTCGTCGTGCTGCTGGCCCGTGCGCCCGAACTGAGGGATATGACCGCGGCTCTCCCGAGCGCGTCCTGGTCGTACTCACCGAAGCCGGATAGTGCCGAGACAGGGCATGCAGGCGACCTCGTGTTCGCCTGGGAGAAGGAGTCGCTCAGACTTACGGTTCCGGTGGTGTCGGGCAGGTTCGGCGACTATGTGCATGCGTGCGACCTCGTCGTGGGCATGGCCGGCACAGCGGTCGAGCAGGCCGTAGGCATGGGGAAGCCGGCTGTGACCTTTCCCGGCCGCGGGGCTCAGTTCACCAGGGGATTCGCCAGGGCCCAGAAGCGGTTGCTGGGAGATGCGGTCTGTCTGGTGGAGAGCTCTGATCCGGCCGAGGTGGCTGGAGAGGTGTGCGACATCCTGTCCGATCCTAACCGGTATGCAAGGATGTCAAGGGCAGGCATCGAGCGCATGGGGCAGGAGGGCGCAGTAACGAAGTTGGTCGAGCACCTCAGGTCGATGGGCGGTGTTGCAGATGGCGCTTGAGTGTGTCAACCTGACAAAGCGGTACGGCCGCAGAGAGGTAGTCAAGGGAGTCTCTCTCACGCTCAGCGAAGGCGAGGTGGTGGGCCTCCTCGGTCCGAATGGGGCAGGCAAGACCACTACCTTCTACATGCTCGTGGGACTCGAACGGGCGAATTCGGGGCAGATCCTGATCCGAGGCACGGACGTGCGGTCAATGCCGGTCCACGCTCGGTCTGCATTCGGTCTTGGCTACCTTCCTCAGGAGTCATCCGTCTTCCGGAGGATGACAGTGAGACAGAACCTGGCCGCGGTGCTTGAGATCAAGGGCGTGCGGAGACCTGAGAGGGCTCGGATCGTGGACGAGCTTCTTGCGGAGTTCGGGCTCGAAGGAGTGGCTTCTCAGATGGGCTATTCGCTGTCAGGCGGAGAGCGGAGGCGGGTGGAGATCGCCCGCGCGTTGGCTGCATCGCCGACACTCTTGCTGCTCGACGAGCCGTTTACTGGCATAGATCCTATTGCTGTGGCTGATATACAGGACATGGTAGCCAGGTTGCGAGAGAAGGGAATAGGGATCCTGATCACCGATCACAACGTTCGAGAGACTCTGGCTATAGTCGACAGAGCCTACATCATGCACGGCGGAGAGATACTCGTTTCCGGTCCGGCGTCGGAGATCGCCGACAACCCCATCGCTCGCAAATTCTACCTCGGGGACCGGTTTGAGCTATGACTGCCAGAACAGGACCCGCCGGTCAGGCCTGGAGGCGACTGCGTTGATCCGACTGTCGGACAGATATGCCATTCGGGAAGCGACAGGGCCGTTTTTGTTTGGAGTTGCGGCCTTCACTGCCATTTTCGTGGCCAGCGACATCGTGTTCAAGGTGGCCGATCTCGTCGCGTCGGGTTCGGCCGGCCTTGCGGATGTGCTTCTGCTGCTGTTGTACAAGCTGCCGTATGTTGCCACGATGACGTTTCCAATGGCCATGCTCCTCGGATCGCTCCTTGGAATGGCGAGACTGTCAAGCTCCGGCGAGTTGGTGGCGTTTCGCGCGTGCGGTCTGAGCATCGGCAGGCTGACGCTTCCCATCTTGGTTTTCTCGTTCTTTGTGTTTCTGTTCTCGCTGTTCGTGGGAGAAGCACTCGTCCCGAGAGCTGCCCGTGCAGAGTTTGAACTGACAAACAAGATACTGAACCGCACAGAAGCCTGGCTGAAGGGTGACGACCTGGTGCTGCAGCGCAAGACTGAGAGCGGCCTCGAGCTCGTCCACATCGGCAGGTTGCGCGACGCACTGATAAGCGACGTAGTTGTGGTGGAGATCCAGAAGTCAGGCGAAGTCACCATAACGCGCGCTGAAGACGCGATCTGGGAGAGCAACGCGTGGTACTACGGGAAGGGTTCGACAGTGGTTGTATCTCCCGAAGGCTTGAGCAGAGTGGTTCCGCCCGAGTCGGAAGAGGTCATCCCTTCGACTGCTATGACGTTTGAGGGAGTGTACAGAAAACTGCCGCTGAAGGACTCGCCCGAAGCCCTGTCAGCTGTTGCACAGGACGTACGGCCGGAATCAATGACCTACCACCAGTTGAAGATGAGAATAGACTCGATGCTCGAGCGAGGCGCGTCTCCCAACTCGGTGCTGGAAGACCGCTTGCACCTGTATGCGAAGATCTCGCTGCCGTTCAGCAGCGTCGTGTTCGCACTTATCGGTCTGCCCCTGGGAATTCAGCCCAATCGCTCGGGAGGCTCAATCGGTTTCGGCCTGAGTATACTGATTATCCTGGTTTACTATGTTATAATGACTCTGGGGAGAGCAATGGGAGAGAGCGGCAGCCTTCCCCCGATCCTCGCGGCATGGCTTCCGAACACAATCATCGGGGGAATCGGGGTCTGGCTCCTTGCATCTGCAGATCAGGGATTGCTGTCGCAGCATTGATTTGAGCAGACAAGCTGTGGTGTCGTCATGAGAGGAACGCTTCCGAGCCGAGGTGAAGGCGGTTGTACGGAGCGGTACTGATTGTAGTCTTGATAGTGCTTGGGGGAGTCATCGCTTACGTGGGCGACTGGATAGGCCGCCGGGTAGGCCGGCGGAAGCTCACCCTGTTCGGCCTTAGGCCCAAGCACACGTCAATAGTGGTTGCGGTCATCACCGGCATTATGGTCGTTGGCACAACCCTTGCAACTCTGATCATAGTTGACAACGATTTCCGTGAGATGCTGGTAGACTACGCGAGTGTCAAGACTGAGCTCGTTGCCACCCAGGGAAGCCTCAGCCTCGCCCAGGATCAGCTCAAGGAGGCAGAGGGCCGCCTGTCCGAGAAGCTCGAAGAGCTCGCAAGAAAGGAAGAAGAGGTCACAAGCCTGGAGACTCAGATAGGCGAACTCAAGACGGAGCGCGACAGGCTCATTGGGGATATCGACCAGCTCGAACAACAGCTCGCGCAGCTGTGGCAGAGCCACTCAGTCGCGCAGAGCCTCTTTGACGAACAGTATAAGAGTCTTTTGCAGGGAGTCACGCAGGGCACGGTTATGGGCATCAAGGGGGCACTAGTCCGCAACTTCGTGCTCCCGCCGGGCGATGTGGAAGGCCTGGACCGCCAGTTGGCTGAACTTGCTCAGCATTCTCTTGAGGTGTGGCGCAAGGCGTTTCAGGTGGTACCGAGTGACCTCACGGCAGCCCGAGCGCAAATACTAGATGCGACTGACAGGCTGCTGGTAAGAGTTCTGCTCGCAGAGAATGTCTACCAGGAGGACGAACTTACCACCGCGATTCAGGCGAACTTGACTGTAGACGAGCGCACACGCGTCTTCAGAAAGGGCGAGCGCATTGCCTGGAGCGGATCGCCTGTTGACCCTTCAAAGGCGACCGCAACGGAGATCAAGGCGGCGCTCTGGAGGGTAGGCGAGGCTGCGAGGAGAAGAGCCATTCAAGCCAGGGTCTACGTCGATACTGACGATGAGACGGTAGGAATCGACCTGACCGGTACTGTTGACGAACTCGTCAGTCAGATCATGAAAGCGAGTCAACCCGTGTGGCTCTACATGCAGGCCAACGAGGACGTCTACAACACCGATGGGCCGATCGACTGGTCGTTCGGCTTCAGCTTTGAGAGGGATCGGGATTAGGTTCAGAAGCCGGGTTTTGACCGCTCGGCAAGGGCAACGAAGCGATACTGCGTCAGGACTTCGCAAGCACCTGCACGCATGGGTGGTGGTCTTGAACACGACACGATGCGGCACGGTTTCAAGGAGGTGGTCGGGATGAGGCCGATTGGCACGAGCATATATCGCGGGCCTGCGCCGGTGGTATGCATCGCGCTCATCGTCGTCAGTTGGATCCTCTGTTCCGGTGCCGCCGTCGCCAGTGTGGGACTGAGCCTTAGGGTGAATCTCTGGGAAGTCGTGCCATTGGATGATCCTGTGTTCGAAGACCTCAGGAGACTCGCTGACCTGGGAGTCATCAGCTATCCTGAGC
>JAAYAB010000209.1 GCA_012719595.1 Bacillota bacterium
GTCGCCGGAAACCCGGTTCATCAGGTCGCCCGTTTTTCGCCTGTCGAGATAGGCCAGAGAGAGCATCTGTATCTTGCCGAACACCATCGCCCTTAGGTCTCTTGCCAGACGCCCTCCGGTCGTCACCATCAAGCGATTCCTGACAACACTGATGCCGGCCGCGCACAGGTTCAATGCTCCGATCGCGGTCACCAGCAGCAGGATAGTCCTCGGTTCGTGCCTGCCGGGTCTCAGGTAGCCATCTATCAACACTCTGTATATCACCGGCACCACGAGATGAATGCCTGTGATCGCCCAGAGCAGGGCCACAGCCAGTGCAAGCAGAGGCCAGTAGGGGCGCGCAATCTCGAACAGCCGCTTGAGCACGGCCAGCTTGTTCAGGCACGCGGGGCACACCGTTGAACCCTCGGGGTAGCTCCGGCCGCACCGCGGACAGGTATCGTCTTCAGGAGTGCTGAAGACCTTGGGTTCTTGCCCCTCCGCAAGCTGGGAAAGCGCCTTTACGATGAGCGCATACCGCGCCGCGTGACTCACTGAGTATCTAGCCAGGATCGTGGGCTCTCCATCGACTCTGGCTTCGAGCACGCCGTTGTGCACCAGCGAAGTCGCTCTGTACTCAGACCCGCTGGCAATCGACATATCTGTGATCACGTTGACCTCGTCCGTGACCACGAGACGTGTGCGGCTCAGCACCACAAAGCCCGCGACGAAGCGCCCGTCCAGCGAGACATCGGACGGAACACAGAACAGAATCGGCTCTCCTGCGAGTCGGCACTCGACCTCTCGTGCCAGTGGTTCGGGCAGATCGTAGATGAGCTTCATTGAGCATCTCCTCGTGCAAGCTGATGTCTGTGGCTACAGCAGTGACTCTACCAACCTCGAGTGCCTGGACTGCAGTTTGGTGTAGTCCTCTATCTCGAACCGGTTCCCGTCGACATCCACAACGAGGACTCTGGCATCGCCTATCTGAAGCAGGCTCCCATGTCCCCGCCTGACGGTAAACCTTCTCGGCCCTGCGTTGGTCATGACGTCCCAGTAGCTGTATCCGAACTCCTCTTCAATTGACCGGATGCTCGTAATCACCGGAGCGAAGTATCGCCGATCGAGTTCCTCTGTGATCAACCGACGAGTCGCCTCGTCGAACTCACGCAGCGACTCGATGATTCCGATCTCCTTCGACTCAGAATCTCTCACAGAGATGTAGCTGTCGCAATCACTCAGCGGAAACGCCCTGTGCAGGTTGACCCTCTCGTACTTCTCACCGGTATCGAGCTCGAGACTCAGAAATCCTCCTCTGCCGCGCTCGAACCGGCATTCGGCCGGTCGGAGGTACCGTATCTCGACGTACTCCCTTAGGCTCTGAGTGCTGTCGTCTCTCATGAATCTGCCACGCCCCTTATCCTGAGCGCCTCGCGCTGCTTGTTCAACATGTTGTAGTAGACTCCCTTGAGCTTGACCAATTCAGAGTGAGTTCCCACCTCTACGATCTTGCCTTTCTCCAGGACGACCAGCCTGTCGGCATTTCTCAGGGTAGACAGCCTGTGAGCTATTGCCAGGGTGGTTCGCCCGCTCACCAGCCGCTCCAGCGCTTCCTGTATGAGCCGCTCAGTCTCAACATCCACTGACGAGGTCGCCTCATCGAGGATCAGAATCCGGGGGTCGTGCAATATCGCTCTGGCAATGGACAATCTCTGCTTCTCTCCGCCGGACAGATCGTGGCCGTGCTTGCCGATGACCGTGTCGTATCCATCGGGCAGCTTGACTATGAAGTCGTGCGCATTTGCAGCCTTTGCGGCTCGGATGATCTCCGTCATGGTTGCACCCGGCTTCGCGTAGGCGATGTTCTCCGCGATGGTCCCTGTGAAGAGGAACACGTCCTGAAGCACCATGCCTATCTGTGACCTCAGGTCTCGTATTGCAATATCCCTCACATTGACTCCGTCGATCAGCACAGAACCTTCTTCGACGTCGTAGAGGCGGGTGATGATGTTAGTAAGTGTGGACTTGCCAGCGCCTGAGTGGCCGACGAGCCCCACCATCTCCCCGGCTTCTATCGTCAGATTGATGTCCTGCAAAACTGGCTTGTTCGGCTCATAGCTGAACGTGACACCCTTCAGCTCGATGGCTCCACGGATCCTCTCCATCCGAACCGGATTGGGAGACTCCGCCACGTCCGGCACTGCGTCGAGGACTTCGAATATGCGCTGCGCAGAGTTCATGCAGCTGGACCACCAATCGACGATCTGTGTCATGAACTCGAGGGGCCCGTAGATCATGCCGATGTACCCGGTAAACGTAATCAGGGTGCCGAAGGTCATGATCCCCTTGGCCACCTGGAGACCGCCGTAGCCCCATACCATTAGCCCGCCGATGCCCATGACGAAATGGACCAGCGGAAACACAGTGCCCACAAACCTGCCTGCGTCCACATTGACCCTGAAGACGCCATCATTGGTGGTAGAAAACCTGGCTATCTCGGATTCCTCTTTGCCGAAGGCCTTCACGACTCTGCGACCGGTGAGCACGTCGTTCAATAATGAGTTCATCGCGCTGCGCCTCCTGAACCTTCGGGAGAACAGCGACCACAGCCTGGGGAACACGCGCTGCAAGACATAGACGATCGCAGGAGCGGGCAACAGAACCAGCAGCGCCAGGCGCCAGTCGAGCGCGATCATGGCCGCCGCGATTCCGGCTATCGTCACCAGGTTGACCACGAAGTACGGCAGGCCGTCGTGGAAGAAGTACTGAAGGTGATGCGCATCGTTGTTGATCCGCGTCATTAGGTTCCCAGTCTGCTTGTTGCTGAAGAAGGACAGCGACAGCCTCTGCATCGCGTTGAACACCTCAGACTTGAGGTCGTAGATGATCTCCGCTGACACAGAGGAGTTGATCCGGCCCTGCGCTATGCTTATGAGCAGGGCGAGCAGCTGCGTACCGGCGATGAGCAAGACCGCTTCTGCGACTCGGCCGCCGAACCTGCCCTTCCCGACCAGTACCTCATCAAAGAGGATTCTGCCGCTCAGAAAAGGAGCAAGGAGGCGGAGTGCGGAGCTCGCCACCATGCAGGCCAGGATCAACCCGATCTGAACCCGGTACCTCGGCGCGAATGAGAGAACTCTTGTAAACAGAGACCTCTTGTCGAGACAGCGCGGGCACACTGCGCGCCCCTGATCCGGGTACAGCAGACCGCACTTGGGGCAGTACTTGGGCGCCCGATCGTCTGCGAAATCCTCATCCGTCAGCTCTTGGCCGTCCTTGATCTTTGAAAAGAGCTTGGCGAATATCCCGAACTTGCGGGCGGCGGAGTTCGTGTACCTGCAGAGAACCACGTCGGCACCGCTGATGTGCGCGCTGAGCATGCCGCCCAAGGGCACGCTCTCGGCATTGAGTCGCTCTATCTCTTCGAGCTTGTACGCACGAAACCCAGTTTCGCTCCATGCAGCCGACTCACGCCGTCCGCCAAACCCTTCTCTTCCGCCAGCACGCCCGGCCTGCCCTTCCACCACCGCAACACTGTCGCCTGTGAGGACCGCCCAAGCTTCTGCGAACTCGCCATCGAGCGACAGATCCGCCATGGCGACTACTCGAATATCTGCAGGCCAAATCCCATGCACCGCGAGGGCCCGCCTCGCGTGCTCTGGCAATGGCTCAAGCCTGTTCATTGAGCACCTCCAGTTGCAAAGGACGCTTCACGCGCGACTCAGAGCCGTCCGGCTCCGACTCCCCCAATGACAAACGGAGCCGCGCGGAACGATCGCCCGCCTCTAGGCTGCTTTACGCTCCGACTCAGCCGCCCTGACCGCTCTGGCTATTGCTGGACCACAGGGATTATGCTCTGGGTGTTCACATCCACCAGCCCTCGATTGGTGATCCTGAGTTCCGGTATGACCGGAAGGGACAGGACCAGGAAACCCATGAGCGGGTCCATGCCACGGACCCCTGCGTCAGTGAGAGCCCGCTGGAGCCTCTCGAGATCTCGAGCGACCTCCGGAACCGGTCTGGCTGACATCAAGCCGGCCACGGACAACTCCAGGCGAGCAAGGACACTGCCTGATCGGACGAATACGACTCCGCCTCCGAGCCGCTCGACCTCTCTCGCAGCCATCAGCATGTCTGACGCA
>JAAYAB010000210.1 GCA_012719595.1 Bacillota bacterium
CCTCTCCTTCTCGCTGTCTGAGAGTGATGCAGGGTCTACGACAACTCCGCCCTTTCCGCCTCCCAGTGGAAGGTCTGCGAGCGCGCACTTCCACGTCATCAACATGGCGAGTGCTCTGATGGTGTCGATAGTCTCAGCGGGGTGAAACCGTATTCCTCCTTTAGCAGGGCCCCGCGCGTCGCTGTGCTGAACCCTATACCCCTGAAACACCCTGATAGAACCGTCATCCATGCGAACCGGCAACAGCAGGTGGTACTCCCTCAGCGGATTTCTGAGAATCGCGTGAGCATCGGGTGCTAATCCGTGCTTGCTCGCGAACTCGTCCAGCTGACCCTGTACCACCTCAAAGAAGTTCTCTTTATCCACCTCTACTGCCTCCTCAATACTCTAGCCCGATCACTAGCGCTCTTTGGTTGCCGCCTGCAGTTCCAGAGAAGCCATGATTCTGTGAAATCACACGATTTCGAAACCAATAGCTGCGCAGACTCCGCAGCCGCAGCAGGCAACCTAAATCGATTATACCAAACACAAACAAACACAGGGAACAAAAACATCACACACGACCTGAACCTGGGCTGCTACAGCAATACATGGAGGGGCCGCAGACATCGTCGTGAAGAGAGTCTCCTACAAACACCGTGTCCGAAGGATCGCAACCGATGTGCTTTAGAATAGCATGATAGAACGCGGGATGAGGTTTGTACGCCCGCAGGCTCTCTGAGGAAAAGACGTGGTCCACCATGATTCCGTTTCTGAGGACATCATCCATCAGGGGTCGATGGTCTGATGTGGATCCGATGTACAGCTTAGTTCTGGTGGCGCGCACAGATCCGTCTGACGAATCGATCAGCGTACCGTAGGCATCAAATATGACTGCCCCCCTGCTATGCGCTGAAATCAACCCCCTTGCTCTCCACCAGCTCCCTGAATGTCTCGAGTTCAGCCTTGGATTGCCTCATCATCTTGCCTCTCAAGAGTGGCAGCATGAACCTGAGGGGAAGCGCCTTTGCTCTGCCTGACCACAGTCTGTAGACCTCAGTCATGTTCCCTTGAGAGATCAGTGTCGTCTCCACCTTGGCAGTCAGAGTATCTCCGGTGATTTGCGATACGTACTTCCTTCCTGGATCCATGTAGACCAGCTTGTGTTCGACTACATATGAATTGCCGTCCTTAGAGTAGTGGAGACGACCGATCGAATCAACCTCTCCAGGTTTCCCCTGTACAAGTTCATACTTCTCCAGACCTGTGTGCCAGTAGACGAAATTGTCTGGATTCATCAGTGCCTTGACAACGATGTCAACCGGCCGGTTGATGACAGTACTTACTTCGTACGTAGTCATGGTCCTCCCCTCTTCCTAGCCGTTCTCCAGGAATTCTCACCCTCATTATAGCGTGAATGGCATATCTTCACAACATGTGCAGACTTGTGAAAACCACGTGCATGCCCGCTAGCAGCGCTGCGGCGGAAGCCTGCAGTTGAGACGCGCGGCACAAACCCGTACAGGAGCATTGACACTCTTGGACGCAGTGAGTACAATCACATTGACTCTCTTCTATGTAATAGATTATTGTCTATGTAATAGACTCTTGGCTATATCGTTGAGAGGTGTCAACATGAAGCGCTCGTATGACAGCTACGCAAGAGCTATCAAGGCTTTGGCTGACGAAACCCGACTCAGGATCGTTCACATGCTGGCCGGTGGTGAGCTGTGTGCCTGCAAGATCCTGGAGGAGTTCAGTATCACTCAGCCTACGCTTTCATACCACATGAAGATCCTGACAGATAGCGGGCTGGTCAATGGCGTGCGCGACGGCGCATGGATGCGGTATACCCTGAATCACAGCAGGATCAGCGAACTAGTGGAGTTCATCACCGACATAGCGAATGATACCGGCGCACTCAGTCGCAGTCGTGAGGAGTGCAACTTCTGATGGAAAGGCTACGCAGTGTCCTCGGACTGTTGAATGACCAAGTTCTCCGGATGGAGTGGCTATCTGAGGCCGTTCGGCTTCTGATCGAGGGAGTATTCGGCCTCAGTACTTCGACAAAGCTGGGTGCAAGTGCGCATTTCTTCGTCTATGACATAGTGAAGATCTTCGTGCTGCTCTCTGTCCTCATCTTCGGCATCTCGTACGTTCAGAGCTTCTTTCCTCCTGAGCGCACAAGGGAGATCCTGGGGAGGTTCCATGGGATCGCCGCAAATACGCTGTCCGCGCTTCTCGGCACGGTGACTCCGTTCTGCTCCTGTTCATCTATCCCGCTTTTCATCGGATTCGTTAGGGCAGGACTGCCGCTCAGCGTGACGTTCTCCTTTCTGATCTCCTCGCCCCTCGTCGACCTCGCATCGGTGCTCCTACTAGCGAGCATTTTCAACTGGCGCATTGCAATCGCCTATGTCTTGGTAGGTCTTGTCCTGGCTGTGGCAGGGGGCACTCTCATAGGCAAACTGAAGCTGGAGAGGTACATCGAGGACTTCGTACTGGCTAGGGCCAGGATGTCCGCGACGAGAATCGGCCAAAGCACTGAGACATGCGATTGCGCTCCATCGTCGGCTCCAGGCATGACTCGCAGAGATAGATTGGTGTTTGCCAGAGAACAGGTAGCAGACATTCTAAAGAAGGTGTGGCCATACGTCCTGGTAGGTGTAGGGATAGGCGCATTGATACACAACTGGATTCCGGAGAGCATCATCGCGAGCATCTTGGGTAAAGGCAATGTCTTCTCGGTGGTGATAGCTACGCTTGTCGGCGTTCCCATGTATGCAGACATCTTCGGCACGCTGCCGATTGCCGAAGCGCTGGTGGCCAAGGGTGTCGGCATCGGCACAGTCCTTTCCTTCATGATGGCGGTCACAGCACTATCGCTGCCGTCGGTGATACTGCTCAAGAAGGTAGTGAAGACGAGGTTGCTCGTCATATTCGTTGGCATTGTCACTTTGGGGATCACATTCATAGGGTATGCCTTCAATGCATTTGCACACTGGTTCATATGATGCGTCCAAAGAAGGAGTGTGGTATAGATGAATCATAGGGAATCGCGCACCATCGCTGAGAACGAAAGACTACGCAATGCAGTACGACGGAACTACGGCGAGGTAGCGGCCTCAGGAAGTAGCGGCTGCGGGTGCTCGAGCTCATCTTGCTGCGGACCATCTGGACTGACTTCTGAGTCAGCCTCCCTGGCCGTGGGCTACTCGCCCGACGATCTACAGGCTGTCCCTGAAGGAGCGAACATGGGACTCGGGTGCGGCAATCCTCTGGCCATAGCAGGCCTTAAGCCGGGTGAAGTCGTTCTTGACTTGGGCAGTGGCGGAGGGCTCGATTGCTTTCTCGCTGCCGCACAGGTTGGTGAGACCGGCCGCGTGATCGGAGTCGACACGACTCCTGAGATGGTTTCGAGGGCACGACAGAACGCGGCCAAGGGCAACTACAACAACGTCGAGTTCCGTCTAGGCGAGATTGAAAACCTACCACTCGCAGACAGCACGGTGGACGTGATCATCTCGAACTGTGTCATTAACCTGTCTCCAGACAAACCTAGAGTCTTTGAGGAAGCGTATCGCGTGCTAAAGCCCGGAGGACGGTTGGCGATCAGCGATGTGATAGCAGTCGCGGACATACCGGAAGACATCAGAGCAGATCTGGCCATGCACACACAGTGCATTGCCGGAGCATCCACTCTGGCGGAGATCCAGGACATGTTGCAGTCTGCCGGCTTCGAGCAGGTTCAGGTGACACCGCAAGACGAGAGCCGATCCTATATGCGGGAGTGGGTCCCGGGCACCCCGATAACTGATTACGTGGTAGCAGCCCTGATCCAGGCTAGAAAGCCAGCTACGGCGTCTGCGGATGTCGAAACGCAGCAACCCGCTGCAGATTGCTCATGCAGCACTCAATGTGGGCATTCGTGTTGCCGGATGGAGATCAAGGTCGTAGGGTCAGGCTGTGCGAGCTGCAAGAGACTGCTCGAACTAGTGAAGGATGCGGTAGGCCAACTAGGCGTTCAGGCCGATGTCTTCTATGTTACAGATATCGAAGAGATCATGGCGACAGGAATCATCCAGCTGCCGGGTCTAGTAGTAGATGGGAAGATCAAGACCACTGGCAGAGTTCCGTCACTCAGGGAACTGAAGCAAATGATCCAAGACGAGATGTGAAGAAGGACTTGAGGGTCTGTATTCCGAGAAGGGGGGTCAGTGGCAATGCAACCTAGAGATCGCGCAATCCTTGCTCTTACACTGCAACAACCCGATGTGGTACCTCACTTCGAACTGGAGATGCAGCTCACACAGGAGTACTTCGGCCGCAGCTTCTCCACGCCGGACGAGTGGAAGACTGAGTCGATCAGCGAACGCCGCCGCCTCCTAGAGCGCGACGCCCGCTTGTTCGTCGATATCGCTGACAAGTTCGACTACTGCGTCATCTTCTACTCCGGTGTGATACGGCCAGACCAGGACTCTTACGTCGAGGGGATACGGGTCCTCAGGGAGATCGACGGCGGTAAACACCTGCTCATGGCACACGGTGACACGACGTTGGGGATTCCTGACGGCGAAGGCATGCTCAAACTCGTGTTCAGGCTGCACGACCACAGGGATGCAGTTCTCGCTGATGAGCAGGCGAAGGTGGACCGGGCGCTCGAACACGCCCCGAAGTTGCTTGACGCCGGGCTTGATGGGTTCATCTTGTGCTCGGATTACTGCTTCAATTCGGGTCCCTTCTTGTCGCCAAGCATGTTCGCGGATTTCATTACTCCGTTCCTCAAGCAACTCGTCGCAGGGTACAAGAGCCTCGGGGCGTATGTGATCAAGCACACGGATGGCCAGATAATGCCGATACTCGACCAGATTCTTGAGACGGGGCCTCATGGGCTGCATTCGCTCGACCCCATGGCAGGAGTAGACATCGCCCAGATAAAGGCGGCCTACGGCGACAGGATCTGCCTTATCGGAAACGTAAACTGCGCACTGATGCAGACGGGAACGGACGAGGAAATCCTTGAGAGCTGCAGATATGCAATGGAGCACGGGAAGCCCGGAGGAGGGTACATCTTCTCGACCAGCAACGTCATATTCAAGGGCATGCCGCGACGCAGCTACGACCTAATGATGGACTACTACCGAGCCAACCGAGACTACTGACGGCCGCGAGTCCAGGAGTGGAAAGGCACCATAGGGACGCTCTAAGTGGGCTGACTGTGCCAGTGTGGGCACCGGTATCAGGCCTGGAGAGACAACCCGCAGAAATGAGGATGAGTCCGAGCTGCTATGCGTCGGACTCATCCACTGCTTCGCTGTCTGCCTGTACCTTCTCGGATAATCACCCTCAGGGGTATCCCTCTCGATCGATATGGCCTCAGTCCTAACCTGTATGACGCGCTTGTGAGCACGAGCTACATCCGTTGACCTTAGCATAGTACCTCTTGGCCTGCGCAATAGCGCTGTGACAGTCGCCGAATACGCCTAAGTAGATCCTGTTCTCCTCTGCCGGCAGATGTTCACACTCAGCTTGATGGACCTCATGGTCGCCGTTCGGTTGTGCAGCCTTGCTGACGTAGTATTCAGGCATAACCGCTCCTCCTCCTTCTCGTCTATCGTGAGGCAGTCAGCGAGCCAACCTCCCCGCGGAGCCAAAAAGGGAACGTGTCGCACACCGGTCGAAGGGCGCGTCCAAGAGCCCGCCACCTGAGACATATTGTCAGAGACCAGGCACAGGTTGATGGTCTACAGAGTATTCAGCCAACATCTGGTACTGATGTTCGACGTTGACAATCGCTATTCCTTCCTCTCGACGCCATC
>JAAYAB010000211.1 GCA_012719595.1 Bacillota bacterium
CCACCAGCCCCCTGCGCCGCCGCAGCGTCCGCGCCCGCGGCGCCTAACTCCGGCTGATACTGCGCCAGGAAGAACCGAACCAAGCCGTTATAAATGCCTTCCGCCGCACTGTTCTGAAACTCCTCGGTCACGATCCTCTTGAGATCCTCAAGGCAGCTCATGTACGCGACCTCTACCAACACAGCCGGCGCCTTGACGTTCTCGACCACTGCGAGCCTCATGCCTGGGTGCACGCCGACGTAGTTGGAGTTCTGACTCGTCGCCTTTGACAGCTCCGCTGAGATTGCTTTGGCTAGAGTCTGCGAGACCTCATCTCCCGGCTTGTGAAATACCTCTACTCCTCGCTTGTCGCTCCACTCCGCAGGGGTCGCATTGTGGTGCAAGGACACGAAGATCTCCGCCTGATGGGTGTCCGAAGCAACCCATCGGTCTCTGAGGGTCACGCCGACGTCCGTTTCCCTTGTAAGCAGTACGTTGGCACCTGCCGCCTTGAGCAGATCGCGCAGTTTGAGGGCGACCGAGAGGTTGAGGTCCTTCTCCATTACGGTCTCCCCGTCCAACGTCCTGACTGCACCCGGGCCTCCGTCCGGGTCGACCGAACGCAACGACCCATGCCCAGGGTCTATAACTATCTTCCTGCCGAAGACTGCCGTCTCCAGAGTCTTGTACAGCTGAATGACAATGACGTTTCCGTCACCGTCTTCGGCCCGAGGCATGCTGTATGCACAGAATCGGGTCAGGTCGAAGACCATTCTGACCACGTGCGCCTGGAACCTGCCAGCCCTGAACCCTGATATGAGTTCGCTGTCGATCTTCACATCGGCTGGATCGAAGCCGAAGAAGCTGTTCTCGAAGTCTATGACCAGTCGATGCCGCTCCGCCTCAATGGAATCCGCCCACACGGAACCGCTGTTGGGCTGGCTCGACCGCACACGTATGAGCACGCTCGCGGGAGTATCGATGATTTCAGGCGCGTACACCATCTTACCGAACGCAATCCGCAGCTCGTTGGGGCTCCCATCCGGCACGTACGGCGTGAACGGGTACGGCCGTCTTAGATCGATGACCACCCTTACCATGTCCGGTTGGTTCTGGCTCGCCCTGATGCTCTTTACGAAGTAGTGATCGTCGTTGGAAACCTCGAGCGCTCCGGGCAGGAGGAACGAGTTGGCCAGGTCTATGACAATCCTGTCGGGCTCCAGGTAGTAGTTGATCTGATAGGAAACAGGCCCTCCATCTGAGAGAATGCGCACGTAACCTCCGTCAGGGGTTCTTACCAGTTCGGCAGACTCGATCTTGAAGGCAGGCGCGATGATGACTCTAGTGAAGTCCTTTGGGTCTCGGCTCACACTGTATCTGAAGGCTCTGTCCAGGTCAAGGACAACTCTGACCGTCGGCGGGTCCGGCAGGTTTTGGCTCGCTCTGACGCGCAGAAGTATGGGGTCGTCGACCTCCAGAATGCGCTGATCCTCTTTCAGTCCAATCCTGACGCCGGGTATGTCGACGAAAAACCGGTCCGGACTGGTCAAGAACGAACCGGTGAGCCTCGCATAGATCGGCTTTGAAAAGGTCAAGACAACGGCAAGCCTCCCGTCCGGGAGCTTCTCCATGGCCATGCCTGTCAGGAGCGGCAGCGACTTCCGAAGGACTAAGCTCTTCTGATCCTCGCTCCAGACCCCATCAACGTCCAGGAGATCCATCGCGCTCTGCAGGCTTATGTGCATTTGTCCGTCGATGCTTATGGGGGGTGCGTCAAGCGCCTTGACTTGGTCGCCGGCCTTGACGGATGCCTGTCCGACCGTGAGCTCGATCGAATCCCGTTCAGTGAGAAGCCTCGTGACGACGGCGTCATCGATCCAGTACGCAGCTGCTCCGAACGCCGCTGCCGTCTGCCTGAGAGGCAGATAGGCGACACCGTCCACAAAGCGCACGGCTCGTTCATGGGTGGCCTCGCCCGTGCCTGAGCTGAGTATCAAATCCGCGCTGGGCTGAGCATTAGCCCCAACACTGGACGCAGCACTGGACCCAGCACTGGCCGCACTTGCCAGGGCTTGTCCACCCAAGAAGAGCGCAACGATGAGCATAATAGCGGCAAGAGCTATGGGAAGTGGTGCTCGTCTCATTTTGCCAGACAATTCGCGGAATACAGCGGGAGACGGGACGAGCCCCTCTCCCACGTGTACAACGCTTGCCCCCTACGAGATCAGTCTTAGCTGAACGGCTCCTCCACGACTATGGTCTCAGTCCGCTTGCCACCTACTGAGATCATTGTGATAGGGATGCCTATGAGCTCGGATATGCGGTCTATGTACCTGCGAGCGTTGGCCGGCAGATCGTCCAGACTGCGCGCATCCGACAGGTCTCCCTTCCACCCGTCCATCTCTTCAAAGACCGGTTTGCACTGCCTCAGCACTCTGAGATTGTTGGGGAAATGGTCTACGCGCCTTCCTTCGATCTCGTACGCAACGCATATTTGAACTCGATCGAGTCCTGCCAGCGTATCCAGGTGCATCAAGGCGAGGCTGGTCAGGCCGTTGATCCGAGCCGAGTATCGGACCATGACCGCGTCGAACCACCCGCATCGTCGAGGCCTTCCGGTCGTGGTGCCGTACTCATTCCCCCGATCGCGGATCCAGTCCCCGATCTCGTTCTTCTGCTCAGACGGGAAGGGCCCCTCGCCGACCCGCGTGGTGTACGACTTTGCTATCCCGATGACCTTGTCTATCCGAGTTGGACCGACGCCCGAACCGGTGGACGCTCCGCCCGCCGTAGCCGATGACGAGGTCACGAAGGGATAAGTGCCGTGATCGATGTCGAGAAGCGTGCCCTGCGCTCCCTCAAACAGCACGTCCTGTCCGCGATCCAGCGCCTCGTTCACGAGCAACGAGGTGTCTGCAACCATGCCTCTCAGCCTCTCGGCTTTGGGAGAGAGCTCATCGATGAGATCCTGCTTCTTGAAGCCCTTGTCTCCGTAGACCTTCTCTAGAAGGCTATTCACATACCGCAATACCAAATCCAGCCTGTCGGAAAGGGCTTCGGGATCTACGAGATCGGCCATTCGCAGACCAAACCTTGCGATCTTGTCAGTGTAGCACGGGCCGATTCCCCGCCCCGTTGTGCCGATCTTCTCGTCGCCCTTGGCCTCTTCCTGAAGCCGGTCGAGAGCCTTGTGATATGGCATTATCACGTGCGCGTTCTCGCTCACGACCAGCCGGCTCACATCGATACCTCTAGCAGCAAGTGAGTCCATCTCTTGTATCAACACTGCAGGATCGACCACAACGCCATTGCCAATGACACATGCGACACCTTCCGAGAGAATCCCGGAAGGAATGAGGTGAAGCTTAAACACCTCGTCATCTATCTTCACAGTATGACCTGCGTTGTTCCCGCCCTGGTACCGCACGACCACATCTGCCTTCGATGCGAGCAGATCTACAATCTTGCCTTTGCCCTCGTCTCCCCATTGGGCGCCGACAACCACCACTGAAGGCACTTCGGCCACCTCCTCGTCTCTTCGCCACACTCGATCTCTACACTTGACCTGCGCTGAATCTCCAGAGAACGGTCTCCTCGTTCGATCTGAGCCACTCGGTCGCTCTGCTAGACCTCAGCGCCTGACTTCTACATCCTCGCTACTCAACCCGGTGACTGCTCACCGCATCTCCTGGCCTCCGGTCACGTTGATTGCCTGACCGGTCATATAGCTCGCCTTGGGGCTCGCCAGGAACACCAAGACGTTCGCGACGTCTTCATACTGGCAGCTGCGCCCGAGAGGAACCTTCGCAAGGTACTTCTCTCGCACCTGCTCAACGGTCAAGCCCTGGTTCTTAGCATACTGCTCAAACAGGCTGTTCTGCCACAGAGGCGAGTCCAGCAGGTTCCCCGGACATATGGCGTTCACCCGGATCCCATACTCGGCCAGCTCGAGCGCGAGGCTCTGAGTCAAGCCGATTCCTCCGAACTTGCTTGCAGCATAGGCGCTGTTCTTGTAGGAACCAAGCTTGCCCGACTTACTGTTGATCTGTATTATGTTCCCCGACCGCTGAGGTATCATCACCTTCGCGGCCGCCCGCGCACAAAGGAAGTAGCCCACCAGGTTGACATCTATGACCTTGCGCCACTTGTTTGCTTCGAAATCCTCGATGGCACCGGAAAACACGACTGCCGCGTTGGCCACGAGCAAGTCGAGCTTCCCCCATCGCTCGACCGCCAGGCGAACCATGCTTTCGACATCGTCTTCGTGGGTGACGTCCACCTTGACCGCGACAGCCTCCGGCAGGCTCGACGCAACCTCTTCTGCCCCTTTCAGGTTTATGTCTGCAACAACTACTCTACAGCCCTCTTCCGCAAGGCGCGTGGCAAGCGCAGCACCCAATCCCTGGGCCGCGCCCGTGACAATTGCCACTTGCCCGGACAGGGGCCGGTCCTGGCAACACATACTCATATGCTACTCCCTCCACTGAGATGTCTTCTTGTTGTCATCTGCGGGGCCAGCTGCTAACACCCTCTGAGCTGCGGCTCGCCCGGCAGTGGAGCCACAGGCCATCAAGCTGTAGGATCCAAAGGGCGAAAGCCATTCAGCTACAGCTTCAGGTGCGATCGAAGCAGCTCGTCTTCAGCTTCCTTAGTCCACATGCCCGCAGGCGTCAGCTTCTCTGCCACGTTCGGCAGGTACTCAGCCATGCGAGGCAACGGAATCAGAGGAAGATCGACCAGTTGAGGGAAGATCACGATCTTCCCAGGGAACAACCCTTCCTTGACTGCGCGAATCCCCTCAGCTGCAGCGTTCACGCCTCCGATGGCAGCCACAGAGTGGTTGGGCGACAGCTCGCCCTTCTGGGTCTGCTCGAGCGTGTACTGCAAGTCAGAGATCCGAGACCCGCTGCTCCCCACCCACCTGGTTCCATTCAGATAGACTGCCGAGATATCCAATCCGGCCATTGTCCCTCTAGGCACGCCGGCGAAGATATTCAGCACCCCGCCACCGGCCACGAAGTCGGCTCCTTGCTCTATGAGCGCGGGAACAGGCACCATCACGACGACGTCATCGAACTTGCCGCTCCCGGTCAGTTCAGCTACAGTGTTGTCAAACTCAGTTGAGTCGACTTTCTTCGGATTGAGGGTAACCATCCGTGTACCCTTAGCCGAGGCCATCTCCCCAAAGCGAGCCTCGACCTCACTCAGGCGTTCGTCGTCGATGTCTGTGGCCAGGACCAGTGCCGGCCCAGATGTCCCACTCACAGAGACCTGAGCGTGCATCTGCCCCATGGGTCCTCCGGCGCCAATAATCCAGGCACTCCCGCCGTCCTTGAGCTGGCTGCTCCTTTGCATCTTGTAGGCGTCGGCGACGCTTCCCGACGGAGTACCCACGAAGTGGAGACCGTCATAGTGAACCCGCCCTACGTCTATCTGCACCCTGCGAGCCATCGGAGATGTGGCGATGATTGCGAAGATTCCGCCGTTAGCAAGGTGCTTGCTGGCCTGCTCGACGAACTCAGGCGCAGGCACGCCCAGGACCACGATGTCATCGAAGCCTTGTGTCACACCATACTCGCCCGCCAGCCGGTCAGGCTCGAGTCCGCCAGCTCCGCAGCCTGCACCAGCTGCGCCGCCTGTGTCGCCTGCGCTGCGTCCGCCGCCCACGGCGTCAACGTCAATCAGCTCAAACCCTCTCTTCGCCGATTCGGCGACCAGCTGATCGTACAACGCACCTGAGAGACCGGACAGCAAGACTCTTCTGGGTGCGCCTTCGTCAGAGAAG
>JAAYAB010000212.1 GCA_012719595.1 Bacillota bacterium
GCAATCAGAGCGAGCGCAGTCAGCGCTGCGGAGCCGATGGCAAAGCCTTTTCCTGTCGCGGCGGTGGTGTTGCCAAGCGAGTCAAGTGCGTCAGTCCGCTGCCTGACCTCAGGCGGCTGGTGGCTCATCTCTGCGATTCCGCCTGCGTTGTCAGCCACAGGGCCGTAGGCGTCTGTGGCGAGAGTGATCCCAAGAGTGCTGAGCATTCCGACGGCCGAGATCGCGATTCCGTAGAGACCCCTGTTCAGTTCCGATGCACCGCCTGCAAGGAAGAAGCTGAGCAGGATTGCTGCGCCTACGATCACCACTGGCAGCACAGTTGACGCCATACCGATTGAGAGCCCGCTGATGATGATCGTGGCCGGGCCGGTCTGAGCAGCCGACGCCAGCTGCTTAGTCGGCCTATACTGCGCTGACGTGTAGTATTCCGTGGTGAGTCCTATGGCAACTCCTGCAAGCAGGCCGGTTATCACAGCGCCGTACACGCCGATATGCTCCGCACCCAGGACGTTGCGGACGAGGAAGAACGATACGATGATGATCAGCACAGCAGCGAAATAAACTCCCCGGCGAAGAGCCCCGAGCAGTGAAGACTCGCTCGCATTGTCGGGGAGTCTCACCAGGAAGGTGCCGATAATGGACGCAATCACGCCTACTGCCGCCATTATCATCGGCAGCATCACGCCTGCCACACCGTGACCCGCAGCGACCGCTAACGCGGCTGTGGCCACTATGGACCCCACGTATGACTCGTACAGGTCGGCACCCATGCCCGCAACGTCGCCGACGTTGTCACCGACGTTGTCTGCAATGACTGCGGGGTTGCGAGGATCGTCTTCCGGAATCGAAGCCTCGACCTTGCCCACCAGGTCCGCTCCTACGTCCGCGGCCTTGGTGAAGATTCCTCCGCCCACTCTGGCGAACAGTGCCATCGAGCTCGCACCCATACCGAAGGTCAGCATGGTGCTCGTGACGTTCTGAATCCTCACTGCAGTCTCGAGGTCTCTATAATACCAGCTCAGCAGGTAGTACCATATGCTCAGGTCGAGCAATCCCAGGCCCACGACTGCAAGACCCATGACAGCGCCGCTCGAAAAGGCGACTCTAAGTCCACTGTTCAGGCTCTTCTTCGCTGCGGTAGTGGTTCTCGCGTTTGAGTTGGTGGCGACCGTCATGCCGATGAAGCCTGCGAAACCTGAGAAAAATCCTCCAGTGAGAAACGCGAACGGCGTGAATATTGTGAGATATCCCAGCCACGCCAGAACCAGCAGCACTACGAACATCACGCCGAAAAATACGGCTACGCCCGTGTACTGGCGTTTCAGATAGGCCTGTGCGCCCTGCCTGATGGCCGATGCTATCTTCACCATGTCCTTGGTTCCCTCGTCATATTTGAGGATCGTGAACACGAGATAGGCCGCAAACAGCAGCGCAATCGTCGATCCCACCGGAACCGTCACGAATAGGCTCTCAATGCTCATTCTCTTCCGTCCTTTCACTCTGTAGCTGTGGCAGTGCGATCATGCACCTGTATCAGTTGATCGAACTGCAGCCCAACACTTCGACGTCCTCCAGCGCCTGATAGGCGCTCCTGTCATTGTCTTTGATCTCCAGCATCACATCGAAGCCGTGCTCAGCTGCACCGCACACGAATACCGTGAGGTGCTTCAGATCGACGGACTCCGAGTGCTTGTCCGCGTACACACCTCCCACGTGATCCTGTACGTTGGCACTCTACGAGTATTCTGCCCTATTTGGGTCGGAAATGCAATGCCGGCCCGCCGGATCCTCGCTCGACCACCTGGCACTACCTGCCTATGGCCTCGAGAATCTTGCCGATATTGTCGCGCGCCGCCTTCTCCCCTAGTCGGATCAGCTCCTTGGCTTGCCAGAACTCTATCCCTGACACCTGTTCCACGCTCGGGCAGATCTCGATGTCTGCGGGCTGATTCCTGGACAGAATGACCCGGTGCTGCATGATGTCGAAGGCATTCAGAAGTATGTCTATCGCCGATGGCTCTTCTATGTACCTCCGGTCGACCCGGGGGACCACATTGACTGCGATGCACACGTCGATTCTGGCCAGCCTCAGGTAGTCGACAGGAACGGGATTGACAAGCCCGCCGTCCACCAGGAGCCGTCCGGAGACTTTGTGCGGGACGAAGAGACCGGGAATCGAGAAGCTCGCACGCATGCCGTCTATCAGCGACCCCGAATCCAGAACCATCTCTTCGCCCGTGAGTACATCGGTAGCAGCGGCAACAAAGGGAATGGGCGTATCCTCCGTGGCCATGTCGCCGCACTGCTCGCTCAAGAACGACTGAATCCTCTGCCCTGACATGAGTCCCTTTATCGGGAGAGTCAGATCTGTGTAGGAGAGCATCCGGAGCCTGTTGATGGTTGACGCGATCCTCGCGATCTCTTCACAAGGGATCCCGCAGGCAACCATGCCGCCGACGACCGCCCCAATGCTGCATCCGGTGATCAAATCGACCTTCACGCCGGCGTCGAAGAGCGTCTTGACAACGCCAATGTGCGCAAGCCCGCGGGCAGCTCCCGAGCCCAATGCTAGTCCTACGGAAGGGCCCTCTCGCCCCTCTCGCGCACGATACGCTGCAACGCGTTCCGCAATCCGGCGGAATCCCTCTTCGCGTCCTTTATCGTATGGAAACATGCAATCGACACCACCTCGTGCGCTGCACTAGAATCAGTGTACGGTCGGAGCTATGATGAACGAGTCGTATCTTCGAGTTACCGGTTGTGCAGAGACGTGGAAGTGCTCAACCCTGGCAGTCCCTGGTCCTTTCCTTAGGAGAGAGATGAACCGAACCATAGCTTCAGTCGGGGCCTCCGCGTCAACCTCGACCCATCCATCCCTGGTGTTTCTGACGAATCCTTTGATGCCGAGATCGTTGGCATGGTGGAGCACGTAGTAGCGGAAACCTACTCCCTGGACGCGGCCGCCGATTCTTATGAACCTCCTGGTCAAGTCGTCGCCCATGCTAAGCAACCTCACCATAGCGCTTACTGTGTCACACGACATCATTATATCACTACGATTGGCGATTCCACTCTGACCGTCTATCTGGCGCCCCCAGAACAAACAAAGAACCCAGCCGTGAGCTGGGTTTTCATTGGTCGGAGCGACTGGACTTGAACCAGCGACCTCTTGCACCCCAAGCAAGCGCTCTGGCCAAACTGAGCTACGCCCCGAAAAACGCGTTTCATCTTGCACGAACCAGTATAGCAGATCAGGCCAGGGTTGGCAAGTGCTCTGCGGTCGCCAGGGCCCCTGATTCGGTCGGCTTTGCCAGCAGGGTTGAGCACGAAACCCCAGCTTCGTTGAATGCTCGGGCCATCGCGTCGGCGACGCGGGCAACGTCGGTTCCGACCGAACAGGAACAGAAGGCGATCACTGAGGGGCCGGCGCCGCTCATTGCAGCTCCACATGCTCCAGCTTCGACTGCCGACCGAAGTACATTGGACAGACCCGGAACGAGTGAGGCTCTGTAGGGCTGGTGCAGACGGTCGTCCATTGCTATTGCCATCAGGTCGTGACGGCCGGAGTGCAGCGCCCCTATGAGCAGGGCGGTTCTGCTGACATTGAACACAGCATCCCGAAGAGAAACCATTTCAGGCAGGGCTGCTCTGGCCTCCGAAGTCGAGAGATGATAGTCGGGAATTGCTAGAACTGCAGTTAAGTCTTCCGGAGCGGGCAAACGGATATGGCGCACCTTTCCACCGCTGTCCAGGACCGAGGCTACTACACCGCCCAGAAGCGCAGGTGAGACGTTGTCAGGGTGCCCTTCCATCTGCGCTGCCAGTGCGAGCATGGCGTCGCAATCGAGGTTGAGCTGGAGCAAGGCGTTGGCCGCGACTATGCCTCCTACGATCGCCGCGGCACTGCTGCCCATGCCTCTGGCCAGCGGTATCCTGTTCGTGCACTCAATACGAAGTGGCGGTATGTGCCTGCCCGCCTGCTCGGCTGCACTAGCCGCTGCCCGATAGACCAGATTCGAAGCGCCGCCCTGCAGCGACCCGCTGCCTTCGCCCCTAACCTCCACTGCGGGCTGGTAGCTCTCAGAAACCGTGATCTCATTGTACAAGTCCAGGGCCATACCTACCGCGTCGAACGCAGGCCCTAGGTTCGCAGTAGTAGCGGGGACTCTGACTCGAACTGCCTTCACACCACACACCTCTGCTCAGTTGCGGATCCCCTGAAGCGGCGCAGGGACCCTGCCTTTCCTAGCGACAAAAGCATCGCACCCAAACCGGCTCACGCGGACTATGGGAGCGCCACCGAACAGGCCACCGAACTGTGCGACGTCGCCGACAGATCTGCCCGGAACGGGAATCAGTCTGACAGCCGTCGTCTTGCAGTTGATGACACCAATGGCTATCTCATCTGCGAGTATACCAGATATCGTGGATGCACTGGTGTCTCCGGGCACTGCGATCATGTCCAGCCCGACCGAACACACCGAAGTCATGGCCTCGAGCTTCTCTATGCTGAGCGCTCCCGCCTTAACCGCGTCGACCATGCCTGCGTCCTCGCTGACAGGAATGAACGCTCCGCTCAATCCTCCAACGTAGCTCGATGCCATGCACCCGCCCTTTTTCACTGCATCGTTCAGGATCGCAAGCGCCGCAGTCGTTCCCGGCGCACCGCACCTGTCGATACCCATAGCCTCGATTATGTCCGCGACGCTGTCTCCCACCTTCGGAGTGGGCGCCAGCGACAGGTCCACTATGCCCATGTCTGCGCTGAGGCGCCGTGCGGCCTCTCTGGCCACGAGTTCGCCGACACGGGTGATCTTGAAGGCTGTGCGTTTCAGAGCGTCGATGAGCTCGCCAAAGCTGGCCGACTGCAGCCCGGATATGACCTTCAGCACCACACCGGGGCCGCTGACACCTATGTTTACGGTGGCGTCGCCCTGCCCTATTCCGTGCAGCGCGCCTGCCATGAACGGGTTGTCCTCAGGTATGTTCGCGAAGACCACGAGCTTGGCACAACCAATGGCATCTCTGTCCTTGGTGAGCTCAGCTGTCTTCTTGATCGTCCATCCCATCTCTCTGATCGCGTCCATGTTGATGCCCTCGCGGGTGGTCGCGACATTGACCGACGCGCACACCCTCTGAGTGCCCGCTAGGGCAGACGGGATAGAGTCGAGCAGCGCCTGGTCGCCCGGGGTGATCCCTTTGTGCACCAGCGCAGAAAACCCGCCGATGAAGTCCACTCCCACAGCTTCAGCTGCTTCATCCATGGTCTGCGCGAACGGAGTCAGATCGCGTTCGCCGGACGCTTCAGCTACGATTGCTATCGGCGTGACTGAAACCCGCTTGTTGATGATCGGGATGCCGTAGTCGCGCTCTATGCTCTCGGCCACCTTGACGAGATCCCGGGCATAGCGCGTGATCTTGTCGTACATCCTGCGCCGGGTCTCGGCTCCGGACGGGCCCGCACAGTCTCTCAAGGATATGCCGAGTGTGATCGTCCGGATATCGAGGTTCTCGGTCTCAATCATCTTGATGGTCTCGAGCACTTCTCTGGCTGAGAAATCCATCGGTCCACCTCCCCACTTGGCTCAGACTCGGTGCATGAACCGGAACACGTCCTCGCGCTGAATGAGGATCTTCAAGCCCATCTGCTCCGAGATGCGATCCAGGTCTGCCCTGAGCGAAGAGAACTCAGATGAGCTATTGGACAGATCGACGAGCATATTCATGGCAAACAAGTCGCCGAAGAGAGTCTGGTGGATGTCGAGAATGTTCACCCGGTGGTTGGCGAGTGCTGAGGCGACCGCAGCCACTATTCCCACTCTGTCCACCCCTAGGACCGACACGATGGCCCGATCGCCGCTGGGGCGAAGCTCGCTCGCGGTCAGATCTAGCTTCGAGAAGTCGAAATCACAGCCTCCCAACAGCATCTCCCCCAATCCAAGCATATTGCGGACAAGTCCACTCGGTTTCAGGGGTATTCCACAGCAGCGGCCTGATCCCTTCAGGGGCAACAAAAAACGTAGCCTAGAGAAGCTACGTTCATTGCCGGCGCCAGACAAACGAGTCCGGCAGCCCCGCTATTTGCCACTCGGATGCCGCACAGTGGGTCGCTGAACCCCGTCCTGCACTGCGCCTCAGCGCTGGACAGCGTCCTTGAGGGCCTTTCCCGGCTTGAAGACTGGGACGCTGCGAGCAGCTATAGTGATGTCCTCTCCCGTCTGCGGATTTCGACCCGTTCTAGCTGCCCTCTGCCTTACCTCAAATGTTCCGAAACCGACCAACTGCACCTTATCGCCGCCGGCCAGCGCCTCCGTAATGCTGTCCAGCACGGCCTCTAGTGCGGTACCTGCGTCTTTCTTGCTCAATCCTGATTTTTCAGCGACGCTGGATATGAGTTCTGCCTTGGTCATGCCGTTCCACCTCCCGTCAGGAGTAGCATAACCAGTAGGCTGTCTCTTTATTTGACTCGGCGACTAGAACGGCCTGACCTTGCTAGCGCCGCTACAGGATTATGCATATCAGTCCGCCGCTTCCCTCGTTGACGATCCGCTGGAGCGTCTCCTGGAGCTTGCGCTGTGCGTCTTCGGGCATGCGCACCAACTTGCTCTCCAGACCTGACTTGATCAGCTGATGCAGCGGCGTGCCGAGGAAGTCCTTCTCCCAGACTGCAGTGGGGTCGCTTTCGAACTCGTCCGTCAGCCTGCGTATGAGCTCCTCGCCCTGCTTCTCCGTGCCTACCTCCGGCGAAACCTCGGTCTCGACGTCGACTCTGATCATGTGGATGGAGGGTGCCTTCGCCCTCAAGCGCACGCCGAAGCGGTTTCCGCGGCGGATCAGATCCGGCTCGAGGAACGAGATCTCGTCGAGAATAGGCGTCACGATACCGTATCCCGTCTCTCTCACGTCTGCGAGAGAAGCGGCCACCTTGTCGTATTCCCTCTTCGCTACACTCAGCTGCTGAACCAGAGCGACCACGTTGTGTTCCCCCTCTATGGGGAACCCTGATATGTCCGACAGCACGTTGAAGTAGAGCTCCCTGGGCACAGTCAAGCTGATGGTCGCAGCTCCGTCTCCGAGGTCGACTTCCTCTACCCGGTATGACTCGACGAAATCGTGCTCTCCCAGCCGATGCACTGCCGTGGACACGTCTCTCACAAGGTGAATCTCGTCGATGACCTTCTCGATTGCCTTCTGGATGTCGGTTCGGAGCGAGTAGCTGTCGCTCAGTTCAGCCACCCACCGCGGGATCTTCACGTTGACCTCTCTTACAGGGAACTCGTACAGGATCCGCCGCAGCAAATCGACTATCTCGTCTGCCGTCATGTTCATGCAATCCAGAGGCACAACAGGCTTGTCATATTCAGCAGACAATCGGGCTGAGAGGTCCTGGCATACCGGTCCTCGAGGATTGGTGGAGTTCAAGACGATGATGAAAGGCTTTCCCAGCGCTTTGAGCTCGTCGACCACGCGGCGTTCTGCGTCCACGTATGCACGGCGGGGTATCTCGGTTATGCTGCCGTCAGTGGTGACCACTATCCCTATGGTGGAGTGGTCCTGGATCACTTTCTGAGTGCCAATCTCCGCAGCTTGTTGAAAGGGCACAGGCTCGTCAAACCAGGGAGTGACCACCATGCGCGGTCCCTCATCCAAAAGGTAGCCGGTGGCTCCCTCAACCGTGTAGCCAACGCAGTCGACCAACCTGACACTGGCCTGGGTGGCCTCATCTATGGCAATGCTGACGGCTTCACTCGGTACGAACTTGGGTTCCGTGGTCTGTATCTGTCTTCCCGCTCCGCTTTGAGGCAACTCGTCCCTCGATCTTTCCCTATCGTACTGGTCAGTGATCTTCGGGAGAACGAGAAGATCCATGAATCTCTTGATGAATGTCGATTTCCCCGTTCTGACCGGCCCGACCACGCCCAGGTAGATCTCGCCGTCTGTCCGCCTGGCGATATCTTCGAAGATGTCAAAGGTCTCCATATGATCCTACCCCCTACCGTACACGCGTTTGCCAGCAACAAGTAGCCGATCGCCTGCTAGTAGATGTATATGAATGGACGGCCGAAATATGACCCAAGCACAAAAAAAGTCCGGATATGACCCGGACTGATACAGGACCAAGATGGATGCCGCACAAGGACGACTCACATTTCGTCGAGCGCTAGCAGGAACAATTGGAACAGCGATTGGAGATCCCAGAGGTTGTGCTCGAGGATCGCTTCTGCATGAGACATGTCGCAGTTCTCAACAAAGAGCTGATATGCAACGGGAATACTGCCGCCCGGGATGTCTCCCTCACGCACGACTCCGAGGTGTTCTCGTTCCAGCGTGCTGAGCCGGCAGTCTGGCAGGCTGTCTCGGTAGTGCGTTCTCGCGTGGTGCAGCAGATCCACATTGAGTTGGTTGAGCGACTTGTCGATCCCAAGCAGCTGTGCACGGTAGTTGACGTAAGGAATGTCGAACGCCTTGCCGTTGTACGTCACCAGCACCGGAAAGCGCGATAGATCGTTCAGAGCCTCCGACAGCATCGGCGTCTCCAGGTGGTAGTCAGCGGCCATGTATTGCCTTGCCTCATACCCATCAGGGGTCACCGACAGCACGCCGACGAGTACGATAGGGAAGTTGAAGGTCAGTCCCAGTGTCTCGATGTCCATCACCGCAACGTCAGAGAAGGTGAAGAAACTGAGCAGTTCGGAGTATGACGCGCCGGAGAGCACAAGCCTGGCCACGTCTCGCTGTCGGATGGCGTCCACGACTGCCCCGGCCCTCTCGCTCCAGGTGGGATGATCGGTGAGCTTGACCAGATCGTCGAAACCCTTGTTCTTCAGTTTGGACTGCCTGTATTGGCCGATGCCTCTCGTCAGTGTCAGGTTTTGCAGGAGGTCAGCCTTCTTCAGTGCAGCGACGCCACTGTCAAGAGGGAACGAGCGCGCCGCAAACAGGTATTCACCAGTGAACTGCCCGCTGTCGGCCAGCCGCCTCTGTGGGACCATAGATCATCTTGCTCCCTATCGCTCCGGCCGATCAGAAATCCTGGCCTTGTACAGGAGTACTTGTGAGGAGTTCGGCCCAACCTCAACAGTGAAGGTC
Organism: Bacillota bacterium; assembly: GCA_012719595.1. Classification (GTDB taxonomy): domain Bacteria; phylum Bacillota; class DTU014; order DTU014; family DTU014; genus JAAYAB01. Next base: position 9,091 of record JAAYAB010000212.1, read on the forward strand.
GCATAGTCAGGACGCTCAGGATCCCTTGAGTACGCCACCTGTTTCGTGTCGACTGTGGCGCTTCGAAGGAACCAGTTGCCTCCGATCCACTCGTAGATGGTGACTATCACGGCCACAGAGGAACGGTTCTCGACGTTGATCATGTACGAGACGTCGCGGATGCCGGACCCGGTGACTTCGTCGCCTGTCTGAACCCGCTGCACTCTGATGTCCGGCTTGTGCAGAGTCTCGACAGTGAACCAAGAGTATTCCCGCGGCTTGAAGATGGATCCGTCAGCTACCAGCGAGCTGAAACCGCTGGGGTCCATTGAGTATACTGTCGCAGTGGAATGCGGGATCAGCAGTTCTTGATCTCTGAGGCCCTCGACCTTTATCAACTCGGTTATTTCGTAGGTTTCGCCGCTCGGGCCGCTCTCCGCCTTTACGATTGTAGTTGCCGGACTCAGGATGTGGTCACGGCACAGGAAGCGGCTCTTCTCACCTGCTTGAAGTGTGACAGCAGAGGCGATTTCGTGCTCAAAACCAAGGTCGGATAGGTGGAAACTGAACCCCGCGCCGCTGAAGTCCTTGCCGCAGAGATTCGTGACTGTGAGCCACTCTGACAGCCTCAGGGAAGCGCCCTCGGCATCGTACATCCCGGAGTAGCCCAGAGCCGCCTCGAGGTCGGCAGTTAGGTAATAGACCTCGAGATGCGCTCCGAGAAGCCGGTCGGGCGATGACACCTCTACCAGGAGTTCAGCGGATTCATCGAATCTGACCAGTCTGTAGCTCTTGATGAGCACGTCGCTCACCGGATGCCAGACTGATAGGAAGATGCTGTCCTCGATAACGGACGTCGGGATGTTCTGAAGTCTGAGCAGACTTCGGCCTGGATACAGGTCGAGGCTGCGCACTTCCCGAATGGAAGCCAGCCCGTGCGACATTACCCGGACGTAACACGCCTCCTCGGCCACGTCAATCTGCCGAGGACGATCGAACACCGCACCCAGATCCTCGTCGTCAGGCCGTTCGGTCGCTTCGATGCCTTCGGGAATGCTGGCCAGCAGATCCACCTCACGCGTCAACAGCCGGGACAGCACCGGACTGACATCGGCTGCGTCCTCTTCTGTATCAGGGCCGAAGATCCGCTCTCCGTCGTAAAAGGGCTCAGTGCTTTCGTCGGTTCCAGCGCCTTCGGTGTCAGTCTCTGCTGCCTCGGACTCGACAGCCGCACCTTCACCGTCCGCTTGCGCGGCTTCAGAGTCGGTCTCTTCGCTCTCAGAGCCGGCCTCGCCCGGCTCGCCGGCACCCTCACCTGGCTGGCCGGTCGGTTGGCCAGGGAGCTCCTCGTCACCGTCCCCGGATTCGCCTGCGACTCCCACCTGCCCGTAGACAACCGCACCGGGCAGGCCGCCCACTGCACCAGACTCATCGACGGTCGTCGTCGCATCCTGTGCATCGGCGGGATAGGCATAAGTTTCATCCGCCGTGTCAGACGGTTCAAGTGCGTCAGAGGGCCCGACGGTCCCCGAAGTCTCGGGCGCGTCAGGGGCTCCGGCTGTACCCGAACCTTCGGCCGTGTCAGAAGCTTCGTCTGTGTCACCGGCACCGGTATCGTCAACGTCAGGGGCATGAGCCGCGTCGAGGACGCCTGCCTGCTGATCGCCGTCCGAGGCTTGCGCATCATCTTCTTCCAACGCGAAGAATGCGTCATACTGCGCCTGTTCAGGGAGATCCTCGGCGAGGGCTTGGCCACAGATCAGGCATAGACAGGCTACGACTAAGACAGTGGCAGCGGTCGTCCGCATATATTACGTGCTCCCTTCAACGACGACCAGCGGGCAATTGCGGCCCGCTGTATCCGTTCTTGAAACAGTATCGACTTGCCCCAAAACGGGCGATTAGTAGTAGAAGAGCGTGACCTTGACATCACGCTCATCGTCTTCAGGAGAACTGCGTCTTATGAGGTCTTCCGTAGAGCCATGAGTTCCGGAACCAAGCCTCTTTTTACCTCCGACGCATGTCGGGATGTCGCCTTCAGCTTCTCGGTCAGGTAGTCACATGCGTCCCATGGGTCCACCGTGTCGCCGCACGTGAATACGTCAATGGCGGCGTATCCGAGCTCAGGCCAGGTATGAATCGCAAGGTGCGACTCTGAAATCACGACAACCCCGCTGACGCCTTGCGGGCTGAATTTATGAAAGGCAACCTCTCGCACCTCAGCACCGGCTGAGAGCGCTGCATCAACCATCGCAACTTCGATGAGTCCCATGTCATCGAGTATCTGAGGATCACACCCATAAGCCTCACACAGGACATGACGCCCCAGTGATTGATTCATCCCAGCTCTCCGCCCCCTTTGCTTGAACCAGTCAGGAGTCCCTGCTCCAGCCAATACTCATTTTAGCAAAACACAGAGGGATGTCAAGCAAGTTAGCGAATAATCATGGAAACCTGCGATCTATTCAGAGTTTCCCCGATTAGTCCTCAAATACGGAGATTGTCGTCGTCAATCATCCTCTGCAGCCCAACGGCGACCCCCGTGACCGTATGGTGCCAATACAGTCCTCCCTGCAGGAATGCGCAGTAAGGTTGTCTCAACGGCCCGTCGCAGCTCAGCTCTATTGAGGAGCCCTGAACGAACGATGGCGATGCCATGATGATCTGATCGTCGTAGCCCGGCATCGGCGATGGCTCGGGCTCAAACGCGGCATCGACAGGTCCGGCTGCCTGAACGCCGCGGCAGAAGCTGATCAGCTGCTCTGGACAATGGAAACGGATCGCCTGGACGATGTCGCTTCGCGGTTCGCTGGATTTCGGATACGTCTCAAAGCCCAGCATCTCCATGACTCTTGCGGCGAGAACAGCGCCTTTGACGGCTTCGCCTGTCACTGACGGGGCAAGGAATATGCCGCGCAGATAGTCGCGGTTGGTCCCAAGAGTCGGGCCGCACTCCCTGCCGAGCCCCGGCGCGGTCAAACGCGTTGCTGCCGCTTCGACAATCCACTCCTTCCCGGCCACATAGCCTCCGGACGGAGCAATGCCACCGCCGGGATTCTTCATCAGCGATCCCACGATCGCGTCCGCTCCGACTTCAGTGGGTTCGCGGAGTTCGACAAACTCGCCGTAACAGTCGTCCACGAGAGTAACGGACTCTGGGCTTACTGTCTTTACGATGCTGCACAGCCGGCCGATCTCCTCAACACTGAGTGACGGCCTGGTCGAATAGCCTCTGGACCTCTGAAGCATGCAGACTCTCGGACTTGCAGAGAGCTTGGCGGCAAGGAGTTGCTCGTCCAAAGTGCCGTCTGGACCGAATGGTATCTCCTCGTAGTGCACTCCTATACTGATCAGGTTGCCTGCGGGGGGACGGTTGCGCGTGCCTATGACCGCACGGAGAGTGTCGTAGGGCGGACCTCCGATGAAGAGAAGCGTGTCACCGGGTCGGAGGAGCGCGAAGAGCACAGTTGATATTGCGTGTGTCCCTGAGACGAACTGCGAGCGGACCAGCGCATCGTCTCCTCCGAACGCCTGTGCGAATATGGCGTCGAGCTTGTCCCGGCCCAAATCGCCGTAGCCATAGCCGGTCGTGCCCCACAGGTCGGTGTCGGAGACTCTGTGTCGCCTGAAAGCTGCGAGGACCTTGTGGTAATTGCTTGCTTGAATCTCGTCGATTCTGTCGAATAGATCGCGGCAGTCCGACACGGCTGCCTGAACGGTGCTTGCCACTTCAGAGCATATCCCTAGCTGGAGCAAAGACCTAGCGATGTTTGGCGCCAACTGTACTACCTCCGGTCTGCCGACTTCGCTTCTATGTTCGATACGTGCCCTGAGCCCTCCTTCCCACGAGCCTCACAGGCCCGTTCGCATGAACCTCTTGACCTCGTCAAGACCGGTTCCCGTCCTTGCAGACACGGGGATTATTCTGACCCGCGGAAACTCTTTCCTTAGCTCGGAGACACCCCGCGACGCGCCCGGCAGGTCCACTTTGTTCACGATCATCGCATACCCGCCGCTGGCGCATCCATACTGCATGACCTGGTAGTCTACCTCTGCGAACCCCCGCTTGAGCCCCAGGGCAGCAACGCGCCCCGCATCCACCACGTGCAGGACGAGGGAGGCACGGCGGAGTTCACGAAGCGTATCGGCCATTCCCTTTCGGATCTGTGCGTCAGGGTGGATGCGATCGGACAGGCCGACGGAATCGACCAGTCTGATCCTGTACAGCCTCAGGCCCCGCCGCACGCGACCCGGCAGAGAGACACTCTGAAGCGACCGGGTTTGGTTGAGTGCAGTACCCGTCAGGACTTCGACAGCCTTCCCGGTGCGGAGATCCGTCTGCAATCTCCGATCGAGGGGTCCACACTCACTTGACTCGAGTTTCAACAGCCTGATCCCAAAGCGCTCGGCGAGTCTGATCATCAGGAGGGTCTTCCCCACGTTGCTCTGACCGACGATCAGGGCTACGCGCACGAGTCCACCTCCCGGATGTCCTCAGGCTCGATCGTCATCAGCTGGTCACGAGAGACTCGCGGGTACCGGCCGAGTATGCGGACTGCATGAAGCCGGATCGCCCGCTCGACCACGTTTCGTACCCACCTGGCGTTCCCTTTGGAGGACACTCCGTTCTGTATGATGGTCAGCAACTTGCGTCTCGCCCTCAGGCTGAACACATACTCCCTGCACCGAAGCATCCTCTCAGCGATTCTCATCAACTCATCCGCGGAGTAATCCGGGAAGTCGATGTGAAAAGGAATCCGGGATTTCATGCCCGGGTTGCACCTGAGGAACTCCGTCATCTCATCTGGATATCCGGCAAGTATGAGGATCAGGGAGGTCTTGTAGTCCTCCATCGCCTTGACGAGGGCGTCTATCGCCTCTTTGCCAAAGTCTTTCTCTCCTCCCCTGGCCAGGCTATAGGCTTCGTCTATGAACAGCACGCCTCCTATGGCCTTCTTCACCTGTTCTCTTGTGCGCTGAGCTGTGTGGCCGATGTATTCGCCAACGAGGTCGGCCCTCTCGACCTCAACCGTGTGGCCCTTCTCGAGCACTCCCATCTCCCTGAAAAGCCTGCCGAGGATTCTCGCGACGGTCGTTTTGCCTGTTCCAGGATTACCTCTATTCAGTTCAGTTATACGCGCCGTGGCATTTCTTGTACTTCTTGCCACTTCCGCAAAAGCAGGTGTCGTTGCGTCCAGGGCTCGGATAGATCACTGAATCAGCGCGAGAGGACTGCGTCTGGAAGGACTGTCGAGGCGGCAACTGAGACCGACGCTTTGTCACGGACAGTGCGAGTCTCTCGAACTCAGCTACCGAATGAGCGTAGAACCGCCGCCATCCTGAGCACAGCCAGCTGAGTTGGTCGGGATTCCTGGCAGTGCGAAATCGCATCTTGAGACAATCGCCTGAGCAAAATCTCAGATAAGGGCACCTGCCGCAGTCCTCGCTCCACGAGTTCTTCATGGACCCGAATCGTCCGTAGGCGGGAGACTCCAGCAGTGACGCGAAGTCGTTCACCATTATGTTCCCTAGCTTCAGATCAGGTTCCACGAAGAAGTCGCATGGGTAGACGTCTCCGTTGTACTCCACTACTACGTAGCTGTTGCAGCACCCGCTCATCGTACACATCGTGTAGACATGACCTACCATGAAGTTGACAACAGCGTCAAAATCGCGGATCGAAACCCTGCCGACATCTCTGCCGACCCATTCGTCAAAGAGCTCGCAGAGGAATCCACCCCATTCCTCCCCTGTTATGCTGTACGGCAAGAGATTGCCCGACTCGTCGAATTCGACGCACGGGATGTACTGATGGTACAGAATGCCCATGTCGCACAGGTAGTTGTACACTTCCCTTGCTCTGTGGACATTTGCCGAGCTCACCAGCACGAGTGCGTTGAACTCGACCTTGTTTCGTGTGAGACACTCGATGCCCTCCAGCACCCTTGCGTGCGACCCGGTTCCGTCAGCCCTCTGCCGAAACCGGTCATGGATGTCAGAGGGACCATCGATACTCACGCCAACGAGGAACTTGTACTTGGAGAGCAAAGCGGCAAACTCGTCATCGACCAGCGTCGCATTGGTCTGAAGCCCGTTCGACACGACTGAACCTCTTGGGCAGTACCGTTCCTCAAGCTCCACGACCTTTCGAAAGAAATCCACGCCCATGAGTGTGGGTTCACCGCCCTGCCATCCAATGGCGTAGCAGCCCTGTCCCGTCGACATGAAGGAGGATATCATCCGTTCGAGGACATCGACGGGCATACGGTGCGTTTTTGAGTCAGGGTAAAGCGTCGACTTCTCGAGGTAGAAGCAGTACTGGCATCTCAGGTTGCAGTCGGCAGAGGCCGGTTTGACGAGCAGAGAAAACGGCTTGGATGCACTCATCGAATTACCTCGCAGGATCTGTAGGTACACTATCACTTCGACGCCGTCTGCCGGTTAGCCTCTCTGATCCAGATTTTGAGACGGCTGTCCGCTCAGCTGCTGACAGACCCCGTCGAATCTGCGCCCACGCTGCCCGAATGCCTTCGGTCACCAGACGCCTCTGCTCGTCAGTAAGCTCGTCCAGCAGCATTGGACCCGACGTCAGGCCCACTGTAATGCGCATTTCACTCACCCCTACACGTCTATGAACCTGGGCAAACCAATAGACTGACACCGGAGGAAATAGGTTGACAGGGGGCTTCGCGGTTGGGTCAGCCACGACTTGTAGCCCTGTATGCACGGGTCTCAACAGACGAACAGGCCAGAGAGGGCCAGTCGCTTGCGACGCAGATCTCGAGACTGTCGCACTACGCGTCATCGCGCGGATATGACAACGTACGAGTGTTCGTGGACGATGGATACTCAGCCAAGAACATGAACAGGCCTGCGCTGAGCGAACTGCTGTCTCTCGTCAGGGAGGGCCGAGTCGAAGCAGTATGCACTATGGCTATAGACAGGCTGTCACGCAATCTCCTTGACATGCTGAAGTTCATTGAACTGTGTGAGCAGCACAACACGTCTTTCATATGCACGGCGTTGAACTTCGACACGTCGTCGCCGATCGGCCGCATGACTCTTCAGATGCTGGCCGCCTTTGCGGAGTTCGAACGATCGATGATAGCCTCGCGAGTCAAATCGAACATGCACGAGATCGTGAGACAGAAGCGCAGGTTTCTGTCCAGTCCGCCGTTCGGCTATGAACTCGGCAGCGACGGAACGCTCAGGATAGTGGAGCCGGAGGCTCACTGGGTCAGAGCCGCGGCAGACCTGTACCTGGGCGGCCGGGGATACAGAGAGATCGCTCGGTGGCTGAACGAGTGTGGAGCGCCTCCAACACGAAGGGGCAACCCGTGGTCACCCTCATCTGTCAAGGCGATGCTTGCAAACAGAACATACACGGGAACCGTGGTCTGGGGAAGGCGCTGCACGGATTCCAAAGGCAGAGTCGCATGGAAAGCCGAAGACGAATGGACTGTCGCACACGACGCGCACGCGCCCATAATCGACCATGAGAAATGGAATGCAATCGTTGAGAGAATGCAGGCGAGGCGCAACAGGGGCGGCATTCACCGGTCCCGCTCGAGGCTCGCCGGGCTGGTGCAGTGCGGGCACTGCGGGTCCAAAATGGTCTCGCGAATCTACGGCAACCGCGGGCCTAACAGAGGCCGGCGGATATATGTCTGCTCAGGGTATCAAAAGAAGGGAACATGCCGCTTCAACTACATCTTCGCCGACATCCTGGAGGCTGAAGTGCTGAAGTGTCTGTCGGCCGCCAGCCCGGACCTGCCCGGCCCCAATCCGCCGGGACGCGGCGCTCACTGTGAGGCCGCGCCGCAAGTTGGCAAGAGAGCGGGAAATGCCACACAACGCCGAGACTCGAGTTCTCCCGTGCCCGGGTTCCTCTCCTGGCTGTGGAACGAAGCGGATATCAAGACGCTGCATCGATTCCTGGAGCTGGTCCTGGAATGCTGTGTGGTAACAGATCGACAGCTGGAAGAAGTGAGGATCTCGTCCCGGCTCATATCACCGAAACGCAATCAGGATTGCCTCTAAAGACCATATGGAGCACCTGCGGCTCAGACAGCAGCTGGGCCTCTCTGCGCAATCGCTGCACCTCGACAAAGGCATAGATCTCCTGGACCGTTTTCTTGACCTTGTTCAGCCCAACGAGTTCATCGAGTTCGTCCATCACCCGTCTGATTCTCTGATTCCTGTGCTCTTCATCCATAGCCAGCTTCAGCGCAGGAGCACTGCTCGTCCGCATGAACTCGACGACCTGCGCAGGGGACACTGTTCCCGTCTCAAGGAAGCGAAAGACATCATCTCTGCTGTCTGTCAAGACCATCGACATGCCGTCACGACACCCCCAATGCAGCATCGGTGCATTTTATGCTCGAACCGCAGGCGGTGTGACAATGGCACGGTTCTGTGGAAGACACATCAACTCTCGTCCCCGGTGGAGGCAGGCGCCTCTCCTCCTTGCGGCGAGCGTTCGCAGTGCGATGCGCGCATGTGGTCGCACGGCGATGCCAGCGATATCGTGGACACCGCGTGTTTGTAGACCAGATGTTGCTTTCCGTCGGACTCTAGCACGATCGTGAAGTTGTCGAAGCCGCGCACGATCCCTCTCAGCTTGCAACCATTCACCAGGAATACCGTTACCATCGACGATTCTTTCCGCACCTGGTTCAGGAATCCATCTTGGAGGTTGATCTGCGCCTTCCCAGAAGTCATTGCATTCGCTCCTCGTTCAGCCGGCCTCTGGCGGACACAATACCTGCTGTGAATGCGCGCGTCGGCCCGCTGGTGTTGTTTCAACATTCTATCGGGTTCTGGAGAATTCCTTCCACTACCTCCCTCAGCCTTCGTGTTGCGGCCTTTCGCTCGCTATTGGTCGTCGCAGGAAGCCACTCGACCGCATCCTTGCGCCTGAACCACGTGAGCTGGCGTTTTGCATACCGCCTTGTATTCCTCTTGAGCGTCTCTATCGCCTCAGGCAACGACACCTTGCCCTCGAGATAGCCAATGATCTCCTTATAGCCTATCGCCTGTCTCGCTGTTGCCAGGCTGTCTCCGTAACGCTCAAGCAGATAGGCCACCTCGCCGATCAGCCCATTGGCGATCTGGCTGTCCACTCGATCGTCGATGCGGCGGTAGAGGTGGTCACGCTCTACGTCGAGGGCGAAGATCGTCGAAGCGTACCGAGGCTCACCCCTTCGCATGAGCTCGCTCATAGGTCTGCCGGTGATGGTGTAAACCTCGAGCGCGCGGATGATCCGCCTCACGTCATTTGGGTGCACGCGTTCAGCGGAATCCGGATCCACGCTGAGCAGCTCCCGATACAGCGTATCGGTCCCTTCCATGCGGGCGCGCTGCATGAGGTTCGTTCGCACCCTGTGCTCCTCGTCCTCTGCGGGGAGGTCGAACGACAGCAGCAGGGCATCTATGTAGAACCCTGTCCCCCCTACTATCAGGGGCAGGTTCCCACTCGCGCGGATGCCGGCAATCGCCTCCGTCGCGAGTCTCTGGTAGTCTGACACTGTGAACCTGCGGTTCGGCTCGCAGACGTCGATCAGATGGTGGCGGACTTCGCGTTGCTCAGCCCGCGAGGGCTTCGCGGTGCCGATGTCCATGTGCCTGTAGACTTGCATAGAGTCTGCAGACACAATCTCTGCTCCACACAACCGAGCGATTTCCATCGCCATCTCAGACTTGCCGGACGCAGTCGGGCCAGTCAGCACGACTACCGGCGGCTTTCCGGTGCTCATCGAACGTCTTTCACACCTCATCGACGGCCAGTAATAGTCCGGCCGCTCGGACTCAGAGCTCTATTACTCCAAAACAGACCTTCTTGCCGGGTGACTTCACAGTGAACCCAAGGCTGCGCAGCCTGTCTCCCGGCGACCGGTCTTTCATGACCACGCACCGCCGTGCCACCCTTGCGGCTTCCTTGATGTCTTCAGCTCCTGGGCTGCCCTCTACTCCAGTGATTCTGACCAGATCAAGGCCGGTCGAATCCGCATAGGTCACATCAAACATCGGGTCGAAGTACACGACATCGTATTCGCTATCGCCCGCTGAACGCAGGAAATCCTGGTACCGTGCGTTGATTACCTTGACCCTTCTCATCGCCTGGACCAGCTCATCGAGCGGGTCTTCATAGGTCTGCATGCCGATCGACACGATTGCCGCCAGGAGTGCAGAGGCCTCTAGCGCATGGACTGCGCCCGACTGCCCTACCGCGAACGAAGCCACTGTTGCATCGGCCGCCAGCCCGCATGTGCAATCGAGCACGCGGTCGCCAGCGAGAAGTTGCATCACGGACACCATCCGGTCGCGGTTTCCCCGGCTGAGTTGAATGACTCTCAGCTTGGCCGCGTTCGGATGGAACTTCAGGCTCGAACCGCCCACTCGAACCGCCAGTCCGTCCGCCTCGACCACTATGGCGGCAGTCCCACGAGCAATCGTGTCGACCAGGCCGCGGCTTCTTCGATAGACGAGCGGCAAGCCCAGTCTGGCCGCGAGGTCCTGGGCCAGTGACTTCATCTGACTTGTGGGTGACAGCGAAGTCGTCACCACGAAATCGATCTCAGGCAAGGGCGCAAAGTTCACCTCCTGCCGAAGCGCCTCTCAACGTCGCTCCTGGTGTAGCTGATGACCACAGGCCTTCCATGAGGACAGTAGAGCGACGTTGCTTTGGTGAGGAGGTCGTCCACTAGGCGGACCATCTCGTCTTGAGACAGTGTCTGATTGGCCCTGAGCGCGGTCTTGCACGCAACCCGCGCGATCAGCCCTGCCGCAAGGTCAACCGAGAGATCGCCAGGGTCGGCGATCAGGGACTCATCGCCCAGCGCCGAGAGCACCTCCCTCAGAGCATCCTCGCAGTCAGCGTCCTTCAGAACTGACGGGGTGCCGCGGACCAAGTAGGTTCTCATGCCGAAGGGCTCGAGTCTGAATCCGAGCCGTTCGAGCGTCCCCCTGTTTTCGTCGAGCGTCTTGGCGTCGGCAGGAGAGAGGATCAACGTATCCGGCAACAGGACTTCCTCGGAACTCAGACTGCCCGACTTGAGTTCGGCAGCTAGGCTGTCACACAAGAGTCTTTCCATTGCAGCGTGCTGGTCGACCAGAAACAAGGCGTCGTCTGAGGCGACCACGATGTACGAAGTCCAGAGCTGGCCGACGATCGTGTACTGCATGCGAGAAGCCAGCAGCGCGCCCGAACCATCTGAGGCAAAGAGGTCGGGAACTGCGGCTGCAGCTTGCTTGCCCGCGGCGGCATCGGCATGCCGCTGACCGTACGAGGTAATGATTTCAGGGCCGTCCGCCGTGAACAGACTCTCAGGCCTCGAGCCGGCCCGCGCTCGACTGAACTCTGATGGCCGAGTGCGCCGGTCGTCAGAGCCCCCGGTGTGCAAACCCTCCGAGCTGTCCGTACGCCGAACCGCCGAACCACCCTGGTGTCTGACCTCCGAACTGCCTGGCTGGGTGACCTCGCTCGATCTGACGGCAGAGGCGATCGACCTCGTAATCAGGTTGAAGAACTCCTGCTCTCCGGAGAACCTGACTTCTGTCTTCGCCGGGTGAACGTTGACATCGATCCTCTCAGGCTCCGTCGTGACCACGACGACGCCCACCGGATAGCGTCCTTTGGGCATTGCGGACCCATAGGCTTTGACTGCGGCAGCAATGAGCAGGCCGCTGCTGACGGGCCGCCCGTTCACTATGAGGTATAGGTCGCGCCTGCTCGATCGGGCAACTGACGGATTGCTCACGTAGCCGTGCACCGACAGCCCGGGAGCGCCGCCCGCGAACTTGACTAGTGATTTCGCTAGCTCTATGCCTATTATCTCTCCGAGTGTCTGGAGCAAGTCGCCTGACCCAGAAGTGAACAAGAGACGCCGGCCGTCAGACTCCAGAGTGAACGCAATCTCAGGATGCCCAAGCGCCTCGGCGGTCACCACTTCGATCACCCGCCTGGTTTCAGTGCCCGGGCTCTTCAGGTACTTGCGTCTGGCAGGGGTGTTGTAGAAGAGATCCTTGACAATGACCGAGGTCCCTGGAGCTGCAGGATGGTCTGCGGCAACAGGCTGCTTCCCCGCCTCGACGGCGATCCGGGTGCCGCCTGTCGAGCCCGCTTCCCTGGTGATCATGGTCAATTTGGAGACGGCTGCTATGCTTGGGAGGGCTTCGCCTCTGAACCCGAGCGTCGCGACACGGAATATATCGTCCGAACTGCGAATCTTGCTCGTGGCATGCCGCTCTAGCGCCAGCAGCGCGTCCTCGCGGCCCATCCCTATCCCGTCGTCGACGACAGAGATGTTTCGCAATCCCCCGTCCTCAATCGATACGCTGATCCTTCTGGCCTCGGCATCAATCGAGTTCTCCACGAGCTCTTTGACCACTGACGAGGGACGCTCGACAACCTCTCCTGCTGCTATCTTGTTGATCGTGACTTCGTCGAGGATCATCACGCGTCGCGGCATAGGCGCACCTCCTCCCTGGCCCGTTCTGACAGGCTGTGCAGGACCGACAGCGCCTGCAGCGGCGTCATCGAGTCGCAGTCGACCGCAGCCAAGTCATCTAGGAGACTGCTCACGGCTGCGTCGAACAGCGACGGAGTTGTCACGCTGCTCGCTGTCCTGCGGCCGGGCGATCGCGAGGCCGAAAACTCTGCGATGACCGCAGAGTCGACCACGCGCTTCTGCGATCGGCTTTCTATGGCCGACTGGATCTGTCTTGCGCGGGTAATGACAGACCTCGGAAGGCCGGCGAGCCTCGCAACCTCTATGCCATAGCTCTTGTCCGCCCCGCCTTCCACAATCCGCCTGAGAAAGACCACTCTGTCTCCTTCCTCGGAGACATCCACTCTGTAGTTCTTGACCCGCTTGTACATCGACTCAAGGTCGGTCAGCTCATGGTAATGCGTTGCAAACAGCGTCTTGGGTGCCATGCCCCTCTTCTCGTGAAGGTACTCGACCACCGCCCAGGCGATCGCAATTCCGTCGTAGGTGCTGGTTCCCCGTCCGACCTCGTCCAGTATGATGAGGCTTCGAGTGGACGCATGATTGAGGATGACCGACACTTCGCTCATCTCGACCATGAATGTGCTCTTGCCTGAAGCGAGGTCATCGGATGCACCGATGCGAGTGAAGATCCGGTCCACAATCCCGATCGACGCGGACTCTGCCGGCACGAAGCTCCCCATCTGAGCCATGATAGTGATGAGCGCGACCTGTCTCAAGTATGTGGACTTGCCCGACATGTTGGGTCCGGTTATGATCAGGATCTGATCTGAGTCCGGATCCATCTTCGTGTCGTTCGGCACGAAGCCGCCCTCTATTCCCATGGTTTCCACGACTGGGTGGCGCCCGCCGGTGATGTGCAAGCCGAGACCGGAGTGGACTTCCGGCCGGCGATAGTCTCGCTCAACCGCGACTCTGGCTAGTGAGACGATTGAGTCTGCGCAGCCGAGGGCCTCAGCTGTGCTCTTGATCCTGTCGGAACATGCTGAAACCTTGTCGAGCAGCTCATTGAACAGGGACACCTCGAGCTCCAGACTGCGCTCTTCGGCTGAGAGAATGCGCTCTTCTCGCTCCTCTAGGCTTGGAGTGATGAAGCGCTCGGCGTTTGCAAGTGTCTGTTTGCGAATGTAGTCATCGGGGACGAGGTTCAGATTGGCGCGCGTCACCTCGATGTAGTACCCGAACACCTGGTTGTAGCCGACTCTCAGAGACTTGATCCCCGTGCGCGCTCTCTCGGTCTGCTCTAGCTGGGCAATCCATCGCTTGCCCGAGTCCCTCAGCTCCTTGAGTTCATCGAGCTCGCTGCAGTAGCCCTCTCGTATGACGCCACCCTCTCTCAGCGACGCGGGGGGGTCGTCGACAAGGGCTCGTGAAATCAGTCCGACCAGATCTTCGAACAGGTCTATCCTGTCGCACAACTCAGTCATCAGAGTGCTTTCGCAGCGGGAGAGGTTGTCCTTAACGCCGCCGAGCTTGGACAGAGACCACTTCAGCGACACCAGGTCTCTGGGCGTCGCAGTCCTCATGACGACCCGGCCGCAGATCCTCTCGAGGTCCTGGATGCCCTTTAGGGACTCAGCAAGCCCTTCCCGGAGGAACAAATCCAGCGTGAGCTCCTCGACTGCGTCCAGGCGTCTTGAGATCTGCTCCACGGACATCAGAGGCTGTTCAAGCCACTGCCTAAGAGTCCTGCCTCCCATGGCAGTCTCGGTCTTGTCGATGACTGAGAGGAGGGTCCCCTTGCGCTGGCCGTCGCTGAGGGAGGCCGTCAATTCGAGGTTTCTCCGAGCCACCCTGTCCAGGCTCATGAATTGAGACAGGCTGCGAGTCACCATAGAGTTGACGTGCTGCAGATTGGTTCTCTCCATGTCCGAAACGTAGGCAAGGAGCGCGCCTGCAGCCTGGACCGCTCTCGGGAGACCTTCGCATCCGAATTGCGATAGATCGGCTGTGCCGAAGTGCTGACACAGTCTCTGAAAGCACGCGTCTCTGTCGAAACTCGAAGGGTCGAGCTTCGTCAGAACCGCGCTGGGGACTTCCTGTGCGAGCGTCCCTCGTACGAAGTTGGTCTCGGATGAGTCCTCAATCAAGATCTCACTCGGCTGAATCCTGAAGATCTCGCTGTACAGCTCAGATTCGTCCTCCACCTGCGAGGTGTAGAACTCGCCCGTGGTTATGTCCATCCAGGACAGGCCGAATGCGTCAGATCCAACGCACACGGCAGCGATGTAGTTGTTCTCAAATGTGTCGAGCATGTCTTCGTCAATGACCGTGCCCGGCGTCACAACGCGGATGACCTGCCGTTTGACAAGGCCCTTTGCCTTGCTCGGGTCCTCCATCTGCTCGCACACTGCGACCCTGAAGCCCTGACGGACGAGTTTGGCGATGTAGCTCGACGCCGCATGGTATGGTACCCCGCACATGGGAATGCGGCGGTCCTTCCCGGCCTCCCTCGACGTCAGGACGATGTCCAGCGCCTGGCTGGCGATCTTCGCATCGTCGCCGAACATCTCGTAGAAATCGCCCAGTCTAAAGAACAGGATGCAGTCCTTGTACTCGTTCTTTATGTCGAAGTACTGCTGCAGCATAGGGGTAGGTTTAGTCATCCGGCACCCTTTCCCCCTCGAGAGTCCACGTCTTGGCTCGGGTGATCCGAACCCAAACGCTCGAGCCGTTTTCCAGATCTCCCTGAGGGTCAAAAGACACGATTTTGTTCGTGCGGGTCCGCCCTTGGTAGCGGGCAGAGTCTTTGCTGCTCGGCCCCTCGACGAGGAGCTCGTACACCCGGCCGACCATCTCCAAATTGCGCTCTTTGCTGATTGCATTCTGGGTCTCTATGAGTTCGTAGAGGCGGTCCATCCGTTCCTGATGCTCGACTTGTTCATCCATGCCTGCTGCCGGCGTGCCTTTTCGAGGCGAAAATGCAAACGTGAACGCCGAGTCGAACCGCACTCTGCGGACCATATCAAGGGTGTCCTCGAAGTCCGGCCGGGTTTCGCCCGGGAAACCGACGATCAAGTCAGTTGTGATCGCTGCTTCAGGAATCTTGGCTCTGATCAGGTCCGTGAGCCGGAGGTAGTCATCGCGGGTGTAGCCGCGGTTCATTCGAGCCAGGATCCGGTTGCTGCCCGCCTGCAGCGGAAGATGTATGTGCTCGCAGATGGTGTCCTCCTCGGCGATCACGTCAATAAGCCTCTCGGACATATCCTTGGGATGCGACGTAGTGAATCTCACGCGCTTCACTCCAGGAATGCGGCTCACATCGCGCATGAGCGAGGCGAAGTCGTACTTGTCCGGGAGGTCCCGGCCGTAGGAATTGACGTTCTGTCCGAGGAGGGTAAACTCGCAGAACCCGTCTGCGACCAGAGACCGCACTTCCTCGAGTATGCTGTCCCTGGACCGACTCCTCTCCCGGCCTCGAACGTATGGCACTATGCAGTACGAGCAGAAGTTGTTGCACCCGTACATCACGGTTATCCAGGCCTGAAAACCTGTCTGGCGTTTAGTCGGCAGGCCCTCGACTATTTCACCTTCGCTGTCCCACACCTCGATGACGCGTCTGCGGCCGCTTTGCACCTGGTCCAGCAGTTCAGGTAACCTGTGCAGATTGTGTGTGCCGAACACAAGGTCGACATACGGGTAGTCCTTCTGTATCACTTCGAGCTCGGCCTCTTGCTGAACCATGCACCCGCAGACAGCGAGAATCAGGTCCGGGTTCTGGTCCTTCAGCCGTTTCAGCTGGCCGATGAGACCGTAGACCTTGTCCTCGGCGTTTCGGCGCACGCAGCACGTGTTCAGCAGGATGATGTCGGCGTCTTCAGGAGAGTCAGTCGGCGAGAACCCGACAGACTCGAGCATCCCTGCGATCCTCTCTGAGTCGTTTTCATTCATCTGGCACCCGTAGGTCCTGAGGTAGTAGCGCGACGGAGCGCACCTCATTCGCCTGCACCTCACTCACAGTCAACAAGAAGGCAGTGGAAGCAGTCTCTGCTGCAGGTTGAGAGGACTGGCTCTGTACATTGTACCACTGATGCATAGGTGCTACAAGCAACGCTGCGGCTTTGCGGCTCCTGAGCGTGGAAGAGATCGGCCGCGAGCGTGGATCGGGGCGATCGGGAGCATTGGCGGAAGCGGCGATGGCGCCGATTGGCAGTGTCGACCGAGGCTGCCACTGGCAGTGATGATGCCGACCGAAAGCATCAATGGAACCGGCCTGGCAGGGCAGCTAGATGTACACTTCCACTATGTCTCTGTCTATCAGCTTCACGGTTTCTCTAACCTTCTCGACCAATCGTGCATGCCCGGGCACTGCTTTGGCGATCTGCCTCAGGAGATCGATAGCTCTGCGCAGGACCAGGACGATGGAGCCCTCGTCCACGTCGGTCAGCGATCTGACGTGGAGGAAGTCGTGTCCGTCAGCCCATGCAAACGCGGCTTTCGCAAGTGTCTCGTTGTACACAGTCTCCTGGTACCCGAGAAACTCCATTTCCCAGCCCGTCACTCTCGCAAGAGTCTCATAGATCCTGTAGTCGTCGAAGAACGGCCGTTTTGGCACCTCTTCGAGTCTGCGGGGCTCATAGTCTATGCTGGCGGCAAGAGCGGCGAGTTCGCGGCTGTCCATCGCGTCCAGGATTCCGTCGGCAAGAAGCTCAGTCACAAACAGCTCCTGAATGTGAATGTGCTGTGCGATCAGGCCGCGCGGGAGCAGCTGGGAGCCGGAGATGTAGCCCTTCGCCTCGAGAAGCCGGAGCCTGTTTCTGTAGTCTTCAAGCTTCGTCTCGGGCGATCCGAGGCTCATGGCGTCCTCCAGCAGCAAATTGAGTTCTTGTTGGGCTTCGCGGAACCTCTTGTACGCATGAGTGCAGTGGCTGGCTCTGCTACCGCACCGCTCGACTCTGATGCCCTCCACTCTCTTGCGCAATTCGTCTATGCTCGCTTTTGCGGCCCTGATCCGCGCAGCGTGCCGCGCCGCATCGCGCTTGCCGCGAGGCACCATCGCCTCAAGCCTCTCCAGCTGCTGCCTCTTTCTCTTCAGTTTGCCCATATTGCGGCGATAGACTCTCCTGCACGCGTCTCTCCCATACTCAGGACAAACGTCGTTCTTCAGGCCCTCGACACGCCGCCTGGTCACCTCTATGCGCTCTTCGATTCCTCGTCTTCTCTCTCTGTACCTGAACGAGTCAAACCCCTTCTGAAAGATGTCGAGTATTTCGCTATCGCCGTACTGAGACGCCAGGTTGAGCACGGTATTCATGGACAAGCTGAAGTTGCCCTGCAGGTCCTCAACAGATTCCTCAGAGAACGAGGGCACATCGCTGAAATCGTGGAAATAGGCGTCGACAAGAGTAATTGCTGTGCCCTTCTCATCGATCCCGCGGCGGCCCGCCCGCCCCGCCATCTGGAAGTACTCGCTTGCTTTGAGCTTCCTGAACTCGCGGCCGTCGTATTTCGTCGGTGATTCGAAGCACACGGTTCTCACAGGGTAGTTGATGCCCACCGCAAACGTTTCGGTAGCAAACAAAAGCTTGATCAGGCGTCTCTCATAGAGCTCCTCCACCAGCCGCTTCAGCGGCGGCAGGAGTCCGGCATGGTGGAACGCGATTCCCTTCGGCAGGCACCGCTCGAGTATCTCAAGGTGCTCGCTTCCCTTGATCGTGCTCTTCGCCTCGGCAAGGGCTGCCCGCACCTCCTCCCGCTCCTCGCCGAGAAGGTAGTCGATGCGCGCCGCGCACGACGACGCGTACTCCTCGCACTTGCGCCTGCTGAAGACGAAGAACAGGCACGGAAGCCGCTCCCTTTCGAGCTTCCCGACAAGCTCGTAGTAGAAGGTTCTGGGGTATTTCAGCTCCCGCGTGTCGCCGAGGGGCGACTTCTCATATCTGGCATACTGTCTCTTCAGGTCCGCTTTCGTTGCTATCCCTATACTGGTCTCAAAAACGAAGTGCTCGAGAGGAACTGGTCTGATGTCATGTTTGATGGCCACAACGTGATCCTCGCGGACATGCGCAAGCCACTCGCAGAACACGAACAGATTTGGGACTGTCGCGCTGAGACCGAGGATCTTGATAGACTTCGGCAAGAGGATCAGGCACTGTTCCCAGACGTGACCGCGATCCTCGTCTGATATGTAGTGGATCTCGTCGAATATGGCGTAAGATATCTCTGTCAGGAGGTCCTTGTCCTCCAGAATCATGTTTCGCAGGACTTCGGTGGTCATCACCAGTATGGGGGCGTCGGGATTGATGACCACGTCTCCAGTCAGCACTCCAGCCTGCGTCTCTCCCAGCAGTTTCTTGAACTCCTTGAACTTCTGCATGCTGAGGGTCTTGATCGGTGCGGTATAGACGGCTCGTTTCCCATCGCGGCACAGCTTCTCGATTATGAAGTCCGCCACCACTGTCTTTCCCGAACCGGTCGGGGCACCTACCAGCACTGAGAACCCCTGATCGAGTGCACAGATGGCTTCACGCTGAAATCTATCGAGAACGAAACCCCTGTAGCCCCCGTAACGCGAGAGCAAGGCCTCGTCTATCACAACGTTCCTTCCGCTGTCCGCCGGATACACAGCAATTGCTGCGCCTCCATCTTCCTGGGCAGGCTCCTCCGCCATGCGTTCTTCGTGCCGTATCCCTTGGCTAATCTCCGTCACTCAATCACCTCTCCGACCTCACTGTCCAGCACCCATCGCTTTGCGCAAGAGCTGCGACGCGAGTGCGGCGAAGCTGTCGGCGTCGCCAGACGTGTACCATGTCACCCGGTTGTCTAAGAACGAATGCACTGCCTCCGACTGTGCGCGGCCTGCTGCGTCATTGCACACGCGAAGCAGTCCGCTTTCCCTGAGCACGTTCCTCAGGTGTCGCACGGTCCCTGCGTTGCCGTCCACAATAGGGACCTCGCCGCCGAGAATCGATGCAAGCTCTCTGCGCACGAACACGTAATGGGTGCAGCCGAGGACGACCGCTGCCAGGCGTCTGCCGGCCAGCGGGCTCAGCCTGCCGGAGAGATACTGGCGGACCTCGTCACCCTCTGTGAGACCGGACTCAATCAGCTCGACCAGCCCCGGACACGACACGGGCTCGATCTCTGCTGCGGCGGAAAGGCGGTTTACCAGCGACCAGAACTTCTCCTCTCTGAGGGTCAGAGGCGTAGCCAGCACCAGCACAGCTCCTGGCCTGCACATCTCCACTGCGGGTTTCAGAGCGGGCTCCATTCCCACGACGGGGATGTGGAGCGTGGCTCTGAGGACCGTGATCGCTGCGCTGGTAGCGGTGTTGCAGGCCACCACAAGGCACTTCACGCCCCGGTCGAGCAAAAACTGCGCTGCCTGAAGCGCGAGACTTCGGACGCATTCTGTGCTCTTCGAACCGTAAGGGGCGTTCGCACAGTCGCCGAAGTATATGAACCTCTCATCCGGGAGGACACGCAGCATCTCTGCGAGTACGCTGATGCCTCCGACTCCAGAGTCAAAGACTCCGATTGGCAACTCAGCGGGACACGACATCTGCTACAGCCTCACCATCGCGAGTGCGACCAACCACGACTGCATCGACCATGGCAACGAACAGACCGTGCCCGACCAGTCCAGGGATTCCATCCAGCCGCCTGCTGATTGCCACTGGGTCTTCCATCGGACCGGTGTGCATGTCCAGGACAAGATTCCCTTCGTCGGTCCTGACCGGTCCGTCCTTGCCCGTTCCTGATCTGAGGGAGCAGCTGTATCCCATGCGCTCGATTTCCCTCTTCACCAGCCCAAGAGCAGGTGGAAGGACTTCGATCGGAACCGGGAACCCGTCGCCTAGAGCCGTCACTAGCTTGCTCTCGTCTACGACTAGTATGTAACGGTCGGCAAGCGACGCGACGACTTTCTCAACCGTGTGGCATGCGCCGCCGCCTTTGATCGCGTTGAGCTTGGGATCGACCTGATCAGCTCCGTCTACGCACAGGTCGAGCCTCGTCAGGAACGCAGGGTCGAGCACTGTGAACCCGTGCTGTACGCAGAGCGTCTTCGATTGAAAGGACGTGGGAACTACCTGCAACTGCAGGTCTTCCGACCGGTTCCTTTCAGCGAGCGCCTCGATGAAAGCCAGGGCCGTAGAACCTGTGCCGACTCCGACGGCCATACCTCTGCCGACCATCTGCGCTGCAGCCTGCCCTGCTGCCCGCTTGGCTTCGAGGTTTGACGACGCCTGTTTCATGTGACCACCGCCCCTTGATATGGTGAATCTCCAAAGCCTAGTGCTCAACAGATCTGATCTTCACTGAGAGCGCGTGAGCGCTCATTCTTTCAGCCTCGGCGAGCGACACGATGAGTTCAGTGTTCTTCATGAGCTCGTCGCGGCTGTAACGGACTTCGGACATGTGTCTGACGAAATCCTCCACGCCGAGTCCTGAAGAGAACCTGGCCGTGCCATTCGTCGGGAGAACGTGATTGGTCCCGCAGAAGTAATCGCCGACAGGCTCAGGAGTCCACTCGCCGATGTATATCGCACCGGCGTTTCGGATGCCCCTTGCAACCGTCTCATCGTCTTGAGCCAGGATTTCAACGTGCTCAGGCGCTATCGCGTTGGTCGCCTCGACTGCTTCTTCGAGCGATTGGACGACAAACACAGCGCCGGCCGTCGCGAGCGCTTTCGACACGCGCTCCGTCAATCCGTGCTCGCGGGCGAGGGACGAAACTGCTTCTGCAATCCTCTGTGCCATGTCCATAGATGGCACAAAGGCGACCGAAGACTCCTCTCCTGTGCCGTGCTCAGACTGAGACAGCAGATCGGCAGCTATCCGTCTGGGATCCGCGGATTCGTCTGCAATCACGACTATCTCCGACGGTCCTGCGAACGAGTCGATCCCTACGGCACCGTACACCAGCCTCTTCGCTGTCGACACGTAGATGTTGCCCGGGCCGACGATCTTGTCCACCCGCTCCACGCTTTCGGTGCCGTACGCAAGAGCAGCCACAGCCTGGGCTCCAGACATCTTCAAGACGCTATGAATCCCGAGATAGTCTGCGACGTAGGTGATGTGTCGGTCCACTCTGCCGTTTCTCGGAGCTGTTACGACGACGATCTCCTCCACGCCTGCGACTAGTGCGGGAACGGCATTCATCATGAGGCTCGAGCAGAGCGGCCCGCTCGCGCTTGGCACGCACACGCCGACCCTCCTGAGAGGAACGATCCGCCGCCTGAGGGACACGCCCGCAGGGTGCTCGATCTCGTAGGGTTCCGGCAACTGATGCCTGTGATACGTGAACAGGTTCTCGCATGCTTTCTTGACGGCCTCTTTGAACGTGTCCGATACCGTCTTGCGGGATTCCTCAAACTCATCCGGCTCAACCCTGAGTGTTTCCGGGCTCAACGTGACGCCGTCGAATCTCTTCATGTACTCAAACAGAGCCTCGTCCCCTCGGGCCCGCACGTCCAGCACTATTGATCTTGTAGCATCGAGTATCTCATCAGGGATGTCTGTGCTTCGCGAGAGAAGCTTCTTGAAAAGGGGGTTGTCCCACGAAAAAACGCTGACGGGTATCATGTCAGCCTCACCTCCATGAAGGGGAACAGGATACTGAGCAGTAGGTTCTGTCGCGACGACTGCGCGATCAGGCTTTGTACGAACGCTCGAGGCGCGCTTCCCGCTCGTGGCGCTCAAACGCGAGCTCGATCAGGCGGTCGAGCAGTTCAGCATACGACAGCCCACTGGCCTCCCAGAGCTTCGGGTACATGCTTATCCGAGTGAATCCGGGGAGGGTGTTGATCTCGTTCACGATCAGATCTCCGTCTGACTTGAGGAAGAAGTCCACTCTAGCCATGCCGGAGCACTCCAGAGCCTTGTAGGCGCGCAATGCAGTCGCCTGGACCTTCCGCACTAGCGAGTCGTCCAGTTTCGCAGGAATCTCGAGCACAGCGCCGTTCTCATCGATGTACTTCGCCTCATACGAGTAGAAGTCGTGGGTCGGGAGCACCTCTCCCGGCAGGGAGGCGATCGGGTCGTCGTTGCCTAGAACTGAGCATTCGATCTCACGGCCCTCGATGAACTCCTCCACCAGCACCTTCTTGTCGTATCTCAGGGCGTTGTGGATCGCCTGAGGCAGCTCGCTGACTGTGTACACCTTTGATATTCCGACCGATGACCCAAGGTTGGCAGGCTTGACGAACAAAGGCATCCCAAGCTGCTCCACGATATTGCTGTACGAGATTCTTTGGATCTCGCTCCCTCGAAGCGCCACACTCTCTGCGACGGGGATTCCGGCTTCTCTGAGCAGCCTCTTCATCACGTCTTTATCCATGCCTATCGCCGAACCAAGGACGTCAGCCCCGACATACGGCACGTCGAGCATCCTGAGCAATCCTTGGAGCGAACCGTCCTCACCATATGTGCCGTGGACAATCGGGAAGACCACATCGATGTTGCCCACCGGCCGGCCTGTTCCCATCTCGATCAGAGAGCGATCGGCCCCTACGAGAGCGGGCACTACCGATGCGCATCGCTGGTTCAGGGCGATGAGCTTGGGGTCCTCAGCGTGTAGCAGCAGCGCAGAGGCCTCACCTGCAAGCCAGTTCCCTTTCTTGTCGATGCCGATCAAAACGACATCGTAGCGCTGCTTGTCGAGAGCCTCGTATATGCTCTTTGCAGACTGCAGGGAGACTTCGTGCTCACCGCTCTTGCCTCCGAAGATCAGACCGACGCGAGTTTTGGTCATGGAACCAGGCGCCTCCATAAGTGAGGTAGCGGCCTAGGTAATCTGCCCGGCGCGCTCTATACTATTATGCACGAAAGCCTCAGGTGGCGACAAGGGCAAGCAGCCTCAACTCATGATTCTGCCGACCGATCGAGGGGACCGGTCCAGACCCCTCTCTCCGAACACCAGCGCCAACCGTCGGGCAGCCGCACTTGGTTTCTTGGACGCCCTGCCTCGATCATCTCCAGCGTCTCCTGCCACGTGCCGACGCCGGAGAAGGCGTCTACCGCCCTCAGATTCTGCCATCCGACGGCGCACGCCGCGTTTGAGGCAGTCTCAATGGACTGGCCGCACGCGAGCGACATCAGGAACCCCGCGATTGACGAGTCGCCTGCTCCAGTGGCGGACTTGATCGTATCCGCCCAGTAGCCGGGCGACCAGAGCTGTCTGCCTGACCAGCTGTCGCTGTCAACCGGCCTCGCGCGGCCCATGTTGTCGATTCGGTCGCGATCTCCTGTCACCACGCAGTAGCCGAGGGCTCCGCACTTGATCCCCGCAACTGCGACGCCCATGTCCACGAACTCTCGTGCGAGCTCCAGGGCAATAGCAGGAGTCTCAAGGTCTCGCTGCTCGTCAGAGTAGTCTGAGAACCTCGCGTAGTACTCGGGCCTCATCATCATGACACACTCTTCGAGGCTGGGAAGGAATACGTCCACGCTCGGGAGCGACCTCAGAAGGATGCCCCGCCAGTCCTCGCGGGCTGCGTCAGTCGAAGGATCGAACATCGCCATGTCCAGAGACACGGTGACGCCGCACTGCTTGGCAGCCTGCAGCACCTTGGTCAGTTCCTCTCCTCCGTTCCGGTACATTCTCCGCATCAGAGTCGGATACCCGAAGTGGAAAATGCAGCATTCTGACAGACTGTGCAGGTCTATGTCCTCTAGCGAGAACGTGTCGTTGCAGCCGGGATGGTGAAAGAAGATCCGATCGGTACCGGGCGGTGCCAGGACGACACTGTACGACGTGCTGTCTCCGGTGCGGACTATCGCACTGACGTCCGACGAGTATCGACCGACTATGCTGATGGCGGTGGCTCCGAGGGAATCGTCGCCGACCTTCGCCATCATCTTGACGTTCGCACCCAACCGGGCGAGCGAGATTCCCACGTTCGAGACGGCGCCACCGGTGCTGACCGTGAGCGGTCCTACGTAGTTGAGGCGCCCAGGCCGCATGATGTCCGTCAACCTCGAAGCCGACCGCCCTTCGAACTGCGGAGTCAAGTCTACGCACAGGTGTCCGACGACCGCGATCTGCAATTCCCTGCTCAGTTCAATCACCCTTTCTCGAATCCGGGTACTCGTTCGCGAAACCGAAGAACTCCTCGCAGGCCCTGCTGACTGCCTTCATCTTCTGAACGGCCTGCGGTGACGCGAAGACGTAGAAGCGCCACAGCCGCCTGTGTGCCTCCAAGAGGACTTGGAGTTCTGCACCTCGGCCTGCCATCTCAGATAGGGTCGTGACTCCCGGCTCCCCGCCTACTATCGGGACGTTGGCCTCTTTCAGCTGCATGTCCGGAGACGGGCAGTATATGATCAAGTCGCCCTCAGAGAGGCCGCACTCCCTGCACAGGGCCAACTCAGCCCTGTTTCTCGCTTCAGAGTCATAGTGGTATGTATCCGCCAGCCTCGACACTACCTCCTCGGCAGCCTCGCTCCCTCTGGGCCGCGCCTTCCTGTAGAGGATGTAGGACCTCTTGTACAGGGACCGCGTTCGAACCATCTTCGCAAGCTTGCTGGCCAGAGGCAGGTCAGACGACTCTAGATTGTGGAGCAGGGACCAGTCGTCCATTTCCTCGAGGCGCTCAAGAGAGATGCGCCCCTGAGAAGCGCAGACCTCGACAGCCTTTGAGATCATCGCTCCCGCAGCCACCTTTGTGTGATGGTAGTAGACCCTTTCCGACAGGAAGTATCGCATCCTGAGCAGGTTGATGATCTCCGAAAGGGCGTCTTCGCGCAGACCGGTCTCCCGTCCCACTCGAAAGACGAGCCGCCCGCAGGCGTCGATCTCGAGATAGCGAAACACCCGCTCGTCGTATGATTGCGACAGGCCGCAAAACCACGCGTCGCGCTTAAGGTAGTCAGCAAGATCGGCCGAAATCGGTCCGGATACGATCTCGCGACCATAGCCGTAGCTTTGTTCAGGGAAATCGATGACTGACTGACAAGCACCCGTGAGAACCGATATGACGGGCTCAAGGAGCTTCATGCGGCGCAGGGTCTTGCCGAGGTCTCCTCGATCGAGGGCGCGCTCGAGCCGGTAAGGCAAATCGTGCCTTTCGAACACTCTCCGCTCATCCTCGAAAGTATGACCGAACGGCACGTGTGAGACATCGTGGACAAGCGCGGCGATCGAAATGACTCTCCTGTCGGCGCTATGCAGACGGAACGTCTTGGCGATCATGTCCAGCATCCGCCCTGCAAGCCAGGAGGTGCCCACGCAGTGGTCAAAGCGCGTGTGCAGCGCGGTCGGATAGACGAGATACGCGGTTCCGAGCTGCTTTATTCCCCTGAGTCTCTGCATTTGCGGAGTATCGAGTATCCGTATCTGTTCCGGCGTGAGCTCGATGTCTCCGTGCACACAATCCCGGATCACTCTGGTCATGATTCTCTCCTGTGTTCGCCGGCTGCGGCCATCATCTCGCGGGCGTGGGCGAGGCTTATCTCAGAGACCTCACCGTCAAGCATTCTGGCCAGCTCAGAAGCGCGCCCCGCTGTGTCGAGGTGCCTGACGACAGTGCGAGTCTTGCCGCCCGCGACTTCCTTGGAGATGCTGCAATGCCAATCGGCTATGCTGGCGATCTGAGGAAGGTGAGTGACACAGATGATCTGCTTTGATCTGGCTATCTGCGCCATCTTCCGCGCGACTGCATGTGCAGCCGCCCCTCCCAGGCCGACATCAATCTCGTCAAAGACAATTACGGGTATCCTATCGCAATCCGCCAGAACCGCCTTGACAGCCAGCATCACCCGAGATATCTCGCCCCCGCTGGCGACGCTCGCAAGCGGTCTTGGGGGCTCGCCGACATTGGCGCTGAACATCATCTCGATGTCGTCCATTCCATGAGGACCCATCTCGGCTTTGGCGTCCCCCAGGTCGAATCCGTCCTCCGCAGTTCGGAGCGACACCTCGACTGAGAATTGGGCGTTCTCGAGTGCCAGATCTGTCAGGCTCTTGCTGACCAGCTCACCAAGCCGTTTGGCGGCAACCTTGCGTATGTCTGAGAGGGCGCTTGCCTTTTCGACCAGCTCGCGGGCCACCCTCTGGATGTCGCCATCGATAGTCAGAAGCTGTTCCTCTGACTTCCCGATTTCGGACAGTTCCTTCGCGGCACTGTCTCTGTAGGTCAGCACATCCTCGAGCGACGGGCCGTACTTGCGCTTCAGTGCGTTGATGAGGTTGAGGCGAGCTGTCACGTCCGAAAGCCGCTGCGGGTCTACATCACATGCGTCTGCGAGATCCCTGAACTCCCTCGAGAGGTCGCGAAGCACAATGGCAGCCTCCTGGAATTGGTCTAGAACGGGCTGAGCGCGGCGGTCGACGCGAGCGGCTTTGACGAGGTCGCTTGCAAGGAACTCGAGCCTGGACACGAGCCCTGGCTCTTGACGGACGCCCTCGTACAACTCGTAGTAGGCTCGCTCATAGGTCTCCCTCAGCGTCTCCACGTTCTCGAGGCGGCGCTGTTCGTCCTCAAGCGACAGATCCTCGCCCTCAACCAGATTCGCTTCATCAATCTCCCCTACCTGGAATCTGAGGAGGTCAGCCCTCTGGGCCCTGTCGCGCTCAGAGGACTCCAAGTAGGCCTTGAGTTCCTTGAGTCGAACGTACTCCCTGTACAGCCCTGAAACGTCGTCGAGCAGCGGGACTACGGGTGCGCCGGCGTACTCGTCCAGAACCGCTCGCTGGACCGACCGGCTGAGAAGTGACTGATGCTCGTGCTGACCGTGGAGATCGACCAGCAGATCGCCGACCTCCTTGAGTTGCGCCAGAGTCACCCTTATGCCATTGACCCTGCACACATTCTTGCCGCTCCTCGAGATCTCTCTCGCCAGGGTGATCTCTCCACTGTTGTCTCCGGCGAGCTCGAGCTCCTCGACCAGCTTCCACGAAGGCGAGTCGCATTCAACCTGAAATGTAGCCTCGACATAGGCGGCGTCAGCTCCCGTGCGGATCATGTCGGAGCTCGCTCTCATCCCCAACGCGAGGTTGATAGACCCCACGATGACTGACTTCCCCGCACCGGTCTCACCTGTGAGCACATTCAGTCCGCGGGTGAACCTGAGAGTCTCCTGTTCGACAAGTGCGAGATTGACTATGCGAAGATCGGAGAGCAAGGTCTCACCTCCAGGGTCAGAGGCTTCACACTCCAGAGGCCACACGCTTTACAGGCTGCACATCTCAGTGGCTGGGCGTCAACTCCTCAAAGCACTCAGCTCGCCCATCAGCTCGAGCACCCGTTCCTTTGGCCTCACAATCACCAGGACCGTGTCGTCGCCCGCCAGCGTGCCGACGATGCCGCGCCAGTTCAGGTCGTCGACCACGTCGCCCACGGCTCCGGCATTGCCCGGAAGAGTTCGTATCAACAAGAGGTTCTCGCTGTAGTCGAGGGACACTACTGAGTTGGCAAAGACCCTCCTGGCGCGTTCGACGGGGTCACCGTGGACGAGGTTAGGCGGCAGCGAGTAGCGGTACTCTCCGGAAGGAGTGGAAATCTTGATGAGCCCCATCTCCTTGATGTCTCGCGACACAGTTGCCTGAGTGACCGCTATGCCCTCCCTAGCGAGTTCATCCGCAAGCTGCTCCTGTGTGTTGATAATCTTCGACATGATTATCTCACGAATCTTCGACTGCCTGAAGCTCTTCATGACCCATCACCGCCCTCTCCGTCGATCTCGTGTCTCGGCCGCTCTCTGAGCTTCTCTCTTAGAATTCTGTAGAAGCTGCGGCCTCCAAGCCGTACGAACCGCGCCGTATGCGCAGACTTCCGCACCCTCACCTGATCTCCGGCGCGCAGGCTGTCCCCGACCTGACCGTCAACCGTCAGGACGGTATCCCTCCCGGATGAGGACAGCACCACTCTGACCTCCTCATCGCCTGCGATGATCTGGGATCTCGAGTAGAGTGTGTGGGGACAGATGGGGGTGATGATCAGGCACTCAAACAGAGGACTGACTATGGGGCCGCCGGCTGAAAGCGAGTACGCCGTTGATCCGGTGGGTGTGGAGACAATGACCCCGTCCGCGGGCACCGTCTGGACGTATTCGGATCCCACCATTATGTCAAGGGTGATCATCCGAGAGAAGCCGCTCTTGTTGATGACCGCATCGTTGAGACCAGTGAAGCTTCCCACCTGTTCGCCGTCCCTCTCCACGCACGCGTCTAGCATCATCCGCTGTTCGACCCTAAAGGACCCTGCAGCCACGGTCTCGATCGCATCGAACACGTTTTCCTCCTCGACCTCGCTGAGGAATCCAAGGTGTCCCAGATTCACTCCAAGGATCGGCACTCCGAGCGGCGCGGCGAGCCGCGCAGCCGCAAGCAGGCTGCCGTCTCCGCCGAGTACGACCAGTATGTCTGCCTGAGCAAGCTTGGTCAGGGTGTCAGCGTGCGGGCTTGGTTCGACAGACGGACGGTCGGCGGCGAACGAAGATTCGGACCGGACGATAGGAAACTCGACAGCCTCGAAAGACCGCTCCCTCATCCATCTGAGGAGCCTTTCGGAAGCCACCGCCGCCGGTCCGGTCTTGAGACATAAGACTCCAAACCTCACGCTTGTTCCCTCCGCTCGGCCAATAGGTCTGAATGCGCGGCCGCCACACATCTCTCGATATCTCCCGCCGCAACAGGTTTGCATCCGGCCTCACGCGGCTTGAGGTGGGCAAGGAACTCGATGTTCCCTTTTGGACCGGTCACGGGCGAGTGCGTCACAGCGACTGGCACGAGTCCCGCCTCCTCGAGCGAGCCGAGGACCGCAACCATGGTGTCAATGTGTGTCCGAGAATCCTTGACCACGCCCTTCTTCCCGACTCGCTGCGGCCCGGCCTCGAACTGCGGCTTCACCAACACGATCAGCTCGGTGTCAGGTGACGAGAACTCCCGGAGCTTGCCCGCGATCTTGGAGAGAGAAATGAACGACACATCGACAGTGATGACATCGAGCGGATCAGGGATCGCAGTCCTCTGAAGATACCGAAAGTTGGTGCGCTCCATGACGGTCACGCGGGGGTCACACCGCAGGCTCCACGCGAGCTGTCCTCTGCCTACGTCTACGGCGTACACGTGACGGGCGCCTCTCTGCAGGAGACAGTCGGTGAACCCGCCGGTGGAAGACCCGACGTCCATGGCAACCCTATTCTCTACATCGACCTCGAAAACCTCCAGGGCTCTTTCCAGTTTCTGTCCGCCGCGAGAGACATATCGGGACGTCCTGCGGACGACTTCGATGGGAATGTCGGCGGGATAGCGAGTTCCAGGCTTAGTCGCGGGCGAACCGTCGACGAGCACCTCGCCTGCCATTATGAGCCGTCTGGCTTCCTCTCTAGACGCAGCCAGTCCTCTCTCTGCGACGAGTTTGTCAAGGCGTTCGCGGGCCAACTCTCTCACCCTCAGATCGAGCTGCAGAACCGACCCGAAGCACGCTCGCCCTCTGCCGCTCCGATCGCGCTTCTTTCACGATCACCCCTATGCGCTGTGCAAGGCACTCTGGGTTGAGGCAGAGTTCGTTCAGCAATTGGGTTCTGCTCCCATGCTGCACAAATGCCTTCGGAAGCCCGAGATTCACCACGCGAACCCTTGACGCCAGAGGAAGATCTGCGACGACCTGCGAGACTGCGCTGCCCATTCCCCCTTCGACGCAGTTTTCCTCCAGTGTCACTATTGGCAGGCGGTTCATTGCGATCTCGGTCACGATCCTGTCATCAATCGGGGCCGCGAACCGCGCGTCTACTATCCAGCATGAAATCCCTTGCTGTTCGAGAAGCTTTGCGGTCTCCTCGGCGACTGCAACCATCGACCCAAGTGCGATCACGGCGACGTCAGAACCGCGCACCACCGTCTCGGCCCGTCCGAGGACAACCGGGGACCTCTCCCACGGCAGCGGGACTGGGCTTGTCCCCTTAGGATACCTTATGGCGACAGGGCCGTTGCATGAGAGCGCGAACCTGAGCATTGCGGAGAGTTCCCTGTGGTCTCTAGGTGCGAGCACAATCATGTTCGGGATGTGACGAAGGAACGTGACGTCAAACATGCCATGGTGAGTCTGTCCATCTTCACCCACGATTCCGGCCCTGTCGACTGCAAACACGACCGGGAGCTCCTGGATGCAAACGTCATGCACGATCTGATCATACGAACGCTGAAGGAATGTAGAATAGACAGCGACCACAGGCCGCATCCCCGCTTTGGCCAGCCCCGCGGCAAACGTGACCGCATGCTCCTCCGCGATCCCGACGTCAAAGAACCGGTACGGATACTCTGCGGCAAAGGCCTCTAGGCCGGTGCCTTTCGCCATAGCTGCAGTGATCGCGACAATTCGGTCGCACTCTCGCCCGAGTTCGACGAGAGACTCGCCGAACGCCTGGGTGAAGGTCGGCGGGTAACCCGGTCCGGTCGACACCGGCTCACCTGTCTCCGGATCGTACGGATCGACGCCATGATAGAATGAAGGGTTGGACTCCGCGAACGGGCAGCCCTTGCCCTTGGTCGTCACTACATGGACCAGCACGGGCCCTCCTTTTCGGCGGGCATCTGACAGAGCCCGGCAGACCGCCGCAATGTCGTGCCCGTTGATGGGGCCGACATATGTGAAACCGAGTTCCTCGAACAGCGCAGGGACGACGAGGTACTTGATGCTCCCCTTGAGTCTGTTCACAGCGTCTGACATCGTGCTCCCGATCGCGGGTATGCGTCTTATCAGATACTCGATGTCTTCCTTGATCCTGAGCACTCGGGGATCGAGCCGCACTCGGCTCAGATATGAGGACAGTGCTCCGACGTTGGCTGATATGGACATCTCGTTGTCGTTCAAGACAACGACGAGATTTGACTTGAGGTGTCCCGCATGGTTGAGCGCTTCGAACGCGAGACCGCCGGACAGAGAGGCGTCTCCGATCACGCATACGACAGCATAGTCTTCACCCTTGATATCCCTGGCCTTGGCCATTCCCAGGCCTGCGGATATCGACGTGCTGCTGTGGCCGGTTACAAACGCGTCGTGCTCGCTCTCTCGGGGAGACGGAAATCCGCTGATCCCTCTGTACTGCCGAAGGGTTCGAAACCGGTCAAGCCTGCCGGTTAGAAGCTTGTGCACATAGCACTGATGCCCGACATCCCAGACTATGCGGTCCTTGGGGCTCTCGAAGACCAGGTGAAGCGCAAGTGTCAGCTCGACTACTCCCAGATTGGGTGCGAGATGCCCGCCTGTGAGCGCCACCGTTTCTATGATCTCTCTCCTCAGCTCTTCGGCCAGGCGTTCGAGTGAGGAGTAGTCCAGACTCTTGAGGCTGTGTGGCCCCTCTATCCTGTCCAGAATCCTATCCATGAAGCTAACCGCCTCTGCGCTTACCTGCGCCTCGAATCTGTATCGTTTCTAGCCTTGCCTTTTCTGCCGGATCGCTTTCGTCGGGAGAACAAGTTGATGACTGGGCCGAGTCTCAGCGTTTGCTCAAAAAAGCGCACCAGCCTTCCAACAGTCATCAACACAGCCACGTAGTTATGTATGGCGATTCCTTTGCCCCACGCCTTTCCGCCGACCGTAATCGCGGCCGTGAGGGCAACCAAGACCGCGTTGAGCGAACCCATAGAGGACCTCACACCGGAGGACGCGATTTGGAACACAATCGTCGCGACTACGGCTCCGCTCAAAGTGCCGCAGATATCGCCTATGACGTCATTACAGAAGGACGCGACTGCGTCAGCCCCGTGCACGATCCGAAGCGCTTCTCTCGCACCGGGGATCCGTTGAGAAGCCATGGCGCAGAACGGGTCCTCCCTGGCGGCAGCGGCAGCTGTGCCGACGACGTCGAATATGATGCCGACCGCGACGACCAGCAAGAGGACTGACAGCGACGGGAGCAGGCTCAGCGAACCGAGGGCCGAGATCGACCCGAAGTTGAAAGCCGCACTCAAAAAAAACGTCCATGATCCGATGATCAGGACTCGTCGAAACCTGGGTGTCGCCGTGCGCATCAGCAGGCTTAACCTCCTACATCGGCAGACAGGTGCTGCGGCAATGCCGGCCTGACCTATCTGAGTGTGCCGTAAAGAGGTGCATGAGTGCGCTGGGTGGCAGCACCCTGAGTAAACATTGTGACATAAGGTCCAGTAGGTTTTCCCCACTCGGAATCCGTCGTCGCCGAACGGACGGTTTCCCTTCCTCCGGGCGTCCTGCCGTCGCCAGACAGGAAACTGGATCGCCTGTGAGTCACACTCTAATCCTCAGGATGCCCCGCTCCGCAGACAGTCTAGGAGTTTTCCTCATCGACCTCTTCCGGTCCCTAGCCTCTTTTGCAGCCGCCACTTCACCCGGCAATAGGCTTGGGTCCCTGGCCGGGGATCCAAACTTGAACCCGGGTTCCCGCAGAGGCCGCTCAAGGCAGGCTACACTACACCCAGCCCAGTTAGTTGCCCTCTCAGGCCGGACCGGAATGCAGGTTCTACCCCAAGCCGTGGATCGCCCGTGCGTGCGATTCTTCATCGGACGCCGCGTTCACCACGAGGTTGGGTCTCCGCGGAAGCAGGGTCAACGCCCGCATGCCGTTGCGGATCGCCCCACTTCCTTAACCCCCAGCACCAACCCCCGACTGGGCGTCGAGAGCCAGCACCAGGGACTTCATCGTTGTGCCCGTGGCGGATTTTTAGCCCCGCCTTCAGGACCGGAGTGGCCGACTAGAATACTGCGCCACCCGAGCATAACGCAATGTTATTATAACACAGGCTAAGACTGCCATCAAGGAGAGGACCGGCGCTCCACGCAGCGCAGAGGCGCCAAGGCGCTGCTAGTAGATGGTTAGCGAGAGCCTACCGCATCAAAATCATGCTCACTGCTGCACCAAGGGCCGCACCCGCAAACACCTCGACGGGAGTATGGCCCAGCAGTTCGCGCAGGCGGTCTTCGCGTATGCGGCCGCCGTGGAACAGCTCGTCCACGATCTTGTTGAGGACCGCAGCCTGTTTGCCTGCGGCGTGGCGGATTCCGCTCGCGTCATACATCACAATGATTGCAAACCCGAGAGCAAGTGCGAAAATCGTGCTGTCAAACCCCGAACTGATCCCCACGGCTACCGCGAGCGAAGACACAAAGGCCGAGTGGGAACTCGGCATGCCGCCGGGTCCAGTGAACCTCTTGAAATCGACTTTGCGGTGTCTGGCGAAGTAGTACACACCCTTTAGGACCTGTGCGATGAACCAAGCGGCGATCGATGACACCAGCACGGGATTATGAAATGCGCCAGAGACGGATATGACTCACACCTCCCAGAGCCGCCGTCAACTGTGGCGGAGTTTGATTCAGAAATCGCGGGCGGCTGCGTACCCCAAGAGCTCTTCGAGGACTGTCCCGGCATATCCCTGTTCTTCGAGGATCCTTCGCCCAGTCGACAGCACCTGGCTCATCAGCAGCTCGGACTCGCGCATCCCCACAACCGACGGATAGGTCGCCTTTCCCTTGGCAGCGTCGGAGTGGGCCGGCTTCCCCGTCTTCTCAGCATCCCCGATGACATCGAGGATGTCGTCTCGAATCTGGAATATCAAGCCGATAGCCTCGCCGTAGCGGCTGAGCCTGGCCAACGTATGCTCGTCCGCACCGGACAGAATCGCCGAAGCTCTGATCGCCGCGCGGAACAAGGCTCCCGTCTTGCGCGAGTGAATCGACTGAAGCAGTTCTTTGGTTATTGCAAGGTTGCCCGTATTGGCTATATCTAACGCCTGCCCTCCGACCATGCCGTCAGGTCCGGCACCCCTGGCGATCTCGCCTATGCACGAAAGCAGTCTCTCCGGGGTGACCGGGGGCTCTATCGCGATTCTCGCCAGCGTGTCGAATGCCAGCGTGAGAAGGCCGTCTCCAGCCAGCACTGCCATGGCCTCGCCGAACATGCGGTGGCTCGTAGGCCGGCCTCTGCGGAAATCGTCATTGTCCATGCACGGAAGATCGTCGTGAATCAGCGAGTACGCGTGGACCATCTCGAGCGCGCACGCAGCGTCGAGGACGTGAGAATGTGAATCGACCAGGGTATCCGCGACAGCCATCATGAGAATCGCGCGAATCCGCTTCCCGCCGGCCAGCAGCGAGTACCGCATCGCTTCGTAGATGCGGCCGCTGTCCTCGTTTGCGCATCTCACCAGCGCATCAAGCCTCTGCTCTATCTCCGGCCGGCACGCCTGCATGTACTGCGCGAGCGGGACTCTACTCCTGGTCATCAATTACTTCCCCGTCCTGTTCTTCGTCCTCGCGCTCGATGTCGCTCGTCAGCCTGCTGATCCGCAGCTCAGCTTCTGCCAGCTCAGCCTTGCAGCTCTTCCCTATGGCAACGGCCGCTTCGAACAACTCGAGGCTCTTCTCAAGACTCATCTGTCCCTCTTCTAGTTTCTCAACTATCTCCTCGAGTCTAGCCAGTTTTTCTTCAAACTTTGGACTAGTCCCCACTCTCCGAGTCACCTCCAGTCAGACTGACCGTGGCATGTATGAGACCGTCCGAGACCCTTATCTCGATCTCGTCTCCCGGATGAACCTGACTCTTGCTTGTGACAAGGTTTCCGCTTTTCAGACTGGTCACAATAGAGTAGCCGCGCTGCAGCGTCTTGAGCGGGCTCGATGAGTCGGCCCTGCTCATGAGCAGATCCAACCGAGCTCTCCGAGGCGCGAGGATCTGACCGAAGGCCGTCTCGAGTCTGTGCAGCGCCTCCTCGAGCGCCTGCCTGCGGGTGTCGATGATCATCTCAGGCCGCCTGAAGACCCACGAGCCCAGGAGCCTGTCTACAGACAGACTGCAGAGATCGAGCGACTTCGCGAGTGATCTCCTTGCCCGGGACGAGAGACTAGCCACTCTCTCCAAAACGACTGCTCTGTCCGGAACAGCCATTTCAGCTGCGGCTGACGGAGTCGGAGCCCGGAGGTCAGCCACCAAGTCACAGATGGTGAAGTCCCGCTCGTGCCCCACCGCACAGATCATTGGGAACGGCATCGCTGCCAGCTGTCTTGCGACCAGCTCGTCATTGAACGCCCAAAGATCGTCTGCAGCTCCGCCTCCGCGGGTCAGGATGCCGACGTCGAACTCGCCGTCCTCTGCAGCAAGCTCGAGAGCCCTGGCAATCGAAGCGGGAGCCTCTGTTCCCTGAACCGCACAGGGAACGACAACGAGCTCGGCTGCAGGATAGCGCCGTCCGATTACAGCTATCACGTCCTTGATAGCGGCTCCTTCAGGCGACGTGATGACCGCTATCCTTCGAGGAAACTCAGGGAGGCCTCTCTTCCGAGCGAGATCGAACAGGCCTTCCTCGGCCAGCTTTTTCTTGACCATCTCGAAGCTGCGGAACAACATGCCATCGCCGAGGTTCACCAGCCTTCGCGCGTAGAGCTGGTATACGCCGCCGCGTGTGTACACGCTCACGTCGCCCAGCGCAGCCACGCTCATGCCATCTTGGGGTTCGAACTCGACTGACGCGCAGTCGCTCTTGAACATGACGCACTTCAGCCGCGACTCGCTGTCTTTCAGACTGAAGTACAAGTGCCCGGATTGAGTGTGGCGGTGAAGGTCGGTGATCTCCCCGCGAACCCAGATCGCCTGGAGTTCATCGTGGCTGTCGAGAACGCGCTTGATGTGCAGGCTCAACTCGCTGACAGCTACCGACACTGCGACGATGCGCGAGAGATCCGATGCGTCAATCACCGTGTTTCCCCCTAGACTCCCCGTGCTTCCCCGCTATGCCCGCAAGCACTCCGTTGACAAAGCGGGCCGATTCATCTGACGCGTACTCCTTCGACAGCTCGACTGCTTCGTTGATCGTTGCAGCCACAGGGATGTCCGGCCTATGCACGATCTCATAGACGGCCAGTCTCAGGATCGCCTTCTCCATCCTGCCCAGCCGGTCCGGACTCCACTTGTGCGTGTACTCCTTGATCTCCGCGTCTATGGCCTCCAGATTTTCGAGAACGCCTGTGACCAGTTCTCTCAGAAAGCCAGCCTGCTCGCTCCCTTCGTCGACGTCACCGTCGCACTCGAAGACAGACTTCATCGATTCGTCCACAGAGTTGTTGGAGATATCGATCTGGTACAGGATCTTGACACACTTCTCCCTGGCAGCCCTTCTGCTCAAGCGATGCATTGGGCGTCACATACCCCTTCCTCTGCAGAGTTCGAGACTGATGAGGACAGCGCTCACGGCAAAGGCAGGCCGCCGCGGAACAAGGCAGCGGCAGGCCCGCACGGCGGGAAATCGGAGGAACGGCGAGCTAGCGTCTTCGACGCACAGGCCTACGCGACAGGAGCAAAGCAATCAGATCTTCTCTTTCCAGGAGCCGGCCGATTCCGTACCCGGCACCGACGCAGAACGCAAAGAGCAGCCCTTTGCCCACGCCGTAATACACGGCTATCAAGCCGACTGCAACACCTGTCAACGTGCAGAACAGCCTTCTGCCGTTCTCAAAAATGAGCCTCAAGACAAGCTTCGAATCGTCATTCACCCGGCACACCTCGCTCCAACCTGCGGCCGGCCAAGAGCAGACCGCCGATACTGGCTAGCCTAGCCTGGGTCTGGCCACTCCCGAGGTATCCTTGACGTTCACCTGCACGTGCTTCACAGGCACCCCTACCAGGTCTCGAAGCTGTTCTCTCAGGGCGACTTGGATCTGCTGACTCACCTCAGGTATGTTTTCGTCTGTCGACACAGCGACGTCGATCGACACAGACAACCCGTCTGCATCCCCATCGACCCTGGTGCTGCTCTCCCGAACGCCCTTCACTTCCCTGGCTGCTCGTCTGACAGCGTTCTCTATCGCCTTCATGGAGATGTTTATCCGTCCCATCTCTGTGTCAGTTGCTATCACACGCTCCTCGGGCTCTGAGGCGAAGAGCGAGCGAAGGAGCATGACAAACACGATCACCGCAGCCAAAGCAATCAGTATGGATTGGAACAGATACTTCGCGCTGATCTCGTCGATAGTGACAGAGATCGCGCTCCTGACTCCTTCGTCGATCAACGACGAAACGATCAGGACGGCGACCGCAGCGTAGATCAGGGCCGCTACGAAGATCGCCACTCGCTCATGAAACTTCATGGTTCATGCCTCCCGCGATAGCCACCGACGACGGCTTGTCCCGCGATGTCCCACAGACCTGAGCTATCTCACCCGCGCCGGCTCCTCCGGCTTCTCCTCGACATGGAAATGAACGCCCTGTATGTGGACGTTGACCTCGACTACGTTCAGTCCAGTCATGCTCGAAATGGCCCTGGAGACATTCCGCTGCACGTTCAAAGCGACCTCGGGAATCGACACTCCGTAGTTGACGACGAGGAACAAGTCCACGGCCGCTTCTCTGTCTCCTACCTCGACCTTTACGCCTTTTGACAGGTTGCGCTTTCCGAGAAGCTCGGCAATTCCTCCGGCGAGGCCGCCGCTCATTCCGGCAACTCCTTCAACCTCCGTCGCAGCCAGCCCTGCTATGATGGCAACAACCTCGTCGGCAATCCTCACGTTGCCGATATCCATCCTCCCAGAATCCTCCAAGGATCGCACCTCCAGTTGGTTCTAGTGCTACACGCTACTATACGTGATACTGTCACAGATCATTCGCTCGGCCGCGAGCCGCTCGATTGCGGGTCTGCGGAAAGCCATCTCTACTGGCCGAAGTCTGATCCCAGGATTGCAACTGGATCATGATTCGTGTATATCTTGGCCTCGCGAAATGCGTCGCTGCGGATCAGCGCCGAGTGGAATGGAATCGTCGTACTGATTCCATCCACCTCGAATTCGTCAAGGGCCCTGGCCATCCGGCCGATCGCCTTGTCCCGGTCGTCCGCCCATACTATGAGCTTGCCGAACATCGAGTCGTAGTACGGCGGAATGGTGTATCCGGCGTATGCACAGCTGTCGACTCTCACACCCGGGCCGCCAGGGACGTGATAGCGGTCTATTGTGCCCGGTGAAGATCTGAAGCCCTTGGCCGGGTCCTCTGCGTTGAGCCTGCATTCTATCGCATGGCCCCTGAACGCTATGTCGGACTGCTTTCTGCCGAGCGGCTCGCCTGCGGCAATCCTGATTTGTTCCCTGATCAGATCTATGCCTGTCACCATCTCCGTGACCGGGTGTTCGACCTGGATTCGGGCGTTCACCTCAATGAAGTAGAAGCGGCCCGACCTGTCCACCAGGAACTCCACAGTGCCTGCTCCGACGTACCCTGCCGCCTTCGCGACCTTTACCGCAGCGTCAGCCATGGCTTTCCTGGCGCGGGGCGTGATCACAGGAGACGGAGACTCCTCGACAACCTTCTGGCCCCTCCGCTGCACGGAGCAATCCCGCTCGCCGAGATGGATGATGGAACCGTGTGAGTCGGCCAGTATCTGGATCTCGACGTGCCTCGGGTTTTCTATGAACTTCTCTATGTACAGCTCCCTGCTGCCGAAAGACACCTCGGCCTCAGAAGCTGCCGTCGTGAAGCACCGCCTGAGTTCCCTCTCATCCTTGACGACTCGAATCCCCTTGCCGCCGCCGCCTGCCGACGCCTTCACCATGACCGGATAGCCCACTGCATTCGCGACCGACAAGGCTTCCTCGACGCTCACAACCGGACCAGGGCTGCCCGCCGCAATGGGTACGCCCGCCCTGTCTGCGATGCGGCGAGCGACCGCCTTGTCGCCAACCCTGTCCATGGCACTGGGCGGCGGTCCTATGAACTTGATGCCGTGCTCCTCGCAGATCTCTGCAAAGTGGGCCTTCTCGGAAAGATTGCCGTAGCCGGGGTGAATGGCATCAGCGCCGCATATCAGGGCCGCACTTATGATGTTCGGGATGTTCAGGTAGCTTCTCGAGTTCTCAGGAGGGCCGATGCAATAGGCCTCGTCCGCCATGAGGACGTGCAAAGACTCGCGGTCGGCTTCGGAGTACACCGCCACTGGGGATATGCCCATTTCCCTGCACGCACGAATAACACGCACGGCGATCTCGCCGCGATTGGCGATCAAGATCTTGTTGAACACTTGAAGGTCCACCTCCGATCGAATGCAGCCCTGAGGCCCTACACCTCTTTGAGAATGAACAAGGGCTGACCGTACTCGACCGGATCTTCGTTTTCAACGAGTATCTTCACGATCTTGCCGCGGCGCTCCGCTTCGATCTCGTTCATGAGCTTCATTGCCTCGACGATGCAGACCGTCTGGCCCGGCTCTACTACGTCTCCGACTTCCACAAAGGGCTCTGCACCAGGAGCGGGCGCTCTGTAGAACGTGCCAACCATCGGAGCAGTAATCACAAACTCGCCGGCCGCGAGCGATTCATCTTGGCCTGCCGATGCTGCCGGGCTCGGCTCCGGCTCAGGGTAAACCTCAACTTGTGGACGGACTGGCTCAACTGCACTTGGCGGTTCCGGCGCCGCAGATGACACGCTCTTTCTCAACACCAGTCGATCGCCGTCACTGCATTCGTACTCAAACTCAGCCAAACCGCTCTTGTCAACGAGGTTTATCAGCTCTCTGATCTCACTGAGCTTCATAGGTACCCCGATGCACTGTGCGGTAGCGCAGCGGGGGACTCACCTTCCTCTCAGCGGCTCCCTGCCAGCCCTGCTGGTAGGGCTTTGCATGTCCAACAATCCTATTCACCAAACAGCAGGATTATCCTTCTTGGGAGCCTGGGAGGCCTCTCGGATGAGGATCTCATGCAGCTTCGCACCTGTGGTGCGAGATAGGATGCCGCCGATCACCGCAACGTCGCTCCTGTCCAGCCTATCCGAAGAGACGACTGCCTCGACGCCGAGGTCAGTCACGAAGACAACTGCGTCCTCAAACCCACTGGCCCGGATCAGGCTTTCTGCCGAGCTCTCAGCCTCCATCCGCGAAACCAAGCCCAGAAGGAGGCGCTGTGTTTCTTCTGCCGGCTCACCGCGGGCCCCCGCCTCTTCAAGAGCCTCGCGCAGGAGATCGATTTCCCTGCTGCGAGCGTAATCTCGAGACAAGCGCGCAGCAGCCAGACTTGACCCCTCGTAGTCATATTCTACCCTTGCCGAGACCAGCACTTGCTCGATTTCTGGATCAATGTGAACGAGGTACGAATCGGCATCTGCTACTGGTTTCTCTCCCAACGCAGGTGCGGTCACGGTCGCTTCGCTCTGAGTGAGCGCACTGCTGGTCGTCACTACAACCTGTCCGCCGAAGTCGTAGTCGCCCATCGACGAACCTCGGCGCCAGATTGCGGCAATCGAGAGCCCGCCGGCCAAGCACACAATCGCCACTACGAGGTATACGTATCTCCTAGGGATGAGCAAGATCCTAATAGACATGCTGACTCAAACCTCCCTTTCAACTACTGCCACCCGATGAAGCGCAATGCCGAGGACAGCCGACACGGCCTGCGCAATCTCGAGCTTCATCTCGGGGCTCCGCGCGCCGTCTGCAACGACGAGCACTCCTCTCACCTTTGGAGGTTCCGATCCGACAACAACGATTTCTTCTCCGCCTCCGGGTGCCCGGGTGATCACTGGTTCTTCGGTCATCTTCGCGCGAGTGGTGACGCGAGTGCCCCCGCTCGAGTCCTTTTCCTCAACCTGTTCCTTGTCCTCGCTCTTGCTCGTGGCGTAGACCGTTCGAGCGTCCGCGTCGAGCGTCACTATGACTGACACTGCACCTACTCCCCTCATGCGACTCAGTGCGGCCTCCAGGTCGCGCTCCAGGACGGCTGCATAGTCGCCAGCAGTGTCGACGCCATGTGAGGAGAGCAGCGACGTGGGCTGCTCCACGGAACGCGGCTCACCGCCGTCCCTGGTGCCAAACAGCCCTGGTCCCAGGACGATCAGGGCAACTCCAAGGGTCGCGAGAAGAACCAGCGGTACAACGCCAATGCCAGGCTTGCCCCCAGTCTCGTCGGAATCCTGACCAGGGCTTGTTCTACGAATGAGCCTTGAGAACCAATCAGTCACGCGAACCGCCTACCTTCACTTGTGCAATCGTCTCGACCGTTATCGCGCCGACTCGTGATAGCCCGCCAGAACTGGCTGACACAGTCGAGGCTGAGGGGGCCGCACCTTCTTCGCCAGCGAGTCCAGACAACTGGGAGTGAACGGCTGCGAGAGTCCCGTGAACCAGGGCCTCTCCGGCTAGTAAGTAGTCGTCGCCCGCGGCCAAGCCGGCTGCATCCGTGACGCCAAACTCGAGGTCGAACGAGAAGTCTTCAGCAGCCAGGCCGAGCACGATGTCGAAC
Organism: Bacillota bacterium; assembly: GCA_012719595.1. Classification (GTDB taxonomy): domain Bacteria; phylum Bacillota; class DTU014; order DTU014; family DTU014; genus JAAYAB01. The sequence goes on from JAAYAB010000212.1 coordinate 50,714, forward strand.
AACAGCGCAATGACGCAGAGCCCGATCACGACTCTGGCGAGGCCGGATGTCGCTGTGCGCGGCATCAGCAACTCGATAAACGCCACCACAACCAGCGCGACGGACAACACGTAGACCCAGGACCCAACGGTCGCTATCATCACAAACACCTACCGCAGCATCTGTGGAAGGGTTCCGACGCCGAGTATCACAGCGATGGATACGATGAACATGATGCCCGTGGCCGCCGTGCAGTACGCCAGATACGACAAGTTGTCTGCGAAGTCGCCCAGGCAATCGGCTGCTGCCGAATCGCCGAGCGGCTCGACGAGGCTTGCCACCAGCCGGTACAGCGCGACGATCGCCACTATCTTAAGGATCGGGTACAGGCAGACCACTGCAACAGTTAGGACCCCTGCGATGCCGACGGTGTTCTTGATGAGGAGAGACGCACCCGCTACGACCTCCATCGCATCGGCAATCGCACTCCCGACCACTGGAATAAGCGTTCCAGCTGCGAGCTTGGCAGTCTTCATCGTAACGGCGTCGCCGAACGAACCTACCAGACCCCTGATCGTCATCGCTGCCACGAAAACTGCGAACACGAGGGCCATCACCGTCGTTGCTGCGCGCCGCAACAACTTGGCAAGCTGCAGCGCTCTGGGCGTGCCGGACGCCCGCGTGACTACGCTGACGACCGCTGAGAACAGAACGAGCGGCACGACCACACCTCCGACCAGTGTCGAAGACCCAGTCACAGCCATGAGAACCGCAGGACTGAGCGCGGCCGCTGATGCGGCCCCACCCATCGCGACCATCAGGCTGAACAGCGTTGGCGTAAGCGACTGCACGAACCCGACCATAGTGTCGACGGTTCCGCGAGCGATCTCTGCGGCCGTTCTGAAACTCGACAGCCCGATCAACAGAATCACAAGGTAGAGAACTGCCGACACTACTCGCGCGACGGTGTCTTCCGACAGTGAGTCGCTCAGGTTTCTCGATACGGCGGCAATGACAGCCACGAGCAGCAGTTGCCCTAGCAGCGCCGCGTTCTGAAGCACCTCCCGAATGAAGTAGCTTAAGACTCCTCTGACGAACTTCACCGGATTCAGCGGCGCGTGCTCGCGTGCGACCAGCCACTGGTATAGATTTAGATCTACTCCTGCTGCACCGTATTGCTCAACCAGGCCGTTCATCTCGTGCTGAAGCCGGTCAAGTTCGAGCTGGTCAGCTTGATATTCGATTGCGCTCTCGAGTGCCGCTGCAGGAGCGTCGGCGCTCCGACCAGCTGGCGCACCGGCGCCTTGACCGGTTGGCGCGTTCAGACCCTGACCTGCAGGCGCCGCGAGCGAGTTCAACGACACTGCAATTACGCTGGCCACAACGACCGACACTACCCACGCACTGAGGTTCAAGCGACCGGCAGCGCACACCAAGCACACACGTCCCCCCGGAGAGACTACGGGCTCATCCGCGCCAGCTGCTCGAGTGCTGACACGATCGCTCTGAACACCGGCAGGGCGATCAAAAGGATCATGACCTTTCCGGCCAGCTCGACCTTGGAAGCAAGCGCTGACTCGCCCGCATCTCTGCACATCTGTGCAGAGAACCCTGCGATATACGATATCCCGACGACCTTGAGAATCGCCTTAATGTATTCGGGCTGGATGCGCGCTCTGGCCGCGAGATCCTGGAGCGATGTCACCGCCTGTGCAAGGGAATCCACGATCCACAGAAGCAGCACCACTCCGAGCGTCATGCTCAACAGCGTTGCCATCTCGGGGGAAGCCTGCCGCACCAGCCCTATTACCAGCAACCCCACAATAGCCAGGCCCGCGATGGACAGGATGTTCATCAGAACACCTCACCAAAGGTAGAAAGTGGTTCGCACTCGGTCGATGAGCTCCGCCACCCGCTGGACAACCAGCAAAAACACAGCGATGCTTCCCGCGACCACGACCCACAAGCCGTAGTCTTCCTTCCCGGCCTGTTTCAGAATGGTCTGGACGACCGCAACCAGCATGCCGATGCCTGCAATTGTGAAGATCAAGTCCAAGAGAGCCATCTCCCCTGCCGCTGCAGCCACGCAGCCCTGAACCAGGAACTCGAGCGGCGCCGGCTGCGTCAGTACCCCGTCGAGGCTTGTGTCACATCAGACTATGAACAGCGCAAGCGTGGCTCCGCCCATTGCGCCCAGATAGCGCCAGAGTCGGGGATATGTATCAAGATCGCGCCGCGCTGATTCTTCGTTTATCGCAAGAGTCTCTCTGGCGAGCCTGATGTGGCTCACCTGGTCATCCCGACCGCCTGCGCCAAGAGCGGCGAACAGGCGCCCGAGCACTTGGAGGTCGTCATCGCGGTACGCAGGAAAACCGTGTGCCCTGCCGCCCCGTTTGACGGCAAGCAGTACCCGCGTCCATCCCTGTGCGAGCGTCAGATGTGGGTTCGACATGAGTTCATCTGCGACCGCGCACATCAGGCGCCCTGCAGGCCCGCGCACCGCGAGCCCGACCGATGACAGCGCTCTCGGAAACGGTTGAACGGTTCTCGCGACGTATGTCTCCAGCATCAGCAGAGCGTGCTGCATGGCGCAGAGGTCCCTGTGCCTGGCATCGTAGCGCCGGGCCTCTCTGTCACCAAGAATGAGCCCGCTGACAATCAACAGAAGCGCTCCGGCGAGCTTCAGGCCCAAGCTGGACCACCTTCCCTATTTCAGCCACTTCGTCAGCCTCCAGGATCTCTGCCACGGTTCCCACGCGCGGGCGGTCGCTGAGCCGCACATAGCGGTCAAACAGACCTCTTGACAACATGGCCGCAAGCGCAGGCCGCCTTATCAGCTCCTCGATGGAACCGGCATGGGCCGAGGCCAGCAGTGCGACTCCAGCGTTCAGGCATTCCTCGACAGCGTCGACGTCCTCTGGCCGGCCGAGCTCGTCTGTGACAATCACCTGGGGCGACATTGCTCGAATCACCATCATGATGCCGACTGCCTTTGGGACGCGGTCGAGCACATCTGTGCGCATCCCGACGTCTCTCTGAGGCACTCCACAGTAGCACCCTGCAAGTTCGGATCTTTCGTCGACGATTGCCACTCTGAAGGGCTTCTTGGAGCCGATTCCGTCGCTCAACCTTCTCGCCAGGTCCCTCAGCAAGGTAGTCTTGCCGCATCCCGGCGGAGAGAAAATCAGACTCCGGTAGACCCCCAGTGGTCCCCCCAAGAGCCTGGGAAGCACAGCTGCTGAGCAGCCCTTCGCATCCCTCGCTACTCTCAGGTTGATGCTGGAGACATCAGCGATGGACTCAACCGTGCCACCGCTGGTCACCGCCCTCCCCACCACGCCGACCCTGTGCCCGCCCGCGACCGTGAGATAGCCTGACTTCAGCTGCTCTTCGGCCGCGTACAACGACCTGTCCGTCAGCAGTTGCAAGGCCTCATCTCTCATTTCACGAGTGAAGCAGATGGCTTCCTCGCCCGGGCGGCACAGTCCGCGATGCCCCAAGAGCCGCTCGCCGTCCTCTAAAACGAGAATCACCGGCCTACAGAGCCGCAGCCTGACCTCCAGAAGCGCGTCCAGGGTATTCAGATCGAGCATGCTCAGCGAGCGTCTCACACGCCCGGGAAGGTACGCCGCAAAGCCGGGAACGCTGTCCGCCGTTTTCTGAACGTATCCGCTCGATGTGCTCATGGCACGTCCTCACCACAGTATATAGATATTGCGAACTTGTACATTTATTACACAGACACAAAGGAAGAGAGCCGGCTGCAGTCGCTGTCGACCGCAAACCGGCTCCCTAATCTGCCTGCATTTCGTCTGTTCTGGCTTGATTCTTCCGGATCCTACACTCTCTCGAGATACTCCCCGGTGCGAGTGTCCACCCGGATCACGTCTCCCACGTTTATGAAGAACGGCACCTGCACCGTCGCACCCGTTTCCAGCACCGCCGGCTTCCCTCCGCCTGTCGCAGTGTCTCCTCTGAAGCTGGGCGCAGTCTCGACGACTTCCAGCTCAACGAAATTGGGGAGCTGGACGCCTATCGGGCTCCCTTCGTACATCGCCACGTTTACGACCATGTTCTCCTTGAGGTACTTGACGCCCTCGCCTATGGCGCTCTCAGAGAGAGTCATCTGCTCGTATGTATCGGTGTCCATGACGTAATAGTCGTTGTCGCTCTTGTACAGATACTGCATCTCTCTGTATTCGACTCTTGCGGTCGGCACTTTTTCGCCTGCTCTGAACGTGCGTTCATGAACGTAGCCGGTCTTCATGTTGCGAAGCTTGGCTCGCACGAACGCGGCGCCTTTGCCCGGCTTCACGTGCTGAAAGTCGACGACCTGGTACACCTCGCCGTCTATCTCGATTGTCAATCCAGTGCGAAAGTCATTTGTCGAGACCATAGAATGCCCCCCTCGTGATCAGTACTATAGGCAAATCAGCTCTTTGCTCGAACTCGTCAGGTTCTCGATGCCGCCAGGCCTTATGACGACGAGGTCCTCGATCCTCACTCCTCCCAGGCCTGGAAGGTAGATGCCCGGCTCAACAGACACGACTGACGACGCGTGCATGGGCCGCTCATTCCTGGACGAGACGAGCGGGTATTCATGCACCTCTAGGCCTACGCCGTGACCCAGCCCGTGGCCGAACCTGTCGCCGTACCCGGCCTCTTCTATTATGCTTCGGGCGACCGCATCCGCTTCCTTCCCGGTCATGCCTGCCTTCAGCGTTTCGCACGCAGCCGTCTGCGCCCGCAAGACCACCTCATAAACTCTCCTCATCTCGGGGCTCGGAGTTCCCACGAAGACGGTTCTGGTCATGTCGCTGGTGTATCCTCCGTAGAAACACCCGAAATCCATCACAACCGGGTCCCCGGGTTGAAGCCTTCGCCTGCCGGCCACGCCATGCGCCATCGCTGCTCGAGGACCCGATGCCACGATCGTGTCAAACCCGACCTTCTCGCCGCCGAGCTTCCTCATCTGGTACTCGAGTTCGATGGCTATGTCGAGCTCGGCCACGCCCTCGGCGATGACGGGCAGAACAGCCTCCAGGGCTGCATCCGCTATGGATGCTGCCTGTCGAATGAGGTCGATCTCTGACTCTTCCTTGATCGACCGCACGTGCTCGATCACGCGATCGGTCTCTACCATGCGGGCGTCCGGAGCAACTTCCGCCAGCTCTTTTCGGGCGAGCACAGTCATGTGAGCGCCTTCTATTCCGAGCGAGCCGATGCCTTCATCGGCTGCTCTCTTGCCGGCTTCTTTGAGCGCCGGGTCCCGAGTCACGACTACCTGGAATCCCTCGACCTCCTCAGCCGCCTGCACATCATACCGCGGATCGGTCACGAACACTCCCGACCCGTCCTTGCGGACGAGACATGCCCCAGTAGATCCAGAGAAACCCGTGACATACCGCACGTTCTGCGGCTTTGTCACCAGCAGTGCGTCTATTCCGAGCTCGCCAAACGACGAGATGAGCCTTGATACTCGTTCCTTCACGACTTTGCTCCCCCAATCCTCACGGCTGCCTCGAGTGCGAGCAGGTATCCGAGCCATCCCAGCCCGCAGATCTGCCCTGTCACCACGGGTGCGGTCACGGACAGGCTCCTGAAGCCTTCCCTCGCGTGGATGTTGGACAGATGGACCTCAATCACGGGCACATCGAGTGCAGCGAGCGCATCCCGGATCGCGTAGCTATAATGCGTAAACGCGGCCGGATTGATTATCACAGCGTCCGAAGCATGTTGGTGCAGCTTGTCAATGATAGCTCCTTCGTGGTTCGACTGAAACATCTCGACTTCGACGCCAAGCTCGGCTGCACGTTTTCGAACCAGATCCTCGAGTTCCGAGAGAGTCAAAGAGCCGTATATGTCGACTTCACGACTCCCCAAAATGTCAAGGTTGGGGCCATTCACGACGAGCACCCGTCTGCATCGAGACACGTCCGTTCACCTCCACACCGCCCTCGGGACGCCGTTCTGCGGACACTTCTACCGGGCTACAGTCCGGCCAGCGTTCTGGCGACAGCCTCCCTGAGAACGTCTCTATCGATTTCCACACCCCGCCTGACAGTGCCTACCTCCTCGACCACAGAGAAGAACACTCGGTCGCCCCGCTTCTTCTTGTCGCTCAACATCGCCTGGCACACCGATGAGGCATCGAGGTCAGGCAGCGACAGCCCCTCGACCAGAGGAATGAAGCAGGCGCGCACTACCTCGAGGCATCTGTCTGACGCAATGCCCATAGTATTGGCGGCGTCAGTCTCTGCAATGATCCCCAGCGCGACCGCTTCGCCATGCCGCAATCGCCCGTACCCGGCAGCCAACTCAACGGCGTGAGCGACTGTGTGTCCGGCGTTGAGAACCTCCCGGAGACCTTGCTCGGTCTCGTCTGCCTCTACGATGTCAGCTTTTACAGCACATGAATGCGCGACTGCCCAGACCATGTCTCTGGACTGCGTATAGCTCATCAAGATCTCTCGTCTTGACATCAGGAAATCCAGCAGTGCGGGATTGAGGATCAGTCCGTGTTTCAGGAGCTCGGCCATGCCGGCGCGGTAGTCTCGCAGAGTCAATGTCGAGAGGGTGTCAAGGTCGGCCACTACCAGCCTGGGCTGGTGGAACACTCCGACCATGTTCTTGCCGAAAGGCATATTGACGGCGGTTTTTCCTCCGACGCTCGAGTCGACCATGGCCAACAGCGTGGTCGGAACCTGCACGAGATTCATACCTCGCATATACGTACCGGCTATGAAACCCGCTACGTCGCCGACTACTCCGCCGCCGAGAGCGACAACCGTGGATCTCCGGTCCAGACTGAGCTCATTGCACGCGTGGTAGGCCTGCACCGCAGTGTCAAGGGTCTTGTATTCCTCACCGTCGGCCATCAAAAAGGTGGAACAGTGGAAGCCGGCCTCGGAAAGCGACTGCCTTGCACGATCGCCGTACAGACAGTCGACCGTGCCGTTCGAAAAGAGCATCGACTTGCCTTCCAGCCCGCAGGCACGCATCTCGGACCCGAGCTGTGACAGTATCCCGGAGCCGACAACCACGGAGTAGCGCTCCAGAGGCGTGTCCAGCTCGAGCCGCAGATTCTCCAGATCGGCGTTCTGAGAGCAGACCCATTCTGCGATAACCTCCACGGCCTCCTCCACAGAACAAATCCCAGTATCGACGCAGAGATCATACTGCGCGTACGCGTCTCGCCTGTCGTCGATGAGGCGGGCGATATCCTCGGGCGCCTTCAGGTTGAGAGCAAGCGGTCTCGAACTGCCCCTGGAGATTCTCTCATAGAGGACTCGAGGATCGGCTTTGAGCAGCACTACCCTGCACGTCATCCTGAGAAGGCGCAGGTTGCGCGGGTCGACCGTGGCGCCTCCGCCGCAGGAGATGACCTGATCATCCTCTAGAGTGACCGCCTGGATTGCCGAACGCTCAAGACGCCTGAAGGCCTTCTCGCCTTCCTCCGCGAAGATGCGCGAGATGCTCTTGTTCGACGCCTCTTCGATGACGGCATCAGTCTCAACGAACCTGAGGCATAGTCTGCGGGCGAGTTCAGCTCCGACAGTCGACTTGCCGGTTCCCATGAACCCGATCAGCGCGATGTTCTTCATCCGGGCAGCTCTCCACCTCCCGTCCGGCTCTCTGTTGCCGCGCAGCGAAAGCGCCGACGGATCTCATCGACACTGTCGCCTCCGAACTTCTCGCAGCACGCGCGCGCGAGCTCCAAGGACACCATCGCTTCGGCCACAATGGCTGCTGAAGGCACGGCACAGACATCCGACCTCTCGGTGGCGGCGGTTGCCGGGCCGTACCCGCGCAGATCTACTGTGCGCAGCGGCTTCCGAAGAGTCGGAATGGGTTTCATCGCTCCCCTGACGAGTATCGGCTCTCCGTTGGAGATCCCGCCCTCGATGCCTCCTGCGTTGTTTGTGAGTCTGCGGTATCCCCGCTCGTCCTGCGGCCAGGGTTCGATCTCGTCGTGCACTTCAGACCCCTTCATGGACGCCGCACTGAATCCCATTCCAAACTCCACGCCTTTGACACCCGGAATGCTCACGATGGCGCCGGCCAGCCGCGCGTCGAGTCTCCTGTCAAAGTGCACGTGACTCCCCAGTCCCACTGGAACGCCTGTGGCAACGACTTCGAAGATCCCTCCGAGCGAGTCGCCCTCTTTCGCGGCAGCGTCGATCCGGCGAATCATCTTCAGAGCCGCGTCTGCATCCGCGCATCTGACCGGCGAGGCCTCCACTGCCGCGTAGTTCGAGATCACGTCATCGGTTGAGACGACAGCTGTGACTCCTCCAATAGCGACGACATGAGAGTACACAGAAACCCCGAACTCCGCGAGGAGGAGCTTGCACAAGGCGCCGGCTGCCACACGAGCGGCTGTCTCACGAGCGCTGGCCCGCTCGAGCACATTGCGAGCGTCTGAGAAGCCGTACTTGACGGCTCCAGGCAAGTCTGCATGCCCGGGTCTAGGAGTGAACACCGGCCGCTCGTCCCCGCCGTTCTCTGCACCGCTCGAGCCGTCCGCGTCAACCGGCATGACATGTCTCCAGCTGTCGTAGTCAAGATTCCGGATCAAGCCGCAGACGGGGCTCCCCAGCGTGACACCCTTGCGAATCCCGGCGGTGAACTCGACTGAATCCGACTCTATCTTCATCCTTCCGCCGCGGCCATGGCCCCGCTGTCGCCTGGCAAGTTCCGACTTCACGAAACCCATGTCGATGCGAAGGCCCGCAGGTAGGCCTTCCAATATGAACGAGAGAGACGGCCCGTGTGATTCGCCGGCAGTCAGCAATCGTATCACAGTATCACCCTCGTGTCAGGCAGTCGAGCAGCGACTGTCGCATCGCTTGAACGTTGGGTTTGATCCCGGTCCACAACTCGAACGCCAGTGCGCCCTGGTGAGCCAGCATGCCTACGCCGTTCATGGTGCGATACCCTCTCATCTCGGCCTGGCGCAGGAACACGGTCTTGAGCGGGTTGTATATCAGATCTGCAACGCATGCCCCAGCCGGCAAGCGCTCGAATTCGATCTCGATAGGGTCATCGGTATTTGTGGTCATGCCGACCGGCGTAGAGTTGATCAGCAGGTCAGAAGACTCCAGGACCCGGCGCAGCCCATGTCTGTCGGTGAGCGACACGGCGGAAGCTGCGCACTCCGGCCTCAGCCGGGATATGAGTTCAGTCAGGGCCTCAGCTCTCTCGAGGTTCCGCGCAGCGAAAACGACGCTTGCGGCGCCATATCGAGCCAAAGCAACCGACACGCCCCGCGCAGATCCGCCTGCGCCGAGGATGCATACTCGAAGTCCCGAGGGCGTGAGCCCGAGATCCTCACGCAGCGAGGCTACGAATCCTTCGGAATCGGTATTGTGGCCGATCAATCTCCCGGACTCGTTTACAACGGTGTTGACTGCCCCCGCCCCGGCAGCGCTCTCTGCGAGCTCATCCACAAGCGAGAGGGCCGACTGCTTGAGCGGGATCGTAAGATTCACTCCTGCAATGCCCAATGCTCGCACGCCGCCGAGCGCCGCTGCCAACTGCGATTCCCGAACGTGAAAAGCGAGGTAGACGTAATCCAGGCCCAGATCTGCAATGGCCGCGTTGTGCATGGCGGGCGAGAGCGAGTGCTCTATCGGGTCTCCAAAGACCGCCAGGAGGCGGGTCGACGTCGATATCAGTTTCAAGGGTTTTCCCACCTCTCGCGGACTACAACAGAGACTCTATCCTGTCAGCAATCACTGCTGCGAGCTGTGACTTGGCCATGCGATCGAGCATCTCTACCTGTCCGCTCCTGTATACGATCGAGGCTATGTTGGTGTCTACTTCGAACCCGGCCCCTTCTGCGGTGACGTCGTTTGCGACGATCATGTCCAGGTTCTTGGCGGCCAGCTTGGAAGACGCGTTCTCCACAAGGCGCTCCGTCTCCGCAGCGAATCCTACTGTGATCTGGCCCTTCCTCTTAACTTCTCCAAGTGCAGCCGCTATATCAGGATTCTGCTCCAGCTCGACGACCAACCTGCCGGCATCCGGGCGCTTCTTGATCTTGGAGTCCGACGGATCTGCCGGAGCAAAGTCGCCTGGAGCTGCAGAAAATACTGCCACATCGACCGAAGAGAAGCGAGCCGCGCATGCCTCGAGCATCTCCCTGGTCGTGCTGACGGGTACGACCTCTATCCCCTCAGGAGGGTCGAGGCACACAGGCCCCGACACCAGGGTCACCTCCGCCCCACGCTGCCACAGCTCAACTGCCATGGCGTACCCCATCTTGCCAGATGACCTGTTGCCGATGAAGCGCACGGGATCGAGAGGCTCACGAGTCGGACCTGCAGTCACCAGGCACCGCAGATCGCTCCAGCGATCGGACCTCCTTACAGCCCTGATCGCGTGCTGCAGTATCCGTTCGGGAGGTATCATCCGGCCATATCCTATGTCACCGCAGGCAAGTTGGCCTTTGTCAGTTCTCAGTACGATGAAGCCGAAGTCTCTGAGAGTCTCGATGTTCCTCTGAGTGATCGGGTTCTCCCACATCGCCGTGTTCATGGCCGGAGCTATGACCTTGGGAGACTTGCACGCGAGCACAGTCGATGTCAGCATGTCGTCGGCAATCCCGGAAGCCATCTTGCCTATCACATTTGCGGTCGCGGGCGCCACGACAAACACGTCTGCCCACTGGGCGAGTGAGACATGCTCTATCTCAAACCGCTCAGGTTCTTCGAACATATCCGTTACGACCTTGTTGTTTGAGAGCGTTCGGAGCGTCAGCGGGGTGATGAACTCGGTCGCCGCGCGGGTCATTATGACCCGCACTTCGAAGCCCGCCTTTGTGGCGAGGCGGATGAGTTCACACGCCTTGTATGCCGCGATTCCCCCACTGATTCCAAGCACCATGCGCCTGCGATCAGTCGGAGCCATGGCTGCACCTCCTGAGCGATTCTACAAAAAACGGGGGAACATCCCCCGATCAACGAACAGACAAGATTCCAAAAGGTGAATCTGGACCCGTCAGCTCTTCTCCGGCTTCTTGCCGACCACCTTGCCGTGAAGGATTTCATACAGCGCGATGGTAACGGGTTTGTCGCTGCGAGTGGCGACTGCAGGAACCGAGCCGTCCGTGATTTGTCTGGCACGCTTCGCAGCCGTGACCACAAGTGTATATCTGCTATCCACCTTCGGCAGGAGTTCATCAAGTGATGGTCTGTTCATCTCAACTCGCAGTCCTCCGGCAAATGTCTTTGTGATTCTCAAAGATGCAGTCTGCTTACTCGCTGATTGACTGCGACCGCATTTCATCAGAGCTGGCACGCACGAACCGACTCGTTCGACACCGCTCGGCCTCGATGATTGCGACGAGGGACCGAACCGCGTCCTCCAGCTCATCATTGACTATCGCGTAAGTGTACTGGCTAAGAGCAGAGATCTCATTGAGAGCCGAATTCATTCGCCTCCGTATGGTTGCTTCGTCATCTGTGCCTCTGCTCCGGATTCTCCGCTCCAATTCCGCAATTGAGGGTGGCAACAAGAAGACCAGGACAGCGTCAGGGCACCTTTGACGGATCTGAAGCGCACCTTGGACGTCGAGATCCAGTATGACATCCTCACCTGCTGCCAATACATCCTCTACCGGCTTCCGTGGAGTGCCGTAGAAGTTGCCATAGACTTCGGCATACTCTAGGAGATCGTCCTGCCTTATCATGTCCTGGAACCTGTCCAAAGACACAAAGTGATAGTCGACGCCGTCACGTTCGTTGAGACGTCTCGGCCTCGTCGTTGCTGAGATGGAATACCTCAAGCCCTGTGTCACCTTCATAGCTTCTGAGATGACACGGTTCTTTCCCGAACCCGACGGGCCGGAGACCACTATCAGCGTGCCTCGGCGACGAACCAGGACGGCAAGGTCGTTCTCCGGGCATCCTTGACAATCAGCACTACTCACTGACCTCAGGGGTGCCTTCCTTTCCACCCAGTCTGTGCGCTACAGTCTCAGGTTGCACTGCAGAGAGGATTATGTGGTCGCTGTCGGTCATCACCACGGCCCGCGTCCTGCGTCCGTATGTAGCGTCAATCAACATGCCGCGATCGCGAGCATCTTGGATGATGCGTTTGATCGGAGCAGACTCCGGACTGACGATAGCGATGATCCGGTTGGCGGCCACAATGTTGCCAAAGCCTATGTTGATCAACTTGATGTCCAAGGCCTAACCCCCTCTTACTTCGCCAGCCTCTCCAGCAGGGCTTCCTTTTGCCTTACGCCAAGTCCCTGAACACGTCTGGATTCATCGATGCCGATGTCCTCCATGAGCTTCCGGCTGCGGATTCTGCCGATGCGCGGAAGAGACTCAAGAAGATAGGCCACCTTCATGCGAGCAACTACCTCGTCGTCCTTTGCAGCAGCGAGAACTTTCTCAAGTGTCAGCTCGCCGGACTTCAGCTTGGCTCTCATCTGGGACCTCTTGGATCTGACTTCCTGTGCCTTCTTCAGAGCATCCATTTTCTCCGCAGGGGTTAGCTTGGGCAGTGCCATAACGGCCACCTCCTACTCAATGTTCTGAACTTGCTCCCTCAGCCTCTCCAATTGAGTCTTGACCTCAATAACCAACCGACCAATCTCGTAATCGCCGGCCTTCGATGCTATCGTATTCGCCTCGCGATTACATTCCTGCAGTATGAAGTCCAGTTTTCTACCGGCCACCCCCCCAGACTCGAGCGTCTCGGTCAAGGCCTTCATATGGCTTCTGAGCCGAACCACTTCTTCATCGATACACGCCCGTTCGGCAAGCAAAGCGACCTCAGCCTCGAGACGGCTCTGGTCCAACTCAATACCTTCTGTCAAAGTCCGAACTCTCTCCCGGATCTTGTGCCGGTATTCGTCTATGACGCATGGACTCCGCAGTTCTATCTCGCTAATAAGTTGTTCAGTTTCGACGATTCTATGTAGTAGATCAGCCCGTAGACGCCCCCCTTCTGCCTTTCTCATTGCCAGGAGACCATCGAGCGCACCGTCTACTGCAACTCGAGCGACTTGCCAGACTGATTCGATATCGTCAGTGCGCTCATCGAGCCCGCATACTCCTGGAACAGCGAGTATGTCGCAGAGTCGCGGAGCCTCAATCAGGCCCAACCTCTCAGACAGCCGCTTCATCGCTCTAAAGGCTTGCGTAGCTAATTCTTCGTCGAGGATGAAATTCCTGCTACTTCCGGCTGCATATTCGACGGATAGCGCTACTTCGATCCGGCCCCGGTGAAGCCTCTCCTTGACTCGGGCGCGGATCAGTTCCTCCAGAGCGGCCAGTTCACGAGGAACCCTGCAGATGACGTCAAGGTATCTCCCGTTTACCCCTCTTGCCTCCACAAGGTACACTCGGTGGGAATCAGACGATTCCCCGCGTCCATAGCCGGTCATGCTGTGAATCGTCGACAACTGCATGCTCCTCTACAAGGCTTGTCCCGCAAAGTCCTGCGTTCCCGGCAGCCAATCTAGTCTATTCAACCGATTGAGGGGAATTCCTTCTTGTCTTCGATCACGAGATCGCCCAAGACCAGGCCTATCTCATTCGGAGCCTTCCAATCAAGTCGGACACAGTGTCTATCCGCTCTGCGTCCGGTATCTCTAGCAGCAGAGCAAGCGCACGCGGGGAGTCTCCTCGCAGAGCGTAGACCTGCGCGAGCATGTGCTTAGCAAACGCCAAGTCGCTCCTCAGCGCGAGGGCCTCGAGGAGCTTGCGCTCGGCCGAGGCGTAGAGACTGTCAGGTCTCGATCCCAGGCCGCCCGTGTATGAGTACTGCGCCTGCCTGATGTAGATCGCTCCTTCGAAACACAGGGCGATCGGGTATTCGGGCGAGTCGCTGGAGACCATCTTTATCCACTGCAACGCTGAAGAGAAATCCTCGCCCTCATACGATGCAACCGCCGCTGCTATAGCCACTTCGGGGTCGCCTCCGGTCTGCTCCCAGGCTTCCTCGAAGTGGTTTCGCGCCGCACCGCGCATGTTCCACACCTGATAGTAGATTCCCATACCTATGTGAAGATCGACGTTCGAAGCAGACTCCGCAGCCGCGCACACAGCCGCCGCGGCAAAGCCAACGATCCACATCGCTGCCAGCAACGCCAATCCAACCCGCCGCGTCGAGCGCACATTTCGGACCCGTCCCAGTCCTATCAGGTTCATAGCCATACCGCCTCTCACACGATTCGCCTGTTTGACCCGCACTGCACGGGGTGCTATACTTTCTGTGGCATCCAACCTGTCGTACTATATAACTCAGAGGTTCAAAAGATGTCAATCGACGGCCTTTTCGCCGCATCTCTCGCACGTGAAATATCCAGGCGTATCACGGGCGGCCGAATCGATAGGGTGTCGATGCCTGACAGGCATCGAGTGATGATCTCCGTGCGGCATCCCGGGACCGCTCACATATTGGTGGCCTCGATCCATCCCGAGTGGCCTCGGCTCAGCCTTACCTGTCAGGACTTCGACGATCCTGAGCCCCCTCCTGTGTTCTGCGCCGTCCTGCGAAAGCATCTCCTGGGCGGGCGAGTCCGCTGCGTTCGCCAGCCCGGACTCGAGCGGCTGCTCACAGTCGAAGTCGAGCGCAGGGACGAGCGCGGCCGCACCTCACTAAGGGATCTCGTGATCGAGCTGATGGGCAAGCACAGCAACTTGCTCTTGATGGATTCAGACAGCTCGACGATCATAGACTGCGCCAGACACGTTACGAGCCGCGTCAACAGGTATAGAGAACTTCTACCCGGCAGGCCCTATGTCCTCCCCCCATCACAGGGGAAGGCGGACCTGACTCGCTTGCCTGACCTCACGTTCGACCGCGTCATGCATGCCTTGAGCGCAGTGGAGACCGACCGCCCTGCCAGGAGCCACCTCGTCGATTCGCTTCAGGGGTTCGGCCCGCTGACAGCCACAGAGGTGCTGTATCGCGGCGGAGTGAGCCCGGACGTTCCCTGGTCTCAGACTTGCGAAATTGAGAGGGAGCGGGTTTCACTGGCCATCGTCGAGGTTGTGAACGAGGCCTTGGCCGGGGCGCCGACACCGTGTGCATACGTGGACACCACCGACGTCCGCTCGCGCACACGTGCGTTCTCCTTTACCCGTCTCACGCATCTCCTGGGCAGCGGATTCACCGAGAGGGTGTTTCCGACGCTCTCTGAGCTGCTTGACTTCACGCTGGCTGACAGAGAGGCGGCAGCCGCTTTCGAATCGTTGAGGAGCCAGTTGATGGCCGCAGCAGCTGCCAGCATTCGACGCACAGAGGACAAACTTGCGAAGCAGCTCGAGTCGCTCGATTCAGCTCAGAATGCGGATCGGTTCAAGTTGCACGCCGATCTGCTGATGGCAAACGCGAGCATCTCAGGGAAGGGTCGCAAGAGCGTGCAGGTCGTAGACTATTTCGACCCTAACACGCCGCTCGTCGCCATCGATCTGGATCCCGGCCTCACAGTGACCGACAATGCTAAACTGTACTACAAGCGGTACGCCAAGGCGAAACGCAGCCGGGAGACAGTCGAGGCGCTGGTGAGTTCAACCTCTGAGAACCTGGAGTATCTCCGGCAAGTCGAACACGGACTGCTATGTGCGTCCACAATGACGGAGCTGGAAGAGATACGGACTGAACTCGCTGAACAGGGGTTCATCGCGGCGGCGAAGCGGGCCGGTGCTAGACGGAAACCTGCGAGCGCCGCCAAGTCTGCACCTGCTCAGTTTACCTCTGTCGACGGCGTTTCCATCCTCGTCGGCAAGAACAACAGGCAGAACGACGAGCTCACGCTGAGGCTCGCATCTCCAGAGGATGTCTGGCTGCATGTGAAGGATCTGCCCGGTTCGCACGTCATTGTGAAGGCGAAGGGGCTGAAGGCGGTCCCCGACACGACTCTGACCGCGGCCGCGCTCCTGGCGGCTTACTTCAGCAAAGCGCGCAACTCCTCGCAGGTCCCGGTGGACTACACGCTGAGGAAGCATGTCAGAAAGCCTCCGGGCGCCAAGCCCGGAATGGTGATCTATGATTCGCAGTCCACGGTCTACGTCACACCCACGCCGGAATCGCTGGCGCAGTACCTCGCAGACGCGTCTCAGCTTGTATGAACCGGCTGGCTGAAGCCTGCTGGTACGATGGCGGACGGCCGAGCAGCAGGCGGACAAGAACCGCTATTGCCAAGCGCGGTCCGATATAGTATCATGGCTATTGAAAACACTATATGGTCCGTACCTTCGGGGCAGGGTGAGACGCAAGTCAATTCCCGACCGGCGGTGATGGCTTCTAGCCTCAGTCCGCGAGTCCAGATCAGTCTGGATTGACCTGGTGAGATTCCAGGACCGACGGTACAGTCCGGATGGGAGAAGGAGTCTTGGTACATTGCAGTACCGTGCTGATGCAATCCCCCGGAGGTTCTCCGGGGGATTTTCTGTGTAGGTCGGCGCCTTTCACAGAACGGCAGCAGGCCTCGCACACATCACCACTTCCGAAAGGGGAGCTCAGACTATGTCAAACACCTCGAGCAATATGTGGATCGACAAATCCGTCGGCAGCACTGTAAATGCGAGAGTTCTGGCGTACAGCGCTCTGCTCACAGCTCTCAGCGTGCTGCTTGCCTCGCTGTATCCGATACCGCTTTTCGCGGACTTCCTTCTCTATGAGCCGGCAGACGTGCCGATCATACTGGGCGGGATAACGTTGGGCCTCGGACCCGGCCTGTTGATCGCAGTCGTCACGGCGGTCGTGATGATGCTGATCACCTCGCACGGAGGCATCATAGGTGTGATAATGAACATCTTGTCTACCGGGACGATGGTTTCCGCCGTCACCCTGATCTACAGGTCGAAGCCGAGCGCAAAGCGGTTCTTTGCGGGTGCTGTCGCCGCGACGATCGCGACCACTGTTGTGATGGTTCTCTGGAATCTGATACTGACCCCGCTGTACCTCGGTGCGCCTAGAGAGGCTGTGTTGAAGCTCCTGCTCCCTGCCATCATACCTTTCAACCTGATCAAGGCCGGCGTGAATACGTTGCTGACATACCTGGTCTTGCGCTCAGTAGGGCCCTATCTGATGGCGAACAAGAGATAGGCGGGCGGCCGCTCCGCCTCTCGGGAAGCAAGCGGCACCCGCCTCCGCAGTGACAGCTTACTTGCGGCGTATCTGTGGAACGTTGAGGACCTTGCTTCCCGGAGGCACCGATTCGATCAGCCAGACGTTGCCCCCGATTTCTGATCCTCTGCCTACGACCGTCTGACCGCCCAGGACTGTTGCGCCAGCGTAGATAGTGACGTTGTCCTCTATAGTCGGATGCCGCTTCGTGCCGCGCACGACGTCGCCGTCCTCGTGTCTGTCGATCCGCAGAGCGCCGAGAGTGACTCCCTGGTAGATGGTGACGTTGTCGCCTATCACCGTCGTCTCGCCTATCACCACGCCTGTTCCATGATCGATGAAGAAGGACTCGCCTATCTGCGCGCCTGGGTGTATGTCGATGCCCGTCTTGCTGTGAGCGTACTCGCTCAGGATCCGGGCCATGGACTTCAGATCGAGCTTGTACAGCTCGTGAGCTACCCTGTGAGCGGCAACCGCCAGAATGCCGGGATAGGACAGAATGATGTCGTCATAGCTCGTAGCCGCAGGGTCGCGCCTGTATGCCGCCTTGACGTCCAGGAGGAGCTTCCGCCGGATCTCCGGGAGCTGCTCCACGAACTGCCTGGCCATTAGGCAGCTCTTCTGCATGACCTCGCAACCCTCAGGCTGTCTGACACAGCCTCCGTCGCACACTCCGTGCATGGCGTTGTGGATCTGGCGGGCCATTCTCCAGTATATCGTTCCGACGTACTCGAGGAGGCAGGCTCCGTCGTCACCGTCGTTCGGAACATCCCCGCCGAAGTATCCCGGGAAGAAGACCTTGCGGATGTCCAGGAACAGACGGATGATCGAATCCGGCTCCGGAAGAGGTTTGGTCCTCCTCCCTACTTCCTGATTCTCGTGATATGAAGAGAAGAGCTCGCATGCAACTCCAGCAAGGAACTCGCCTGAAGCGTTCTCCATGAGCATAACCCTCCCTGACCGTCTCCCCGGCCGTCATCTGCACCAGCCGCCAAAGCCCTACAGGCCGCCGCAGAGCCGGAAGCCATACTGTCTCACTGTGATATAATGATCGTAAGGTATTTCGTGTGAGTTCGCAAGCAGTTGAGGGAGGACTGTTGCTTGAGAGTAGAAAAGCGCGATCGCCGTCCCGCAATCTCCCCCAGCCTGGACGCAGGACCTGCCCTGCACAGGCGGGTCATCAAGACATCGAAGGAGTCGTTCGCCGACCTCCTCGGCAATGAGGAGCACTCGAACCTTCAATCGATGCTCGAGGAGGTCATGCGCCTCGGCGACCGCCTGCTGGAACGGCGGACACTCAGCGACCTTGAAGCCTACAAGAATGCTGTCAGGCAGTTTGTGAGGTACTCCGTCGACCGTTCGCTCAGGCTCAAGAGAGGCCGCAGAATGTCCGGGAGTGTCACGCTGCTCGTCGAGACCGTCGACACCGCCCTCGCCGATCTCACCGAACTCGTCCTCACCCGGGAGACGCCGAGAATCGAAATCCTGGCCAAGCTCGAGATGATAAAAGGCCTGCTCATCGACTGCTCTCGATGACAGGCCTCTGTGATAGGCATCCTGCAAGCAGGGCGCCCGCTACCTGACGCAGTTTGTCAGCGTCCCTATTCCCTCGATGGTCACTTCCACACGGTCGCCGGATCTGAGCTGCCCCACACCTGACGGAGTCCCTGTCGCAACCACGTCGCCGGGAAGCAGCGTCATGACGTGTGAGACGAAGCTAAGGAGATGCGAGGGGCTGAATATGAGGTTGCTGGTGTTCGAGCGCTGTCTCAGCTCGCCGTTCACCCGCAGCGATATCTCGAGGGCCTCGGGAGAGACCGATGTGTCTATTGCCGGTCCAAGAGGAGCGAAAGTATCGAACGACTTCGCACGGGTCCACTGTCCATCGATCCTCTGCAGGTCTCTGGCGGTCACATCGTTGAAGCAACAGTATCCGAGGATGTAGTCTGCAGCCTCCTCTGGCGCAACTCGCTTAGCCTTGCGCTTCACTACGAGGGCGAGCTCTGCCTCGTAGTCGACCCGCTTCGACGACTCCGGGATGACGATATCGTCCATGGGTCCTATGACTGCAGTAGATGGTTTCATGAAAATCTTCGGGCAATCCGGCAGTTCCTCACCCATCTCGAGAGCGTGGTCACGGTAGTTGAGTCCCACCGCCACGATCTTCGAAGGCACTGACGGCGCGAGCAACCTGACTTCGTCAACAGGTATCTCGCACTCGCACAGTTCGAACTCGCCAAATACGTCTCCCGATATCCGCCGCACTAGCTGGCCCTCCAGCGAGCCCCATTCGCAGCGGCCGTTTACCTCATATCTGACCAGCTTCACGCAACGCACTCCTTCTCGTTCCCGCCCAGGAATCCGTCAGTCGACCGGATCTTTCTGCGCAGACATCCCTGGCTTCCTGAGCAACCCGTATTCAATGCTGTCGGCGAGAGCACGCCAGCTCGCTTCGATGATGTTGGTCGAGACGCCGACGGTCCCCCATGGGTATTCCCCGCTTGTGGACTCTATCAGGACCCGCACCTTGGCCGCAGTGCCGGATTCCGCGTCGAGGACTCTCACCTTGTAGTCAGTGAGCGCTATCTTCTCGATCTCAGGATACACTTGAATGAGGGCTTTTCTGAGAGCGTTGTCCAGGGCGTTGACCGGACCGTCGCCTTCTGCCGCGGTGTGTATCGTCTCGTCGCCGATCCTGATCTTGACCGTAGCCTCAGCCACAGGCGGGCCGTTGTTGCCCTTCTTCTCGATGATGAGCCTGAACCCTTCGAGCTCGAACAGATCTTCGTGCAGTCCAAGGGTCCTCCGGAGCATCAGCTCGAAGGACGCCTCGGCGCCCTCGAACGAGTAGCCTTCGTATTCGAGGTTCTTGACTGAGTTCAGAATGGAAGCTATACGGTCCGGATCGTCGTCGATGTTCAGGTCGAACTCGCGCGCTTTGTACCGGATGTTCGAACCGCCAGAAAGCTCGGATACCACCACGCGTCTCCGATTGCCGACAAGAGACGCGTCTATGTGCTCATAGGTGATTGGGTGCTTGAGGAGCGCGTTGACATGCACGCCCGCCTTGTGCGTGAACACGCTGCGCCCGACGTACGGCTGATGGGGATTCGGCCGCCTGTTAGCGATCTCGTCGATGAAGTGCGACGTCTTAGTCAGCTGCGCCAGCTGCTCTTCGGTAACGCAGTCGACTCCCATCTTGAGCTTGAGGTTGGCGATTATGGTGCAGAGATCGGCATTCCCCGCGCGCTCGCCGTATCCGTTCATCGTGCCCTGGACGTGCTTTGCACCGGAGTCAACTCCCACCAGTGTGTTTGCCACCCCTGTGCCTGCGTCGTTGTGCATGTGGACGCCGATGTCCACCCCGGGGAATCTCTTCACGACCTCAGTCACGATCGGAGACACGTACTGCGGGAGGAAGCCGCCGTTGGTGTCGCAGAGCACCAGGACCTCAGCTCCTGCAGACGCCGCCGCCTCCAGCGTTCGAATCGCGTACTCAGGGTTGGCCCTGTACCCGTCGAAGAAGTGCTCTCCGTCATAGAAAACCCTCAGGCCTTTGGAACGAAGAAACCTCACCGATTCCTCTATCATTGCAAGGTTTTCATCGAGAGTGGCCCTGAGGACATTCGTGACATGAAAGTCCCAGCTCTTGCCGAAAATAGTGGCGACCGTGACACCGGACTCGACGATCGCCCGGAGGTTCGGGTCTTCGACAACCGGCGTGCCGGCGCGGCGAGTGGAACCGAATGCGCACAGCGTGGCGTGCTTCAGCCCGTAGTCTGACCATCGCTGGAGAAACTCCATGTCCTTCGGGTTCGATCCGGGCCAGCCGCCCTCTATGTAGTCAATCCCCAAACTATCCAGTCTCTGCGCTATCCTGATCTTGTCGTCCAGCGAGAATGAAACGCCTTCGGCCTGTGCGCCGTCACGAAGTGTGGTGTCGTACAGGACAACTGCCTTCATGCAGTCACCTCCCGGCATATGAGTTCACCCATCTCGTCCGTACCTACGACGGTTGAGCCCTCGGCTGAGATGTCTGCAGTTCTATAGCCGGACTCCAGCACTCGCTCTACGGCACGCTCGATCTCACGGGCAGGGTCGTCCAGTCCAAACGTGTGTCTCAGCATCAACGCTGCCGATAGAATCGTGCCGACAGGATTGGCGATGTTCTTTCCTGCTATGTCCGGAGCGGACCCGTGTATCGGTTCGTAGATGTCTACGGTTCCGCCAATGCTGGCAGAGGGCAGCATCCCAATGGATCCGGTTAGCATTGCAGCTTCGTCGCTAAGAATGTCGCCGAACATGTTCTCGGTGACGAGGACGTCAAACTGAGACGGCCTGCGCACCAGCTGCATCGCGCAGTTGTCCACAAGCATATTCTCGAACGCTACATCCGGGTACTTCGCAGCCACAGATGCGGCGGTCTCGCGCCACAGCCTGGACGTCTCGAGGACGTTCGCCTTGTCCACAGAAGTCACTTTCTTCCGTCTGTTTCGTGCCAGTCGGAAGGCCAGATCCACGACTCTCTCGATCTCGCCCGTGCTGTACTCAACCGTGTCCACGGCGCGCAGCCCAGTTGCGTGCGGCTCGCGGAACCGCGGCTTGCCGAAGTAGACCCCGCCGGTCAGCTCTCGGACCACCAGAATGTCGATGCCGCGCACAACCTCAGGCTTCAGCGTCGATGCACCTGCCAGAGAGGGATACGCTGCCACCGGCCGAAGGTTCGCATAGGCTCCGGCCATTCCCCGCAGCCGCAGAAGGCCCGCGATCTCAAGCCGCTCAGTTGCAGGCAGGTGATCCCACTTGGGTCCCCCTATCGCTCCCAGGAGCACGGCGTCGCTTGCTTCAACAAGTTCTACGGTCTCCTGCGGAAAAGCCTTGCCCGTTTTGTCGTAGGCTGCCCCGCCGAAAAGAGCTTCGTGCAGCTCGAGCTCAAACCCGAACCTCTTCGCTGCGGTCTCCAACACTCTGACAGCCGCTCTCGTGATCTCCACGCCGATGCCGTCTCCGGGCAGAACAGCGATTCTAGGCATCCCTGCGCACCTTCTTTCTGACATGGTTGACCAGACCGCCGTCTGCGATTATCTCGCGAATCTCGTCAGACAGAGGAAGCGCGCTGTATTCCCGTCCTGACGTGACGTTGACGATCCGGGCGCTTTCGATGTCGACCGATATCTCATCGCCATTCTGTATATCGGCCGCAGCCTCAGGGCTCTCGAAGATCGGAAGCCCTATGTTTATGCTGTTGCGGAAGAAGATGCGGGCAAATGATCGGGCAATCACACAGGACACTCCTGCGGCTCGTATCGCAATCGGCGCGTGTTCTCTGGAGCTTCCACACCCGAAGTTCGATCCCGCGACGATTATGTCGCCAGCCGCCACCTTCTTCGCAAACGTGGGATCGGCATCCTCCATGCAGTGGGCAGCGAGTTCCACGGGATCCGAGGTGTTGAGATACCTCGCAGGTATTATGGCATCTGTGTCGACGTTGTTGCCGAACTTCCAAGCTCTCCCTGTCACCGTCATTGCGACACCACCTCGTCAGGACTTGCTATCTCTCCCACAACTGCAGAAGCGGCCGCCACAGCGGGCCCGCTGAGGTATATCTCGCTCTCCACGTGCCCCATCCTTCCGACGAAGTTCCTGTTGGTTGTGGACACCGCTTTCTCCCCCGCCGCAAGCACGCCCATGTGCCCGCCCAGACACGGCCCGCACGTCGGAGTGCTGACCACCGCTCCTGCCTCGACAAACGTCTCGACGAGTCCCTCGCGGACGCACTGCAGGTAGATCGCCTGGGTTCCCGGTATCACTATGCAGCGGACGCCTCGTGCCACCTTCCTCCCCTTGAGGATCTGGGCGGCCTCACGCATGTCTTCGATTCTCCCGTTAGTGCAGGACCCTATGATGACCTGGTCGATGCGCACTCCCTTGACCTCATTCACAGGCCGCGCGTTCTCGGGAAGATGAGGGAGCGCGACCTGCGGCTGTATCTCGCTTGCGTCAAACTCGTGTACAGAGTGATACTCAGCGTCTTCGTCGCTGGTTTCCAGTTCGTATTTCCGGCTCGTCCTGCCCTTCAGGTACTCAACCGTCTTGTCGTCGGGCATGAAGATACCGTTCTTGGCTCCGGCCTCTATGGCCATGTTCGCCATCGTGAGCCTGCCATCTATGGACAGGGAGGAAATCGCAGGTCCCGCGAACTCCATAGCTCTGTACCTGGCGCCCTCAACGCCGATCCTGCCGATCGTGTACAGGATCAGGTCCTTTCCTCCGACCCAGCGGTTCAGTCGGCCAGTGAAGACGAACTTCATGGTCTCAGGGACTTTGAACCACAGCTCCCCGGTAGCCATTGCGGCAGCCATGTCGGTGCTGCCGACGCCGGTGGAGAAGGCTCCAAGCGCGCCATAGGTGCAGGTATGCGAGTCTGCTCCAACCACGAGGTCGCCCGGCACTACCATCCCCCTTTCCGGAAGCAGGCAGTGCTCTATCCCCATCTGGCCGACCTCGAAGAAGTTGGCGATCATGTACTTCCTGGCGAACTCGCGCATCATCCGGACCTGTTCGGCAGACTTGATGTCCTTATTCGGGGTGAAATGGTCCGGCACGAGAGCGATCTTGCCGGGATCGAACACCCGGGGCGCGCCCATCCGCTCGAACTCCTTTATGGCCACGGGCGCTGTTATGTCATTGCCCAAAACCAGGTCGACTCGGGCAACCACGAAGTCCCCTGGACGGACCCGGTCTCTTCCCGAGTGTCTGGCAAGTATCTTTTCTGTCAGCGTCATGCCCAAGGCTAGTCCTCCTCACTGCGCAGCCAGGCCGTTGTTGCCGTTACTGCGAATCGCAACCCGTTTCAGGTCGCTGCCGGCTTTGTTCATCGCATTCAGGTAGGCTCTCACACTTGCCTCGATGACGTCCGTGCTGACGCCGCGACCCGCGTAGGTCTTCCCTCCGGCAGTCACCCGCACTGAGACCTCGCCCAGCGCGTCCTTTCCTCCGGTAACCGCCCTGAGCGAGTATTCCTCCAGGTGCGCTTCAGAGTCCAGCTGTATGATCCTGTCTATGGCCCGATAGGCTGCGTCGACAGGGCCGTCTCCGCAGGCGGCTTCCTCGACAACACGGCCTTCTTTGACAATTCTGACCGTCGCAGTCGGGATGGCAGCCATTCCGCTGCAGACGTGGAGGTACTCGAGTGTGTAGAGATCCTCGACACCAGTGAGTTCGCCCCTGACAAGCGCTTCGATGTCGAGGTCGGAGACCTCCTTTTTCTTGTCTGCAAGTTCGATGAACCTTTCGTAGGCCCGCTGGAGTTCCTGATCCGGCAGGTCATATCCCAGATCTGAGACGCGCTTGCGAAAGGCGTGTCTGCCAGAGTGCTTGCCGAGAACGAACCTGCTCGCAGTGAGGCCTATGTCCTCGGGCGACATGATCTCGTAGGTGGTTCGTTCTTTGAGGACTCCATCCTGATGGATGCCCGACTCATGCGCAAAAGCGTTCGGGCCGACTATCGCCTTGTTGGCCGAGACATGGATTCCGGTCAGCGCTGACACCAGGCTGCTGCATCTGTAGATCTGGGTGGTGTCGAGGCGCGTAGAGGCATCGAAGAAGTCGCTTCGAGTCTTGAGAGCCATCGCCACCTCTTCCAGCGCTGCGTTTCCCGCCCTCTCGCCGATCCCGTTGACGGTGACCTCCACTTGGTCGACGCCTTCGAGGACCGCGGAGAGCGAGTTGGCTACAGCCATGCCCAGATCGTCATGGCAGTGCACGCTGAGGACTGCACGGGAGATGCTTGGAACATGCTCTCTGATGTATCGAACGAGGCGGCGCATCTCGTCAGGAGTCGTGTATCCAACTGTGTCAGGGATGTTGATGACCGTCGCCCCTGCGCGTATTGCCTGTTCGAACACTTCGCACAGGAAGTCCCAGTTCGATCTCGTCGCATCCTCTGCCGAAAACTCGACGTCCTCCGTGAATCCCTTGGCGAACTTGACGGCATCGACTGCCATTCTGAGCACTTCATTGGGCGTTTTGTTTAGTTTGTGCCTCATATGTATGTCGGACGTAGCAATGAACGTGTGGATCCGCCCGTGCGCAGCCGGCTTGAGCGCCTCTCCGGCCCTTGCTATGTCCTTCTCCACCGCTCGGGCCAGAGCCGCAATCGTTACCGTTTTGATCTCCTCGGATATCGCACGCACCGACTCGAAGTCGCCCGGCGAAGCGATGGGAAAGCCGGCCTCGATCGCGTCCACGCGCAGTCGCTCGAGCGACTGTGCGATCTTCAGTTTCTCCGCGACGTTGAGGTTTACGCCCGGCGATTGCTCCCCATCTCTCAGGGTAGTATCAAACACCTTCACCATTCTGCTCACGTTCTATCCCTCCCAGGCACTGCCTCGAGTCTTCGAGGTGCCCTCACTCCTTTTTCTTGATCCAGCTCATCATGCTCCTCAGCTTCGCACCGACCACCTCTATCAGGTGCTCGGATTCCTTCTTCTTCAGCGCGTTGTAGATCGGCCGGTTGGCCTGATTCTCCAGTATCCACTCTCTCGCGAATCTGCCGGCCTGGATGTCCTCAAGTATGCGCTTCATTTCCTTGCGCGTCTCGGCGGTGATCACTCGTTTTCCGCATACCATGTCGCCGTATTCCGCCGTGTCGCTGATCGAATAGCGCATCCAGCTGATGCCGCCCTCATACATCAGGTCGACAATGAGCTTGAGTTCATGCAGACACTCGAAGTAGGCGATCTCAGGCTGGTACCCAGCCTCAACAAGGGTCTCGAAGCCAGCCCTCACAAGCTCTGTCATGCCCCCGCAGAGCACTACCTGCTCTCCAAACAGATCTGTCTCCGTCTCTTCCTTGAACGTCGTCTCGATGACGCCGGCGCGAGTCGCACCTATCCCCTTTGCATACGCAAGTGCGGTGTCTTTGGCTCTGCCCGAGTAGTCTTGATGGACCGCGATGAGCGAAGGCACTCCTCCGCCCTCGACATAAACCCGCCTTACCAGGTGCCCCGGACCCTTGGGGGCTATCATGATGACATCGACGTTCTTCGGAGGAACTATCTGGTTGAAATGAATGTTGAATCCATGGGAAAAGACCAGCGTCTTCCCTTCAGTGAGGTGCTTTTCTATCTCCGACTTGTAGACTCTGGCCTGAACCTCGTCCGGGACGAGCATCTGAATCAGGTCGCCCGCAGAGGCAGCCTCCGCCGCGGACACTGGCGCAAACCCGTCTCGCACGGCTCTCTCGTAGTTGGCCGAACCCTTCAGGTCGCTCACTATCACATCGATCCCGCTGTCTCTCAGGTTCTGCGCCTGAGCGTGCCCCTGACTGCCATAGCCTATGATTGCTACTTTCTTGCCCTTCAGTAGACCCAGATCTGCATCCTGATCGTAGTACATGCGTGTCATCTACTTCATCCTCCCCGTTTGGCCCCTTAGTCTACTTGGAACCGCGCACCATGGATATCTTGCCTGTGCGCACCAGCTCAATGATTCCATACGGCCTGGTCAGCTGGACCAAGGCGTCGATCTTGGCCTCGTCTCCCGTGACCTCTATCACAATGGACTTCTCCGCCACGTCAACGATCTTCGCGCGGAATATGTCGGCAACCTGAAGGATCTCTGACCGGTTCGCGGCGTCGCCGCTGATCTTGATCAAGGCCAGCTCCCTGTCCACCCGCTCGTCTGTTGTGATATCGCTGATCTTGATCACGTCTATGAGTTTGTGGAGCTGTTTGGTTATCTGCTCGAGCGTCGCATCGTCCGCCTCAACCTGTATAGTCATGCGAGAGATGTTGGGCTCATCTGTCACGCCGACCGCCAGGCTCTCAATGTTGAACCCCCTGCGGCTGAAGAGCCCTGCCACGCGAGCCAGGACACCCGGCTGGTTCATCACGAGGACCGAAAGCGTGTGCTTCATCATCGATCACCTCGAACCATCATGTTGATGGACTCGTTCGGGGGCACCATCGGGAACACGTTTGCCTCTCTCGACACGGCAAAGTCCATTACGACGGGTCCGGGCTCGGCAAGAGCCTGCTCGAGCACAGGGCGCACCTGGTCCTCGCTCTCGACTCGGAATCCCTTCGCACCGTAAGCCTCTGCGATGGCGACGAAGTTCGGGTTGCCGCTCAGGACCGTGGCGGAGTACCTCTTGTTGTGGAACATCTCCTGCCACTGCCGCACCATGCCGAGGTAGCCGTTGTTGAGTATGGCGATCTTCACAGGGATGCCGTACTGCACTGCAGTGGCAAGTTCCTGGATGTTCATCTGGAAGCTGCCGTCTCCGGCTATGTCAATGACGAGCCTGTTTGGCTGCCCGATCTGTGCGCCGATTGCCGCAGGGAACCCGAATCCCATGGTTCCGAGGCCGCCGGACGTGATGAAGCTCCTCGGTTGCTTGAAGCGGTAGTACTGGGCCGTCCACATCTGGTTCTGGCCAACCTCTGTGGTGATGATCGCCTCTCCTTTGGTCAGTTCGGAGATCTGCTCTATCACGTACTGAGGTGCGATGCCGTCGCGGCCTTTGGCATACCCAAGCGGCCATTCGTTCTTGAACGTCGCTATCTGCGCCAGCCATTCCGGCCGAGTCTTGGTCTCGAGTTGAGGGATGAGCGCCTCGAGCACTCTCTTTGCATCGCCAACGATCGGAATGTCGAATCTAACATTTTTGCCGATTTCAGCAGGATCGATGTCTACGTGCGCCACTCTCGCCTTCGGAGCGAATGTCTCGATCTTGCCCGTCACGCGGTCGTCAAACCTTGCACCGACCGCTATCAGGAGGTCGCACTCGGTAACAGCCAGGTTGGCGTATCCGGTTCCGTGCATCCCGAGCATCCCGAGAGAGAGCGGGTGCGCCGTCGGAAACGCACTGAGCCCCATCAGGGTGGTCGCGACCGGTATTTCCTGCATTTCCGCGACCTTTCTCAGAGCGTCCGAGGCTCCGGAGGATACGACGCCGCCACCCACGTACAGCACAGGTCTTTGCGCAGCCTCGATCGCCCTTGCCAGCTCCTTGATCTGCTTGGGATGTCCGTCGTATGTCGGCTTGTAGCCCGGGAGATCCACGGTTTCCGGGTACGTGAACTCGGCGGTCCCATTCGAGACGTCCTTCGGCAGGTCAATAAGGACAGGGCCCGGACGACCTGTTGTGGCGATGTGAAAGGCTTCCTTGATTACGCGGGCCAGGTCTTTTGTGGACTTAACAAGGTAGTTGTGCTTGGTGATCGGCATGGTGATGCCGGTGATGTCCGCCTCCTGGAAGGAATCCCTTCCGATCATGCTCGTCGCGACCTGGCCGGTGAACGCCACGACCGGAACCGAATCCATGTAAGCTGTAGCAAGCCCCGTGACCAGGTTTGTCGCACCCGGGCCGGAGGTCGCGATACAGACTCCCGGTCTGCCCGTCGCCCGCGCATAGCCATCCGCGGCGTGCGCTGCACCCTGTTCGTGTCTAACCAGGATGTGCCGGATATCCGCATCGTAGAGCACGTCGTAAATGGGCAGGACTGCGCCGCCGGGATATCCGAACACCACTTCTACCTTCTCTGCCTTCAAGCATTCTATGAGTATCTCTGCGCCGCGCATCTCCACCGGCAACCCCCCCAAAACCAAAACCCCCTCGTCGACCCGGAGACCGGGTGTCAGGACGAGAGGGTGTCTCGCGGTACCACCTGAATTCACGCCTGCCTCACGGCAGACGCCTCACGAAGTAATTCTTTACTCCCGGCACGATAACGGGTGCCACGCCGTCAACACCTACTTGGCATTCGATGCGAAGTTCAGAGGCGAGTTCGGGTCGATTCCGCTGCCGCTCTCCCACCGCCGGCGGCTCTCTGAGAGCTCCCTCAGACCGTACTACTCCTCATCATCACCGTTACAGCCGTTTTTGGTTATTTGTAAAGACTATATCAAACTCAATGCGAGGGTGTCAACACCAAATTTAGAAAAGCCCCGTAATCTTGCCGGACTCGTCGATATCTACGTCTACAGCGGCAGGGCGCTTGGGCAGCCCTGGCATGGTCATCATCTTGCCGGCCAAGGCGACTACGAAGCCTGCTCCAAAAGACGGCCGAACGTCGCGGACTGTGAGCCGCCATCCGGAGGGTGCACCCCGAAGCGCCGGGTCGTCAGTGATAGACAACTGAGTCTTCGCAACGCACACAGGCAGGCTGCCTCCGCCTATGTCTGTTATCTCCGCAAGCGCCTTCTCGGCATCAGGCGAGTATACGACGCCGTCTGCGCCGTAGATCTCCTTCGCCAGCGCCTCGATCTTCTGCTTGAGCGTCATCGAGCTGTCGTAGATAGGACGGAAGCTCGGTGTCTCCTTCTCAAGCGCGTCGAGGATCTCCTCGGCAAGCTCTATGCCGCCCTCGCCGCCCCTGGCCACGACGTCTGACAACGCAGCCCTGACACCAATGTCAGCGCAGAACTCTCGGACGACCTCGATCTCCTCGTCTTCGTCAGACGGGAACCGGTTGATCGCCACCACCAGCGGCAGGCCGTATTTGCGGATGTTCTCAACGTGTTTCCGTAGATTCGAACAGCCGGCTCTCAGTGCAGTCAAGTTGGTCTCAGCCAGCTTGTCCTTGGCGGCTCCTCCGTGATGGTTGAGCGCGCGTATCGACGCTACCAGTATCACCACGTCAGGCCAAATCCCATACTGCGGACACACTATGTCGAAGAACTTCTCGGCGCCGAGGTCCGCTGCAAACCCGCCCTCCGTAACCACGTAGTCTGCGAGTCCAAGAGCAGTCAGCGTCGCCATGATAGAGTTGTTGCCGTGCGCGATGTTGGCGAACGGACCTCCGTGTATGAAGGCCGGCTGACCTTCGAGAGTCTGCACGAGGTTCGGCTTGATCGCATCCTTGAGGAGGACGGTCATAGCGCCTACCGCCCCGATGTCTCTGGCGTATACGGGGCGGCGGTCGTACGTGTAGGCCACCAGTATGTTCGCAAGCCTTCTCTTGAGATCGGAAATCCCGTCTGCCAGACAGAGAATCGCCATGACCTCAGATGCAGCAGTGATATCAAAACCCGACTCGAGAGGCAGACCGTTCGCCGAACCGCCGAGTCCGACGACAATCTGCCGAAGCTGCCGGTCGTTTATGTCCATCACGCGCTTCCAGATGATGCGCGTGGGGTCTATCCCGAGTTCATTCCCATGCTTGATGTGGTTCTCAACCATGGCTGACAACAGGTTGTGAGCTGACGTGACGGCATGGATGTCTCCTGTGAAGTGGAGGTTGATGTCTTCCATCGGGAGGACTTGCGAGTATCCGCCTCCCGCTGCACCGCCTTTTATCCCGAAGGTGGGCCCGAGCGAAGGTTCTCTCAGGCAAGCCATCACTTTCTTGCCCAGCTTTCCCAACGCCTGTGTAACGCCTACAGCCGTGCAGGTCTTGCCCTCGCCTGCCGGAGTCGCGGTAATCGCCGTGGTGTAGATGAGCTTGCCCCGCGGTTTGCTCCTGGCGCTCCTGACCAGATCAAGACTGACCTTGGCCTTGTACTTGCCGTAGAGCTCGAGGTCCTCTTCAGAAATCCCTATCGCACGTGCGATCTCCGTTATTGGCTTCAGCTTCGCCCCCTGCGCGATCTCAATGTCCGGTGCCAATGCAGCCACTTGGTCCAGCCCCCTTCTGAAACTCCCGGCTCAGAGCCGTTTTCATTGCCTGTATGTGATTCGGCGTAGTGCCGCAGCACCCGCCGACGACGGACGCGCCGGCTCTCACCAACTCCACAGCAGCCTTCCCAAGATCGTCAGGCGTCGCGTCGAAAACCGTCACTCCGTTTTCAAGCCTGGGTATCCCGGCGTTCGGCCGAGCGATGATCGGCAAGTCAGTCAGCCTTCTCAGAAGGGAGACAAGGGTAACGACCTGCCGCAAATCGCAAGACCCGCAGTTGACCCCTATTGCATCCACGCCCGCTGCTGATATCCGATCCACAAACTGCTCCGGGCTGACGCCCATCATCGTCCGAAACCCTGCAGGTACAGGATCAAAGGCAAAGGTGCAGGCCACGGGAACCTGGCAGACCCTATGCGCTGCTGCAATCGCACACTCTGCTTCCGCCAGATCCGTCATTGTCTCTATGAGAATCCCGTCCACGCCTCCCGCGACGAGTGCCTCAATCTGCTCGGCGAATACGTCGGTCATCTCTTCTCTTGTGACCTCACTGAGAGGCTCGACAAAGCGGCCGGTCGGTCCGACGGAGCCGAAGACCAGGTGGCTGTCTCCTGCAGCGCCCTTGGATATGCGTGCGGCTGCGATGTTGATCTCGCGAGTGCTGTCCGCAAGCCCGTAGTGAGCGAGCTTCAGCCTGCTGCCGCCGAATGAGTTCGTGATGATCATGTCGCTGCCTGCCCGGACATACGAGTGGGCTGCATTGGCCACCTTCTGCGGATCCGTCAGGTTCAGCCGTTCAGGTGCGTCTCCGGCCGCCCGCCCGCCGGCCACCAGAAGTGTACCCCACGCCCCGTCAAAGAGAACATATGTACGCTGGGAAAACAACGACCTGAAGTCCATGAAGGCCACCTTCCTCGGTCGGTCACGTTCATTTTGCATTATATCATGTTTGGGGCTCATAGGGATTACACAGGAGTCTGCAGCAGCATGATAGAATTGATCACCGTGCCGGAGTTGGCGGAAACCGGCGGCAGCCGGTGCGAGGAGGAGCTGCGGTGAAAGGCAAGTCGATCGGGAAGCAGTCCACGGCCAAGGGATTTGCGGTTCTCACAGCAAGCAACCTGTTCGTGCGGATTCTCGGGTTCATCTATGTCCTGCCGCTCACGCGCCTCATCGGGAATGAGGGAAACGGCCTCTACGGCGTAGGCTATCAAATCTACATCTTCCTGTTCATTCTGTCCAACACGGGGTTGCCTGCGGCGATCGCGAAGGCGGTCTCTGAGAACCGGGCGGTGGGCGACTATGAGTCGGCTCACACCGCGTTCCAGGTGGCTATGAAGATACTGCTGGTACTCGGATCGCTTACTACGGCGATGATGATCCTGGCCGCCTACTGGGTCGACGCATATCTGTGGCCGCGCACTTTCTACACCATACTGGCGCTATCCCCGACGCTCTTGCTGGCCTCTATCATGTCAGGCTTCCGCGGGTACTTCCAGGGCATGTCCCTGATGACGCCCACCGGAGTATCTCAGATCATCGAACAGATTGCCAAGGCGATCTCTGCAGTAGGCCTTGCATACCTGCTGTTAGGTCAGGGAGTGGAAATCGCAGCAGGCGGAGCGACGTTCGGAACGACACTGGGCGCACTGTTTGGCGTCCTGTACCTCGCAGCCCGGTACTACAGAGCGAGGCCCGGAATCCGCGAGGACATTCAGCTCCACCAGTCGATGCCCAGGCGCCACTCGCCAGGCAGCCTGCTCAGGACTGTGGTGAGCTATGCCGTGCCGATCACTCTGGGCAGTGCGGTGCTGAGTATGGGCAACCTCGTCGACCTTGCACTCGTCGGATCAAGACTGCAAAAGGCGGGCTTCTCCCAGATAGAGACTGACGCGCTCTACGGGATCCTGAACACTCAGAACGCGAGACTGGTGAACCTGCCCACTGCACTGTCTACGGCCCTCGCCGCAGCTCTCCTGCCGGGAATCTCTGCCGCGGTGGCCGAGCGCAACGCCGAGTCGCTCAAATACAAGACGACCGAGGCTCTCAAGGTGAGCACCCTCATTGCCGCACCGGCAGCCGTAGGTCTCTCAATCCTCAGTCACAGCCTAATCGCTGTCCTGTTTCCGACCCATCCTGACGGAGGCGATGTCCTAGCCATAGGGGCATTTTCGATCCTTTTCATTTCTCTCGTCCAGGTGCTGACTGCAGTGCTGCAAGGTGCGGGCAAGATGCACCTTCCTCCGATCTTTCTCCTGAGCGGCGTCCTGATCAAATCAGTGCTCAACTACCAGCTGGTTGCGATCCCCGAGCTCAACATCAGAGGAGCCGTGATCTCGAGCGTCGTCGCGTACTTCGTAGTAGTGATCGCCGACTACGTAGCGCTTAGGAGGACAGTGCGCATCGCCATCCCCGTGCGGGACGTGTTTGCCCGGCCAATTGCCTCGGCTGCGATAATGGGTGCAGTCGTGTGGATCGCCAGGGAGTGCATGTACAAACTCGGGCTGCCGAACCTTGTGGTGGCAGCCGCGGGCGTGACTCTGGGCATTGCGGTGTATGGAGCGTGCGTGATCGCACTGAGAGGCATAACCCCGAGCGAGCTCAAGAGGCTGCCCGGGGGTTCCTTCCTGCTGCGACAGTTGATCCGGCTGCGCGTCTGGCCTGCTGAATCAGAGAATCGCGGGTAGAGCTGCAGCCGGTAGAGCGATCGAGCTCTGCGCGTCTAGAACCAGATCACCTGAGAATTGCACCTTCAGCCGCAGACGAAACCAGGCGCGAGTAGCGAGCCAGATACCCGCTCGTCACGCGAGGCTGAGGCGCCGTGAAACGCGATCTCCTGGCTTCGATGTCCTCAGGAGACACCCTGAGCTCAAGCGAACGCCCTGGAATGTCTATCGCGATCTCGTCGCCCTCTTCGACAAGAGCGATGACTCCACCCTGAGCGGCCTCCGGCGAAACATGTCCTATGGCCGCGCCTCTGGTGGCACCCGAGAACCGCCCGTCAGTGATCAACGCGACGTCCTTGTCAAGGCCCATTCCGACCAGCGCCGATGTCGGCGACAGCATCTCCCTCATGCCGGGTCCGCCTCGAGGTCCCTCGTACCGAATCACGACTACATCGCCCTTGGCTATCCTGCCGCTCAGGATGGCCTTGATGGCGGCTTCCTCGGAGTCAAAGACACGCGCGGGGCCGGAATGCCTCATCATCCTCTCGTCGACTGCCGCTGCCTTGACTACCGCTCCATCCTCCGCCAGATTCCCGAAGAGAACTGCCAGGCCTCCAGTCGCACTGTGGGGCGATTCGATCGGGCGAATCACATCAGTCCGCCTGGGAGGACAGGAGTCCAGGCTCTCTCCGAGAGTCAGACCGGTTACAGTCATGGAGCCGCTCCTGATGAGACCCTTCTTTGACAGTTCCTTCAGTACGGCCGGGATTCCGCCTGCCTCGTGGAGGTCCTGGATATGATGAGGCCCCCCCGGCCGTAGAGAGCACAGTCGAGGAGTGCGTGCAGACACCTCGTTCACCAGTTGCAGATCCAATTCGATTCCGACTTCGTGGGCGATGGCTGCGAGATGGAGGACTGTGTTGGTCGAGCATCCAAGCGCCATGTCTAGTGTGAGCGCGTTGATGAACGCGTCCTCGACCATGACGTCTCTGGGTTTGATGTCGGCGGAGAGCGCCTTCATCACGGCCACTCCCGCCTGCTTGGCCAGTCGGAGGCGCTGCCCTGAAACCGCAAGCGCGGTCCCGTTGTACGGGAGGCCCATTCCAAGGACCTCAACCAGGCAGTTCATCGAGTTCGCAGTAAACATCCCTGCACACGAACCGCATCCCGGGCAGGCGCTGTCTTCGATTCGGCGCAGTTCCTGCTCAGTCATTGTGCCGGCTGCCACCGACCCTACACCCTCAAACACCGTGTTCAGGTCGATGCGTGCGCCGTCGAGCGTTCCGGCCATCATCGGGCCGCCGCTCACGACGACTGCCGGTATATTGACCCGAGCTGCGGCCATGAGCATGCCCGGGACGATCTTGTCGCAATTCGGAACCAGTACGAGCGCGTCAAAGGCATGCGCCATCGCCATCGACTCGACCGAGTCGGCGACCAGCTCTCTGCTGGCCAGCGAGTACTTCATCCCTTCGTGACCCATGGCGATGCCGTCGCAGACACCTATGACGCCGAACTCGATCGGCGTTCCCCCGCCCATCCGCACTCCGGCCTTCACAGCTTCACTGACCAGGTCCAGATGTGTGTGCCCGGGAATCACTTCGCTCGCCGCATTGGCGATACCGACGAGCGGCCTCGACAGCTCTTCATCGGTGTATCCCATCGCTCTGAAAAGGGACCTGTGCGGCGCCTTCTCAATTCCTTTCTTGACTGCATCGCTTCTCATCACTGCACACTCCTCCCCGAATGATAGCCCGATGTCCATGCGGTCCTGTGGCGGCCGTCACTCCAACATCTCGAGGGCCGCCGCTACTCCATCCTCATCGCTGGACGGGACGACGATGTCAGCTATGCTCTTGACCGGGTCGGGCGAATTCCCCATGGCTACTCCTACGCCCGCATACCTGAGCATCTCCATGTCGTTGTAGCCGTCTCCTATTGCCATCGTCTCCTCCGGCAGCACGCCCAGGAGGCGGCAGAGGTGCTCGAGCGCGCTCGCCTTGGATACTTCCTTATTCACAAGCTCGACGTAGTGCGGGCTCGACCGCGTTACGTGTGCGCGGCCGACCATGGCTTCTTCAAGAAGTGCCTGAATACTCGGAGTCCTTTGCTCCTCACAGATGAACAGCACCTTCGTGGGCGGCTTGCCGAGCTCGGACAGAAGCTCCTCGAGGTCGGGCCGGTATACTCCTTGAACGGCGCACTGTGCAGTGTACATCTGGGACTCCCAGCCATTCCTGGATGCGTAGAGGACATCGTCCACATAGACACTGCAGTGCACACCCTCGGAGGCAGCCAGACGAATCGCGGCTACTGCATGTTCCATCTCGACTGGAATGTGTCGGAGCACAGCGTCAGAACCGGCCACGCGGACATATGCGCCGTTGTAGGTTATGAGAGGAGTCTCGAGTCGCAGCGTGCGAGCATACGGCAATGTCGAGGCGTACATCCGGCCGGTCGCCAGAGTGACGATAGCGCCGCCGTCCACGGCTTTGGCGATCGCACTCCTGTTTCTTGGCGAGATCTCGAAGTTGCTGTTGAGGAGTGTGTAGTCCAGATCTACTGCGATCAGCCTGATCGGATTCCTCAACCTCAGCCGTTCCTCGCTCCGCCCTATGGTTCCGACGGGATGATGATCCATGCTATCAAGTAGGCCAGGACACCCGCTCCCCCGCACAGGCTGAACACAACCCACGCGAGGCGGATGAGCGTAGGGTCCACGCTGAAGTACTTGCCCAGGCCTCCGCACACTCCCCCGAGCATCCTCTCGCTGTTCGAGCGGTAGAGTCGCTTCTCCACGGACGATACCTCCAAACAAGGCCCGCCGCCGCTTAACGCGGCGAACCTGCAATCCTCGAATACTCGCTTGCTATTATCCTATACCCCCGCCTGCCGTATGGCAAGCGTGGAATAACTAACCCTGCCAGGCGCTCCCGGCAGGGCGCTTATCTGCTCAGGAACTCCTTGATGTCCCTCGCGAGCTGCTCGTTTATCCCGGGGAGCTCGGCGATCGATCCAATCGAAGCCCTGCGCAGACCCTCAATGGACTCGAACCTCTCCAGCAACGCCTTCCTCTTCTTCGGCCCTACTCCAGGGATCTCCTCGAGGATCGATCCAAGCGCCCTCTTCCCCCTCAGCCGCCTGTGATAAGTCACAGCGAACCTGTGAGCCTCGTCCCTGATCCTCTGAAGCAGAAAGAGCGCTTCTGATTCCCGGTCGAGAACCACGGGATCGGACTGGCCTGGGACGAACACTTCCTCTTCCCTCTTCGCCAAACCGATCACGGGAACACCGGCAATGCCCAGCTGCTGGAGTGCAGACTGAGCCGCGCTGAGCTGGCCCTTGCCTCCGTCGACGACGACCAGGTCTGGCCTGGCCTCAAAGGAGTCGGACCCCTCAGCTGCCGGTGGCTCGACGCGATCGGATGCGCCTTCCGAGACCAGGTGAGACATCCTGCGCCGGACCACTTGCCGCATGCTCTCGAAATCGTCAGGGCCTTCCACCCCGCGGATCCGGAAGCGCCTGTAGTGCGACCTCCGTGGCTCTCCGTTGTCAAACACGACCATTGACGCCACTATGTCGGTTCCCTGAGTGTTCGAGATGTCATAGCACTCGATGCGCTTGGGGACATCAGGAAGAGACAGTGCGGCTTTGAGGTCGAGCAGCGCTTTCTGGAGCCTGAACTGCTTCTGTTCGCTCTCCTCTTTGGCGATGCGCAGGATCTCGACCGCGTTCTCCTCAGCCATTTCCACGAGGCGCCGCTTCTCGCCGCGGCGGGGAACGGCAAGCGCGACGGCGCTGCCTCGCCTTGCTCTGAGCCACCTTGAAACCGTCTCGCGACCGTGTATGTCGTTCGATACGAGGATCTCGTTGGGAACAAAGGCAGCCTGGGAGTAATACTGCTGCAGAAACGCAGTGACGAGCGAAGAGTCGTCATCGTCTATGCCGGGTTCGAGCATGAAATGCTCGCGGCCTATCAGAAGCCCGTCGCGGATATAGAACAGCACCACGCACGTCCTCTTGTCGTCCCTGGCAAGTGCTATCACATCGCGCTCCACGCCGGGATCGCACAGGACCTTCTGCTTCGAAGCGACAGATTCCAGCGCTCTCAGCTGATCTCGAAGTGTCGCAGCTCTCTCGAAGTCAAGTTGCTTCGCGGCGGCTTCCATCCTCTCGGAGACCGCTTTGATGAGCTCGCGGCTGCGCCCCTCCAGAAACATCATTACCTCGCGCACTGATCTGTTGTACTCCTCGGGAGTCACCGTTCCTGTGCATGGGGCAAGGCAGCGGCCTATGTGGTAGTTCAGACAGGGGCGGGCGCCTGGAGTCTGGCCGTCGATCCTTCTGTGACACGAACGCACCGAAAAGACCTTCCGGACTACATCAATGGTCTCCCTGAGCTTTGTGACGTCAGTATACGGTCCGAAGTAGATGGACCCGTCTTGCACGACCTTTCGGGTGACGTAGACTCGCGGGAATGGCTCGCTCGCAGTGATCTTGACAAACGGATAGCTCTTGTCGTCCTTGAGCTTGACGTTGTACCTGGGGCTGTATTCCTTCACCAGATTGGATTCCAGGACCAGCGCCTCGACCTCTGTGTCGGTCACGACGTATTCGATGTCCCGCACCTTGTCGACCAGCAGGCGGGTCCTCTCTCCGTGTTCTGCGCTGTCCTGGAAGTACGAACGCACCCGGCTCCTGAGATTGACAGCTTTTCCGACGTAGATAACCCGGTCGTACTCGTCCTTCATGATGTAGACGCCAGTCTTCACCGGGAGATTATCCAGCAACTCCGCTACGTGTTCGGTTGCATTCAACGGTCGATCGATCCCTCTTCGTAGGTCTTGCCTGCGTCAGCAGGATTCCACGACCATTATACCACAGAGGGGTAAGGGTCTGGTCAGCCGCCCTCTCGCTGCGCTCTCAGCGTTTGCCTGGGGCGTTCAGCACCTTCCTGAGGTGGATGCCGGTGTAGGTGTTCTCACAATCAGACAGCTCCTCAGGGGTGCCGGTGGCAACCACCCGGCCGCCCTCGTCTCCGCCCTCGGGGCCAAGGTCGATCACGTAGTCAGCGGACTTGATCACGTCGAGGTTGTGCTCTATGACGATGACAGTGTTGCCTGCGTCTACGAGGCGGTTCAGAACATCGAGCAGGCGGTGGACGTCTGCGAAGTGCAGACCTGTCGTAGGCTCGTCGAGGATGTACATGGTCCGTCCTGTGCTTCGCTTGCTGAGCTCGGCGCCCAGCTTGATTCGCTGCGCCTCCCCGCCTGAGAGCGTGGTGGCCGGCTGGCCAAGGCGGATGTAGCCAAGGCCTACGTCATCCAGGACTTGCAGCTTGCGTCTGACCCGCGGTATGTTCTCGAAGAACGTGAGCGCCTCGCTGACCGTCATGTCGAGGACATCGGCTATGCTCTTTCCCCTGAACCTGATCTCGAGAGTCTCCCTGTTGTACCGCTTGCCCTTGCACACCTCGCACGGCACGTACACGTCCGGCAGGAAGTGCATCTCGATCTTGATGATGCCGTCACCCCTGCAGGCCTCGCATCTGCCACCCTTTACGTTGAAGCTGAAGCGGCCGGGAGCGTATCCTCGGGCTCTCGCTTCCGGAGTCAGCGAAAACAGTTCTCGGACTGGGTCGAACACTCCTGTGTATGTGGCTGGATTCGACCGCGGAGTCCTGCCTATGGGGGCCTGGTCGATGTTGATCACCTTGTCGAGGAGATCAACTCCGACGATGTCTGCATGGCGGCCAGCTTTGGTCGCGGCGCGGTTGAGCCTGTGAGCCAGTGCTTTGTACAGGATCTCGTTGACGAGCGTGCTCTTCCCTGACCCGGACACTCCGGTGACGACAGTGAACACGCCGAGCGGAAACTCCACGTCTATGTTCTTGAGATTGTGTTCGCTCGCTCCTTTGACGACAAGGTAATTGCCGTTGCCCTTGCGCCTCACCTTGGGTACCGGCACTGACCGCTTTCCACTCAAATACTGAGCGGTCACAGACTCCTCGCACTGCATGAGGCGATCCACCGGACCCGAGAAGACGACCCTGCCACCGTCCTCGCCTGCGCCCGGACCGATGTCTACCACATGGTCAGCCGACAGGATAGTCTCCTGGTCGTGCTCGACCACGATCACCGTGTTTCCCAGGTCGCGGAGGCCTTTGAGCGTCGCGATGAGCCTGCCGTTGTCTCTGGGATGCAGTCCGATGCTCGGCTCGTCGAGGATGTACAGCACACCGACAAGGCTGCTGCCGATCTGGGTGGCCAGCCTGATGCGCTGCGCCTCTCCGCCGGAGAGGGTTCCCGCGGATCGATCGAGGGTCAGGTAGTCGAGGCCGACATTGATCAAGAACGAGAGCCTCTCTCTGATCTCCTTCATCACCTGTCTGGCGATCATCTGCTGCTTTTCCGTCAGCTCGATGGACTCGAAGAACCTGAGGCACTCTCTCACAGACATCCTGGTCACGTCCACGATCGACCGATCTGATACTGTAACGGCCAGCACTTCGGGTTTGAGCCGCGCTCCGCGGCAGCTCGGGCACTCTCTCCAGGACATGAACTTCTCGATCTCTTCGCGGGCGTAATCGGACTGGGTCTCCCTGTACCGCCTCTCGAGGTTATTCACTATGCCCTCGAACCTGGTCTGCCACTCGCGAGTCCGTCCTCTGCTGTCCTTGTAACGAACTCTGTAGAGCCGTTCGCCTGAACCATAGAGGAGAATATGTCTCTGATGGTCGGTGAGGCCGCCGAGAGGAGTGTCCAAATCGATCGAGTGGGGCTCTGCGATCGCGTGGAGGAGCCCTGAGAAATACGTGGTCGACTGGGGGTTGCCCCAGGGCAGTATGCCGCCTTGGTTTATGGATCGCGACAGATCGAGGACGAGGTCCGGGTCAACGTTGCGGGTTCCACCGAGCCCGGTGCATTCCTCACAGGCTCCGTAAGGGCTGTTGAACGAGAACATCCTCGGAGTCAGTTCCTCAAAGCTGACTCCGCACTCAGGGCACGCCAGCTTCTCGCTGAAAACCTGCTCCTTGTGGCCGATTGGATCGACTACCACTATCCCGTCGCCGTGCTTCAGAGCCACCTCGACCGAGTCTGCAAGCCTGCTCTCAATCCCGCTGCGGATGACTATCCTGTCGACCACAATCTCGATCCTGTGCATCTTGTACCGGTCGAGCTCTATGCTCTCACTGATGTCCCTCACCTCGCCGTCAACCCTGACGCGAGCAAAGCCGTCCCTGCGGATCTCGTCGAATACCCGTCTGTACTCGCCCTTGCGGTCCCTCACCACGGGAGCGAGTATCTGCACCCTGGTGTCCTGGGGGAGCCGCATGATCTGATCGACGATCTGTTCCACGGTCTGTTGAGAGATGACGCGGCCGCACTGCGGGCAGTGCGGCACCCCTATGCGCGCGAAGAGGAGACGGAGGTAGTCGTATATCTCCGTGACCGTGCCGACGGTGGACCTTGGGTTGCGGCTGGTCGTCCTCTGGTCTATGGAGATCGCTGGAGACAGCCCCTCGATGCGGTCGACGTCCGGCTTGTCCATCTGGCCCAGGAACTGCCTGGCGTAGGCTGACAGAGACTCAACGTATCTCCTCTGTCCTTCGGCGTAGATCGTGTCAAACGCGAGCGACGACTTGCCTGAGCCCGAGAGTCCCGTGATCACGACAAGCCTGTCCCGAGGTATCTCTACGTCTATGTTTTTGAGGTTGTGCTCTCTCGCTCCCTTGACAAAGATCACAGACTTATTCATGCGCGAGCAGCCTCCGGCGGAGCGCCGCGATCTCGTCGCGATACTTCGCCGCCTCCTCGAACTCGAGATTGGCGGCAGCGTCTCTCATCTTCTCGTCGAGCTTGTCGATGAGCTCGAGTATATCGGTCTCCTTCAGTGAGGTCGGATCGTAGCCTAGCCGTTCGGCGATCGCCTCTTCAGGCCGGGCCTCGGCCTGTTCCTCCTCGACGGGCCCAATCCCCTTGGCTACAGCTTTGACAATACTCTTGGGAATGATCCCATGCTCCTGATTGTACTTCGACTGGAGGCTGCGCCTCCTGTTCGTCTCGTCGATCGCCGACCGCATGGATTCCGTAATCTGATCTGCGTACATTATCACCCGGCCGTTCACGTTCCTCGCGGCGCGGCCGATCGTCTGTATGAGCGATCTGTTGGATCGGAGAAACCCTTCCTTGTCTGCATCCAGGATCGCGACCAGCTCGACCTCAGGAAGATCCAAGCCTTCGCGAAGGAGGTTTATCCCGACGATCACGTCGAACTTCCCAAGCCTGAGATCTCTCACGATCTCCACACGTTCGAGAGTGTCGACCTCGTAGTGCAGGTATTTCACTCGCAGTCCGCTGTCTATGAGGTAGTCTGTGAGGTCCTCAGCCATCTTGCGCGTCAGCGTCGTGACAAGAGTGCGATACCCGCGAGCCGTCGTATCCTTTATCTCCGCTATGAGGTCATCGATCTGTCCTCTCGTCGGCCGCACTGTGATCTCGGGGTCGACCAGCCCGGTAGGCCTGATAATCTGCTCCACTACCTGTGAGCTGCGCTTGAGTTCATAGTCACCGGGAGTAGCCGAGACATACACCACCTGATTGACCGCCCTGGAGAACTCTTCGAAAGTCAACGGCCGGTTGTCCAGGGCGGACGGCAGCCTGAACCCGTACCGCACCAGGACCTCCTTGCGCGATCTGTCGCCCGCGTACATCGCATGAAGCTGTGGGACAGTCATATGTGATTCGTCTATCACGACGACGAAGTCGTCGGGGAAGTAGTCGATCAGGGTCGCCGGAGTATCCCCCGGAGCGCGGCCGTCCAGGTGGCGCGAGTAGTTCTCGATCCCCTGGCAGAAACCGGTTTCGAGCAACATCTCCATGTCATATCTCGTGCGCTGCTCGAGCCGCTGCGCCTCTAGCAGTTTGCCCTCGGATCTGAGCTCCTCGAGCCTGGCCTCGAGCTCCGCCTCTATGCTCTCCACTGCGGCAGTGATGCGGTCCTTTGTGGTCACATAGTGCGAAGCCGGGTATATGCCGACCTGATCCAGCTCTTTGAGTATCTCGCCGGTGAGCATGTCGACCTCGACTATGCGGTCGATCTCGTCGCCGAACATCTCTACGCGTACGGCGGACTCGCCATATGGCCGGATTATCTCGATTACATCGCCGCGCGCGCGAAACGTCCCTCTGCGGTACCCGGCGTTGCTCCTGATGTACTGAATGCCCACGAGCCGCCGGAGTATCTTGTCGCGATCCACGATGTCGCCGCGCTTGATCGGCAGCATCATCCTTCTGTATTCTTCCGGCGACCCGAGCCCGTAGATGCACGACACGCTGGCGACTATGACGACGTCTCTCCTCTCGAAGAGCGAGCTCGTCGCCCTGTGTCTGAGGCGGTCGATCTCGTCATTGATGGTTGCCTCTTTCTCGATATATGTGTCCGTGTGCGGGATATAGGCTTCCGGCTGGTAGTAGTCGAACAGGCTGACGAAGTACTCCACGGCGTTCTCCGGGAAGAACTCCCTCAACTCGCTGCAGAGCTGAGCTGCCAGGGTCTTGTTGTGCGCGATGACGAGAGTGGGCCGTTGCACCCGCTCTATGACATTCGCAATCGTGAACGTCTTCCCGCTCCCGGTGACGCCCATTAGGGTCTGATGCCGGTACCCGGAATTCAGGCCGCGCACGAGCGCGTCAATCGCGGCCGGCTGGTCGCCAGTCGGGCCGTATGAAGAGACTAGCTTGAACCGCTTTTCTATGCGAATCACTCACTTCCGTCAAGTGGGGATGTCAGAGACGCCGATCACACCGGGCTGTCGCCGCTGGGGACGGCGGACATCGACGACAAGTAGTCGACCAGCTGATCGACTGTGACCAGAGACACGCCGCTGTCTGCTATGTCGGGCAGGACCGCTGCAAGGGTTTCCGCAAAGACCTCTGACACGTGCCCGATAGCGACGGCGTACCCTCTGTCTCGAGCACGCGCTGCGGCGTCGCGCAGCCTATTCTCAATATACTCGCGAGTAGACTCCCAATCAAGGAACATGTTGTTGATCACGACCGGCATGCCCAGCGACCTGGACAGGAGAGGGCCTTTGGAATCCGGGGTCGTGCTGCTGTCGACCCAGTACAGACCTCGTTCCTTCAACGTCTTCAGGACGACGGTCATCACATCCAAATCTGCAGTCGCCCGCGAGCCCATGTGGTTGTTGACCGCAGTCGCCAGAGGAACTTGTTCGAGGCATCTCTCAACTGCGCCGCGTATCTCTTCGTCTGTCATGCCTACCAATATCGCGCCCTCGCCGGGCGACACGTCGTCGTCGAGGGGCTCCATCGGGAGATGGAGCATCACCTGATGGCTCGACTGGATGGCCTTCTCATAGTCCGACCTGGTCAGACCCAGGTTGGGCAACACAGATACAGTGAGCCGATACGGCAGCTCCAGGATCGTCGTGGTGCCTCTGCGTCCATAGCCGAAATCGTCGACTATGATCGCCAGCATAGGCGGGGATGGCTTGTCCACCTCATTGACTCCTGGATTGCGCTGAAGCGAAGCAGACCCAGCAGGTGCAGCCTCCTCCGTGGCAGGTACGGCCGCAGGAACCTGGGGGTTCCCTCGGCGGGCACCCTTATACACATATAGCGTCAGTCCTAGCAGGAATCCCGCAACGGCGACGCACAGCAACAAAATGGTTCGGCGATCTCTTCTTGTCAATCTTCTCGTCCTCCAGACCTGAACAGCCGTTTCAACAGACCTCCTAGGTTTGCAGCAAGCCCGCTGCCCCGGTCGAGTGAGATGTACGGCGCTTCCCCCGGGGTCGGCAACAGCAGTATGCCCAATCCGGGCCTGGAGTCGGAAGCGTTCAGCGTGACACGGAGGTGCGACGGGTCTCTCCCACTGCCCTCAGACATGCTCAACAGGTCCAGGTCAATTATCCCGCCTTGCAGCATAGATGCCCTGCGCACGGATGTCACATCGCTCACTGGCACTCCGTTTACCGAGAGTATCACGTCTCCCGCGCGCACTCCCTTTTCGAAAGACTGCGACTTCGCCAAGACATCGAGCACTCGAACGCCACGCTTCGGCAGCGAGAACAGTGCGTCGCCGATCGTCTCCACGCGTCGTCCGAACCGTATTATCAGCTCATGTCCAAGCGGTGCGAACACAGCCGCAGCATAGGCCAGCCATTCGTATCTGTCGGCCCCATAGGCAAGAGCCAGCAGGACCAGACTGTAGACCGCCGAAGCGCCGGAAGTCAGCTGGACCTTCTTGTGCGGCATGCGCGAGAAGCTGAAATCCCCATAGCCCAGTATCACGGGAATCGGGAAAATGGTCAGCGCGAATGTGCCGTCAATGTACTTCTCAGCGCCGGACTTGATCAGCGGCCACCAGTGCGGCATCTCTATGGCGCCTTCTGCTCCGATCCCCGCAGCCACCGGAACCGCCCAGGTGAGTGCGAGAGGCACTATCCAGAACCTCTGAAGCAGGTATCCGCCTGTGTGATGACCGTCGCCGAGCCGGAAGAACCCAGGAATAG
The DNA here is from genome assembly GCA_012719595.1 of Bacillota bacterium. Classification (GTDB taxonomy): domain Bacteria; phylum Bacillota; class DTU014; order DTU014; family DTU014; genus JAAYAB01. The sequence continues at coordinate 95,608 of JAAYAB010000212.1, forward strand.
CTCCGTAGTAGCCGTCGATCCAGATCAATATGCTCTCAACCAGATGAAGAACGGCTATGATCGTCAAGAGCTGGGGAACGCCGATCCTTGGAACGCCGAACAAGAGGTGCACCAGAGACAGGATCCCGCCTGCGTACGCAAAGCACAGCATTCTTGGGTTGAGCAGCATCAGTACGACGGCCAGCGGCCAAACATACATTATGCCTGCATCGTTGACGATCGGCCCCATGAAGACCAGCGCCAGGCTTCCGAAAAAGCCTATCCCGACTCCGAAAACCAGCGACACGAGTGTCGAAGTCAGAGGACTGTGCCTCGTGGCGCCATAAAGGCGCTTCTCGAGATCCGCCACTCTCGCGTATTGAAAGAAGACTATAGCTGTCAACACCCAAAAGAACGGATGCTGAACCGCGAACGGCACGGCCCTGATCAGCATCCGCACGACTTCGCCAAATGGAAACACAGCGATCACTCCAGAAACCCACTAGTGCGCCCGACTCGACGCAACCGGTCAGCTCGCTTCACTTAGCTCATCAAGTTCACCGCCTGCAAGCATCGACCGCAGGACTTCGAGAGCCTTCAGCAGCTGCGTGTCCTCTACAACCACATCTTCGAGCACCTCGATTTGAGTCTCGACTGCCTCGTCAGCCCCATCAGGATCTTCAGTTGCCTCAGGTGTCGTGCTGTCAGGTTCCGCTGACTCTGGCTGGTCCAGCGCGTCTTCCTCGCCTGAATCAAACGGCCCTAGCTCCTCGGACTCCGCGGGTTCTCCCGGCTCGGGCAACTCGACGATGTAGTCTGGGACTATCCCTTCCCCGTGTATCGAGCGCTCTGCTGCGGTGAGGTACCGGTCGGTCGTGACAGACAGAGCGCCACCGTTGCCCAAGGGGAACACCCCCTGGACCACGCCCTTGCCAAATGTCTTCGTTCCGACCAGCGGCGCGCGGCCGCTATCCTTGAGCGCGCCTGCCAGGATCTCTGCAGAGCTCGCACTCCACTGGTTGACCAGCACGACCAGCGGGATGTCATAGGTCGGCACTTCCGTGCTTCTCATGTGGGTGTTCTTCACGCCGCCTCTGCCCACCCTGTGCACTATGGGTCCCTCACCGACGAACATGCTCGCTACGAGAATCGACTGGTCAAAGAGACCTCCGCCGTTCCACCTCAAATCCAGCACCAGGCCTTCCGCACCCTGCGATCTCAGGTCCTCGAGAGCGCGGTGGACCTGGTCCGCAGTATCGGCAGAGAAAGTGATGATCCTCAAGTAGCCGATGCCCTCTTCCACCATCTCAGACTCCACTACCGGCACGGTGATCACCGCGCGGACGATCTCGACATCTCTCAGCTCCTCACCCTCGCGTTGGATGGTAAGGACGACTCGAGTGCCTTCGGGGCCCTTCATCAGCGACACAGCTTCCTCGAGAGACATGTTCTCTGTCGACTTGCCGTCGATAGCCATTATAACGTCGCCCGAAGCCAGTCCTGCTCGCTTCGCCGGCGTATCGGGCATCGGCGCCACCACAGTGGCCCGTCCGTTCAGCAATCCGACATGTATGCCGATTCCGCTGTATGTGCCCTCGACGTCCTCTGTGTATGCCTTGTACGCCCCTGGATCCAGGTATCGCGTGTACTGGTCGCCCAGGCTCTCCAGCATTCCCTCTATCGTGTCGGTGACCATGTAAGCCGACAGAAGATCGGTAACCCTGACCGGATCCACGTACTGGAGTCTGACCAGCAGGGCAATCTCCGCAGCGAGGTCGATGCCCGAGTGCAGCTTCTCGTCGTCGCGGGCCTGTCCGGAGGGGGCAAACAGTATGGCAATCAGGACCAGTATGAGAATGGCAAGTCTCTGCCTGGCTGTAATGCTTCTAGCCAAATCCACTCAACACCCTTCTAGGAAATCACCGGAGCGCGCCCGTCCCCACGGACTCGAGGTATTCCATTGGGTCGAGCTGGAGACCGTCCTTCCGTATCTCGAAGTGAAGGCGTGGAGGTGAGTCAGCCGTCACGCCACCCATCTCCGCGATCACCTCGCCTGCAACCACAAAGTCTCCGGCAGCGACCTTGAGGTGATAGCAATGCGCATAGATGGTCGAGTACCCGCTTCCGTGGTTCATCACCACCGTGCTGCCATACCCGTTTACCCAGCCCGAATGGACCACCTGTCCGGACCTGGCAGCAACGACCTGTGCGCCGGCCTGTGTTTCAATCTCTATGCCAGAATATCCTCTGTCAGACCGGCCTATCATCGAGTGGCCTGCAGTCCCGTTGCCTGAAACCGGCCACAGAAACGACCTGATCCAGCCTTCCCTGGCCTTTCTCTCCAGCTCGGCCGCTTCCCTCTCCTGCGCCTCTATGATCGCCTGCAGCTCCGCGCTGCTCTCTTCGAGCTCTCTGAGAGTCCGTTCGTAATCGGATATCTGAGAGCGGGCGTTTGCCAGTGCCGATCTGGTCTCGTCGGTCTTTTTGATCAACTCATTGAGAGCGGCCTCTCTGTTCTGCCTTGTCCTGTTGAGCTCGCTCCTCTTCGCGTCCAGATCCCTCATCAGCCCCAGGAGTTCGCTCCGCCGCCGGCCCAATTCAGCCAGCTGGGAGTAGTAGTCTGCGACAACACGGTCGGTAAGCCGCAACAGCTGGTCGAGCGATTTCACCGTGAGCTGAGACTCTACCAGCGACTCTGAAGCGAGGAACGAGAGGAAATCATCGACTCTGCCGTGTTTCTGCAGATACCGCAGCTGCATCCGGAGTAAGTCGGTCGCCTGTTCAACGGAAGCGGCCAATGCCCGTGCATCGCTCTCGCTCCGTTTTAGCGAGAGTTCCAGAGAGGCGATCTCGGATTCGAGCGCAGAAGTGGTATTTGCCAGCGACCGCAATTCGGCCTTGACCGCTTCTAGTTGCGATTCTCTCTCCGACAAGGCCTTGAGAGCCTCGCTTTCACGCTTCCTCAACCCGAGCAGCGAGTCCTTGATCGACAGGACTCGATCAGTGAGTTCAGCCAGCGTGTCCTGCACATCCGAAAGAATCCCAGCGCAGGCCGGAGCGGTCCACGCCAATTGTACCACAACTATGATCGATACCACAAGCAGCCTGAGCTTCACGCAATCATCCCTTCTGCATGCCTGTGATCAACCGCCTCAGTGCGATCAATGTGGCAGTCTCGAATGACACGAACGAGATGGCTAGCAGCTGGAGGGAGACTGCGTAAACGTCGCCCCAGGAGTCCGCGAACGCCGCGAAGGGCATCATGTTCTGGAAAGAACGAACGACCGGAAGGTACAAGGCAGCCACGGCTGAGGCGCCGACCGCCCACAGCATCAGGGCAAGGATGGCGCCTTCGATGATGAAAGGCCACATGATGAACCACCTCGTCGCGCCGACCAGAGAAGCCACCTCTATCTCCGCCGCTCTGTATTCTATAGTGAGGCCGACCACGCTTCCGACGACGAGCGATATGACAACCACCATGAAAACGGTCCCGGCGAGCGACAGCGTCCTAAGCCCTCTCGCGAAGGAGGCCAGACGCTCTGCAGCGAGCGTTCCGTACACCACCTCGTCGACCGCATCTATCCTTGCGATCAACGACGCGATCACTCCAGCGCGCTCCGGGTCGTCTATGTCGACAACTATGGCGTCCACCAGGGGATTCTCTGGGAGCGACGCGATGACTCCCTTGTAGGCGGGAAACTGATGCACCAGGCGCTCGAGCTCCATCTGTTTCGTCCTGACATCGGTGCCTACCACCCCAGAAATGCCCGCGATTCTGCGCGCAGCTCCGTCCAGATCGACTGGCGAAGCGTCAGGCTTCAGGTACGCGACGACCTGAAATCCCTGCACGAGATCAGCTCCTATGGATTCCGCGTTCCGAATCACTCCTAGAAACGCGCCGAGGGTGAAGAGCGCGATCAGAATCACCAGCGCGGCAGTGGGGCTGAGATTCCTCCGCACACCTGACCACGCCTGCGCTCCGAAGTAGCGAAAAGTCGACAGCTTCACTGCAAATCACCCCACAGAGGGCGCCCTCCGGTGTCTATGCGGACCCTCCCGCGCTCGAGATAGACGACTCTGTGATTCCTGCTTTCGACCAGCGATTCGTTGTGAGTCGCCACCAGCACTGTTGTTCCCTTCCTGTTCAGTCTCTCGAGAATCTTCAGAATGTCCTCGGCGGTCTTCGAATCGAGGTTGCCGGTGGGCTCGTCCGCCAGAATGATCTGGGGACCATTGACGATCGCCCGGGCTATGGCGACCCTCTGCTGCTCTCCGCCGGAGAGCTGGTTTGGATACGCATCTTCGCGGCCCGCAAGCCCGACCATGGCAAGGACCTCTCGGACTCGCTCCTTGATCTCGCACTCGGGACGCTCGATCACTTGCATTGCAAAAGCGACATTTTCGTAGGCGGTCCTCCTCTCGAGGAGTTTCAGGTCCTGAGGCACCAGGCCCATCTGCCGCCTAAGCCTCGCTATGACACCCGATGTCGCCCGAGCGATGCTCTTGTCGTTGACGAAGACGCTCCCCGAAGTGGGCCTCACCTGGCCTGACAGCACCCAGAACAGAGTGGACTTCCCCGCTCCGCTCTTCCCCATTACGAACACAAACTCGCCCCGATTGATCTGCAGGCTTACGTCGTCCAGCGCCCGGGCGCCCTTGCCATACACTTTACTCAGATGAACTGTCCTGATCAAACACGACCACCCCTACGGCGTCGACCCTTCGTCACTTCTTGAAACCCTCGCCGAGAACCTCGTGCGTATCCGTTATCGTCATGAAAGCATCCGGGTCAAGCTCACCAACAAGATTCTTGAGTTGCGCGATCTCCCTGCGGGAAACCACGCACAATAGGACCTCGCGCTCCTCCCCGGAGTACTTGCCAATCCCTTTCAGACCGGTCACGCCTCGCTCCATGCGTGTCAAGACTGCGGACGCGATCGCATCGGCTCTGTTGGAGATAATGATCGCCGTCTTTGCGTAGCTGAACCCTTCCTGGATGAGGTCGATTCCTTTGGATGTCACGAAGATCGAAACCAGTGCATACAGTGCGAGCTCAGCGCTGAAAACCACTCCGGCCAGGCTTACCACGACAAAGTCGATCAAGAGCAGTGACTTGCCGACCGAGAAGTGCGTCAGCCGGTTCAGCAGCCTGGCAGCCAAATCGGTCCCTCCTGTGCTCCCGCCGTGGCGAAACGCAAGACCGAGTCCAAGGCCGGCAAGAGCTCCGCCGTACACAGACGAGAGCACGAGATCCTGCGTAATCGTGGGGATCATCGGCTTGAGGGCCTCGACCGCGACCGAAACGAGCACTGAACCGTATACAGTCCGTATGCCGAAACCGGGTCCGATCACAAAGAGTGCAGTCACGAACAGCGGGACGTTCACCGCCAGCATGGTCCAGCCTACCGGGAAGCCAAAGACATGGTAGACTATCGTTGCGAGTCCGCTCACGCCGCCTGCAGCGATCCTGCCCGGAATCAGGAACGCGTCCAGTGCAACTGCAGTGATGACCGCGCCTGCGGTGATCGCCAGGTAGTCGGTCAACGTCCTGAGCCACTTGCCCGTGGCTGCACGTCTCAGCTTCTCCGCAGCTTCGGACCTCAAAGAACGATCACTCCTTGACCAGCTTCAACCGGGTGAGCAGGACAAGTGCCGCGAACCTGGGCAAGGCCATCATCCGGCGGAATCTCCTGGGCTCACTGATGAGCCTGAACATCCATTCGAGACCGAGCCTGCGCAAGAGAGAAGGTGCGCGGCGCTTCGCTCCTGAAAGGACGTCAAAGCTTCCTCCGACTGCGATCATTGCTCCTTTTCCGATCAGGCCTACGTTCCTGGCCATGAACAGCTCCTGTCTCGGGCTGCCCATCCCCACGAATATGATATGTGGTCTAGTGCGAAGTATCGAGTCTACGACCTTCTGCTCCTCCTCAGGAGAGAAAAACCCGTGATGAAACCCTGCCACCTCTGCATTCATGGTTGAGCGTATGCGTTCGGCTGCAGCGGCCACGATCTCTTTAGTCGATCCAAGCAGGAAGACCCTAAGCCCATGCCTGGGAGCCTCGCGCAGCAGATCTGTCATGAGATCTATACCGCTCACTCGGGCGGGAAGCGGCCTTCCAAGCACTCTCGAGGCCCACACCAGCCCGACGCCATCGCCCACAGCAAGGTCTGCGCCGTTCAGCGCACGCCTCAGCCGTTCGTTGGATCTTGCTGCCATCACGATCTCGACGTTCGGAGTGACCACGTAGGACGCACGGTCAGCCAGAGCCATGCCTATCACTCTGGCCACCGCCTTGTCGGCGTCTACAGCGTCAACACGAGTGCCGAAGATCTCCACACAATCACCCACTGACTGTGCTCTTGCGTCTGCACACGGGACGTTCGCGCGCGAGCAGCTCGAGGAGCCCCTGCATCCCCGCTCTTGCCCTGTCCGCGAACCTCTCAGCAGCCTCTCTGACATCGGCTGCCGTCTCAGGATAACGCGCCAGCGTTCTGTCTAGGGAGCGGCAGGCCCAGGCAGCGACCTCCTCAGGTGAGTGTGCGGACGGGTCTATCCACGGAAGACCGGTCTCCTCCGCGAAGTACTGGATCTTCGGATCCACAGCCAGCGCTATTCCCGGTATCCCCGCTCTCACCGCCAGAATCAACCCATGCAGCCTTGCGCTTACGACTACAGAGAAGCCCTTCACAAGCTGGTCGGCCAGCGAGGGCTCTACAACTCTGGGGCGCAACGGGCCATCAGATGAGTCGGACGCAACATCTGCAGGCTGAAACGCCAGCACCTCGATGTTTCTTTGACCCTGCACGGCCTCACTCATGCGAGATGCAAGCGAAGAGATCCATCTCCGATCCGAGTGCTTGTCCCTGTATGACGGAACCACCAGAGCTACTGGACCGCGCGCTGCAGCTTCTGCCTCAGCGCGCTCGCCCCTCACCGCCGTCGACAGGAACGCAAGGTCAGCTCCTATCCTCACCCGGGAGGTCGGGACCCCAATCTCCTCGAGAAGGTCCGCCGAACCGCAGTCACGCAACACAATCAGATCGGCTCTCGACAGCACCACTCGCGTCAGAGCCTTCACGACCCAGGTGCGGATGGGCCCGAGTCCCTGCCCTACGACCGCCACCCTGCGCCTCAGTGCAAGTCCGGCGGCAAGTATCGCCAGATAATAGAGAGCGCTCCTGACAGAAGTCCGGTCCTGGATCAGCGTACCTCCTCCGCTGACCAGCACTTCAGACCTCAACAGCGCCCTAATCACTCCTACAGGGCCGAAGCTGTAGACCGACTGAGCACCGAGACGCCGTGCAGTCCGCTGAGGATCCGATGACAGCACCGTCAGCTCTTCGCAATTTCCGGCGTCGCGAAGCCATCGGACCAGGCTGTCCAGCACTACCTCGTCTCCGACGTTTCCGAACCCATAGTACCCGGACACGACGACTCGGCTCATCCGCGCACCTCCGGGTCATGTGCGCCTGTGTCGACTCCGATCCCGTTGAGCTCGGTCTGTGGCAGATTCCTCGACATAACAGCGGCTGCACAGTACACCGCGAGAAGCGAGACCGGCAGGCTGACAGCCGCTCCCAGGAGCACTCGCAAGAGTGTGAGCGAGATGGGCGTGTGAAGGTGCGCAAAGGAATTGACCACAGAGATGAGACCGATCATCCCCGCCAGCACACCGTACAGAGCCAGCCGGCACCGTCCCCTTGACCGTGCCCAGACGTAAAGAGACGCCACCAGAGCCGGATGCCCGACGAACACCTCTTTCGTCCTCGGCCTGACCGGCAGGAACGCCTCGAATGCTTCCCGAAGGCGCCTGTCCACAACAGGCACATCGATCACAAAGGTGTTGCCAGTCCTTGCGAGGTACACAATGAAGACACCGATAGCTCCGGCAGCGGCCAAGACGTGCCAAAACCGCAGAGGAGTCAGAAGGAACCGCTTCAGGCTCTGCGACACCTGTATGCGGCCGGCAGAGTAATCCCGGCCGAACACGTGCCACCACAGAAGCCCTCCTGCCAAGGCGAACGGCAGGGTGTGCGACGCCTTAACCCCTAGGAACTGGACAGACTTCACGAAGAACGACCTGTCGGAGAGAACCCCTGAAGCGACCAATCCCCCGGCGACCGCGACCGAGAAGGCCGCCAGCCACCCATGAAACGCCGACACGACCGGAGGGGTTCCGCTTCCCTGGGTCAAGTCACTCGTCCGAATGACCGACGCCAGCGCTGCAACCGCGGGCACGGCTACTGCTATCGCCAGAGCAAGCAGGAGGCGAGTCAGAAGCATATCAACCAGCGCTACGGTGGCTACCGCCAGTGCGGCGATCATCGTAATGGCGATCTGCGCAGGAAGCTGCATTGGATACACATAGTCGATGATCAGCATGCCGAGAGCAACCGTACCGGCCGCAGCGATCGGGATCAGCAGCCGGAGAAGTGAAGGCTGTCTGCTCGGATAAGCTCTGGCCGGCCCTACATTGAACCCTGCATCCTCAAGCCGGTGCCTGAGCGAGCTCACGAAGTCCAGTGCAGTGCCATCGGCCAACCGCGCCTCTATGAGGTGCGGCCTCAGGTAGAGCAGACGGATATTGCGCTCTGAAACTGCTCGAAGCAGGCGGTCGAGCATTTCTTCGCCCGACAGGTGGGAGTACTCATCAGGCGTGATACTGTGGACCCTTACGATCTCATGGTCGAGTTGGTCGGCGATGTCCCTTGTTCCCCGCTGAGCGTGGAACTCGATCAGCGCCGGGGCAGCGTTCAGCTCTCGAATCCGTCCCGAGACGTATGCGAGGTTGTGTGGATAGCCTAGAACCTCCGTGCCTGTGAAGATCAACGGGCCCAGATCTCGGATAGCAGCAAGCGGCTGGAGTGCGAGGTCGATGGCTTCGACAGAACCCGACCTGGAGTTGGACAGCCTCGGAACGACTTGCAGCCCGGCGTCGAGCACAAGCCTGATATCTTCGGTGCGCAGTCCGAATCTGCAGCCGGAGATATCCATCGGATTCCCGGTGATTTCGATGACTGACCGGTTCTCTGCAGTGAGGAGTTCCACAGATACGGGCTCGAGTGAAGTCGCTGCAAACCAGCGGCTGAGGATCGAAGCCAGGTCGCTATCGCCCGGCAGCAGGTACAGGCTGTCAGTGCTGATCTCCCCTGAATCGATCAGCGCTCTGATCGGAGGCAGAGAAATCGGCGTAAGGACATCGCGGTTCAGGAGCTCGAGCCCGGTGAAGACTGTCAGACCTCGGCCGCCTATGAGTTCGTCGAAGGAGGGCTCGCGTATCCCGATCGAGACTGCACCCGACTCGCGGAGAGCAGAGAGATACGGCGCGACGGACGCATACCCGAGCATGTCGGAATGGGCGACTGCCGACTCAAACTCCACGCAGATCTCGACAGACACGTACCTGCTGTCATCTGTCCAGCGCTGAAAGGCGACAGCTGCCGAGCAAAGGACTGCGAGTGCTATCGCCACACACCACAGAGTACGCAGTCGGCTCACCACCCCTCTTGAACTCAGTCAGTACCTGGAGCCTGGCGCCGGGCTGCCCTCCACTTGAGAAAAGCCTCGACGAACTCGGACAACTCGCCGTCCATCACTGCAGCCACATTTCCGGTTTCGACTCCGGTCCTGTGATCCTTGACCATGTTGTACGGGTGAAACACGTAGGACCGTATCTGGCTCCCGAAGGCGATATCCTTTACCTCGCCGCGGAGATGATCGATCATCTCCTCCTGTTCCTGCTGCCTGCGCTCGGCGAGCTTGGCTCTGAGGATCCTCATCGCAGTGAGGCGGTTGCTTTGTTGGGAGCGCTCGTTTTGGCACTGCACAACGATTCCGGTCGGCAAGTGCGTGATTCTGACGGCTGACTCGGTCTTGTTGACGTGCTGGCCGCCGGCACCTCCGGACCTGTACGTGTCAATTCGGAGGTCAGCCGGGTTGATCTCAATCTCCGAATCGTCTTCAATGCTGGGCATTACGTCGACAGAGGCAAAAGACGTGTGTCTTCGCGCGTTTGCGTCAAACGGCGATATGCGAACAAGCCGGTGAACGCCCTTTTCTGCGCTCAGGTACCCATAGGCGTACGCGCCGGAGATCTCCAGGGTCACGCTCTTTATGCCGGCCTCGTCGCCCGGAAGCAGATCGAGGACGTCGACTCGATAGCCCGACCTCTCGGCATACCTGGTATACATGCGCAGCAGCATTTCTGCCCAGTCCTGCGACTCGGTGCCTCCGGCTCCCGGGTGTATCGACACGATCGCACTGTTCTTGTCATACTCGCCTGACAGCAGGAGCTGGAACTCCAGCTTCTCGATGTCGCGAGAGAGAGACTTGACCCCCGCCTCTATCTCGCCTGCAACCGTTTCATCGTCCTCTTCTTCTGCGAGCTCTGCCAGGACAAGGAGATCGTCGAGCTTGTCTCTAGGGCCCTTCCAGCGCTGAATCCGAGTCCGAAGCGAGCTGAGCTGCTGCAGCGCAGACTGAGCCGCCTCGCGGTCGTTCCAGAAGCCCGGATCAGCTGACTTGCTCTCCAATTCCGCCGCGCGTTTCTCAAGAGTCTCTATGTCAAAGATAAGCCCTCATTTCGTTGAGGGTCTTGTCCATCTCCTCTAGTTCTGAACGAAGCTGACTCAGCATGTACACTCCTCCGCACATTGCTAAATGGCCTGCCTTTCAGGCCCCACAGCATTTCTTGTACTTTTTCCCGCTGCCGCACGGGCACGGGTCGTTTCTGCCCACTTTCTCCACCTTCCGCTGCCGGACCTTGGGCAGCTGCGATCCGGCCATCGCTGACGGGTCATTGGTGACGACGTTCCTGTAGGTCTGCTGTCTGAGATCGTCCGGAGACACGACCCTTATCCTTAGCAGAGTCGATACGGTGTCCCGCCTGATCATGGCCATGGTCTCAGAGAACAGCTGGAACGCCTCGAACTTGTACTCAGTCAGAGGATCCCTCTGAGCGTACGCCCTCAGCCCGATGCCGTCGCGCAGGTCGTCCATCGCCTGCATGTGATCCATCCACCTGAGGTCGATCGCGCGGAGCATGACTCTTCTCTCAAGGACCCGCATCTGCTCAGGGCCGATCTCCCGTTCCTTCTTCTCGTACGCGTCCGTCAGCAGCGACTCGAGCCGTCGCTTCAGATCGTCTGTATCGGCGCATGACTCAAGCCACTCAGCCGGATCCGCCTGGACTCCGAGGACACTCCGAAGGCTGTCCTTCAGCGAGGCTACGTCCCACTCGTCCCGAGGCGTCCTGTCGGGTATGTGCTGCTCGACGAGGTCGGAGCATACCTGACCTATCATCTCGAGGACCTCGTCCCTAATGTCGTCGCCGTGGAGGATCGCCTTCCGCCGGCCGTATATGGCCTCGCGCTGCTGGTTCATCACGTCGTCATACTGGAGGACATGCTTCCTGATGTCGAAGTTCCTGGCTTCGACCCTCTTCTGGGCCCTCTCTATAGCCTTCGTGATGTACTGGTGTTCTATCGGCTGGTCCTCCTCCCAGCCGAGTTTCTCCATCACATTGTTGATAGTCTCCCCGCCGAAGAGTCGCATCAGATCGTCCTCGAGAGACACATAAAACCTCGACGAACCAGCGTCGCCCTGCCTGCCCGAACGGCCTCTCAACTGGTTGTCTATCCGCCTGCTCTCATGTCTCTCCGTGCCCAGCACATGAAGCCCGCCGAGGTCTGCGACTCCCTTCCCTAGACGGATGTCGGTTCCTCGCCCGGCCATGTTCGTGGCGATGGTGACTGCCCCGAGCTGGCCCGCTCCTTTGATGATCTCGGCCTCTTTTTCATGGTACTTGGCGTTCAGCACCTGGTGCGGGATGCCTCGTTTCCGCAGCATCTCGCTGAGCATCTCTGAAGTCTCAATGGCGATGGTTCCTACCAGGATCGGCCTTCCCTCTGAGTGAAGCTCCTCGATCTCGCGCACGATCGCATCGAACTTGGCCCGCTTCGTCTTGTACACCACATCGGGATGATCTATCCTGATCATAGGCCTGTTGGTCGGTATGACCACTACGTCCATCCCGTATATCTTGCGGAACTCCTCTTCCTCGGTCTTGGCCGTACCGGTCATCCCTGCGAGCTTCTCGTACATCCGGAAGTAGTTCTGAAACGTAATGGAGGCAAGAGTCTGGTTCTCATCTTCGACCTTGACTCTCTCCTTCGCCTCGATCGCCTGGTGCAGCCCGCCGCTGTACCGCCTTCCGAACATCAAGCGGCCGGTGAACTCGTCGACAATGATCACCTGCCCGTCTTTGACGACGTAGTCCCTGTCGCGCTTCATCAGCGCGTGCGCTTTGAGCGCTTCCTGCAGGTGATGCGTGAGCTCGATGTTCGCCGGGTCATATAGGTTCTCGACTCCGAGCAGCCTCTCGACCTTCTCCACGCCTTCCTCAGTCACCGCGACGGTCCGCGCCTTCTCGTCGACTGTGTAGTCGGCATCGCGCCTCAGCATCGGCACAAGCGACGCGAACCTCTGGTACAGCCCGGTTGACTTCTCCGCCTGGCCCGAGATGATCAGCGGAGTTCTGGCTTCGTCTATCAGGATGCTGTCAACCTCGTCCACTATCGCATAGTGCAGCTCCCGCTGCACCAGTTCCTGCGGATCAACCACCATGTTGTCTCTAAGGTAATCAAAACCGAACTCGTTGTTCGTCCCGTAGGTTATGTCCGAAGCGTACGCCGAACGTCTTTCCTGCGTGGTCAGCCCGTGGACTATGACTCCTACCGACATCCCCAGGAACTTGTATATCCGGCCCATCCATTGAGCGTCCCTCTGTGCCAGGTAGTCATTGACAGTGACTACATGAACGCCCCTCCCAGCAAGGGCATTGAGGTACACCGGAAGGGTGGCAGCCAGGGTCTTGCCTTCGCCCGTCTTCATCTCAGCTATTCTGCCCTCGTGCAGGACCATTCCGCCGATGAGCTGCACGTCGAAGGCGCGCTGGAGGAAGTCGGGATCCTGCCTGTACGCTCTCAACTCACGGTAGAAGTCGGCGGACAGATGAATCTGCTCCGCCGGGCGTCCTGAGGCCAGCGCGTCACTGGCAGTCCGGTATTCCTCTTGGCAGCCAGGGCTCAGGATCGCCGGGTCGAAGCCGAACTCGGGATCGAACACCTGCCACAAGCCGAGCCTGCGGCTTCCCGCCTCTCGGACGACCGCAAATGCCTCAGGGAGCAGCCTATCCAGCGACTCTCCGCCTTGGTGCCTCCTGCGAAACTCATCGGTCTTCGCTGCGAGGTCACGGTCGGAAAGGCTCGATATAGCAGGCTCGAGCGCGTTGATCTCGCCGACAACGCGCTCCATACGACGAAGTGTCCTGACTGTGTTGTCAAACAAGTTCTTGACCAAACCCAGCATCTGCTTTCCTTCTCACCTTGACTCGGGCTCTATGAGTCCGTAGTCGCCGTCGTTCCTGCGATACACCACGTTGACTCCGCCGGTAGAGTCGTTTCGAAAGACGAAGAAGTCGTGACCCAGAAGCTCCATCTGCATGATGGCCTCCTCGACTGACATCGGCTTGACATCGAACCTCTTCGTCTTGACCAGTCTCGGCTCGTCCGCCTCGTCGCTTTCCGCCTGTGCTGGAACAGCCACCCCGGCTGCCTGAGCATCGAGCTTGCGCATACGCCGGTTGATCCTGGTCTTGTACTTGCGGATCTGCCTCTCGATGCGGTCAACCGCAACGTTGATAGACGCGTACATGTCGTCCGTCTTGCCTTCTCCGCGAACCAACAGTCCGCCCACCTGAATCGTGATATCCGCGACATGAAGCTCGCGCTGGACCTTGAGGATTACCTCAATCTCGACCTCTCGATCGTCGAAGAACTTCTGCAGCTTCTTGAGTTTCTTCTCTGCGTATTGCTTGAGGGCCGGCGTGATGTCCACATTCTGCCCGCTGACGACAATGCCCATGCCTGCCAACTCCTTTCTGTCATGCAAGTGCCAAGACAAAACAAACCGGACTCAGATTGCGGTCTGACGCTCCCGCGGTCTTGCAGCATTCTCACGGTTCAAAGCGTACAACACTCCCTGCATATTGGGTTTCTTAGCTGTACTTCAACTTCGCCGGTCGAAGTCCTTCCCGGCTGCCGGGATGCCTGGACCAGCGGCCGGCCTCGCACTCAAGCCCGCATTCCGCCCTGCCTTCCGGCCCGCATCCGCGCGTGTGACCCACCCTGCTTCCTGGCCCGCACTCACACCTGTACCCCGCCTCTCGCCGCCCTGCCGCCCAATCGTCGCAGGATCCACTTCACGCACTCAGCAGCAGGCACCATCACAGCTGCAAGTCCGACCACTGCCGCCCACTGCCAGCCGGCCAGCTCAGTTGCTTTGAACACCCGCATGAGGGGCGGATAGAGCATCACGACCAGCTGCAGCGCGACGGAAGCGGCCAGAGACAGCAGCAGAGGCCGGTTTCCCAGCGGTGAGCGCGTGAACACCGATCCGATCCCACACCGGATGTTGAACGCATGGAAGAGCTGAGCGAAGACAAGGACGCCAAACGCCATCGTTCTCCCCGCCGCCACCGCATCAGGACTCGCAGAGCGGGATCCGACATAGTATCCGATCAAGGTCAGGATGCCCATGCAGAGACCATATGCGAAGACTGCCCAAACCCCGTCGCGAGTGAACACGCCCTCCTTGGGATCCCGCGGCGGCCGCCGCATCGTGTCTGGCTCGCCCGTCTCAACCCCTAGTGCCAGCGCAGGCGGTCCGTCCGTGACCAGGTTGACCCAGAGAATTTGGATAGCCTCGAGCGGCCGCGACAGCCCGACTACGATAGCAGTCAAAATGGCAATCAGCTCACCGGTGTTGCACGATACGAGATAATACACCGCCTTTCGGATATTGTCAAAGATGACCCGTCCTTGCTCTACTGCGTTCACTATCGTGGCGAAGTTGTCATCTGCGAGCACCATGTCGCTGGCTTCTTTGGCGACGTCCGTTCCGGTCACACCCATTGCAACCCCTATGTCCGCCTTCTTCAGTGCAGGAGCGTCATTGACGCCGTCTCCTGTCATCGCCACGATCTCGCCGCTCTTCTGCAGGGCTGTCACTATCTTCATCTTATGATGAGGCGAGACTCTGGAGTAAACCCTGAATTGCAGAACGTCCCGCTCCAGTGCGTCATCGGACATGGAATCCAGTTCAGTTCCGCCGAGCACGCGGCCGTAGCCGCCCAGGATTCCAAGCTCTCGTGCGATGGCGGACGC
>JAAYAB010000213.1 GCA_012719595.1 Bacillota bacterium
GCAGCCGCATACGAATGCTGGTATCTCACGAGATTCGTGACCTCTTCGTCTATCGATACCCCTGAAATGGAGCTGTCCCAGTCTCTCAGGTTGTCCAGAACAGCCCCTTCGGTTTCAGTCATGAAGAGCGCCTGTCCGGATTCGACTCCGAGCTCAGAAATCATGCCGTTGTAGAAGGTGGAAAGCGTCGCTTTGCCCGACAGCATGATCGTGGCGTCAGCCAATTTCGCCATGGCAAGGGCGTTGGAGCCGTCGCCCATCTTGGGACCGTCGGCATCGGGCGCTTGTGAGGACGCTGCGACCTGCCGCGCATCCAAAAGCGGGTTCAGCTTTATGTACCTAGCTACCTCGAAGTCGGGATCGACTAGGTCGAGCGCAATGACAGGTCCGGCGCTCGGTGTTCTCGAGTCTACGAAGAGCATGCCGCCTGGATTCCCGTCCAGGTCATAGCCCGCAGAGTGAAGATCATTCATGCTTTGGGCAAGTGAGCGCGCAAGCTCATTGAGGCCACTCAGGTACTTCGGCACGATGACGTTATTGGTCTCGAGCAGCGCATAGAGCTCTCCGCTCTTGACTGCAATATCCGAGCCGAACCGCTCCCACTTCAGGCCCTTCACCTTTCCCGTCTCCGCATCGATGTCTGCAGCGATGCGTCTCGATTCGTACCTCTGAACTAGGTTCACTCCGTCTATTGATATGTTCACGAGCTCGTCCTCGAGCGGAACAACCTGAACATCGGCGATCATCGACATGCGCTCGATCAACATGTCTCTCTTGTCCAACAAGTCATTGGGGTTGTCACCTAATCGAACAACCGCCGCAATCTGCTTGTTCAACTCAGCCACTTCAACAGCGATGGAGTTGAGTTCCGTAATCTTGACATCGACTAAGTGGGTGGTGCTCTCATAGAGCTGTTTGAGCTGTGTATACACATGAGAGATCGTGTCGGCCAGAACCGACGCCTTCTGGAGCACCACTTCCCGGACGGCAGTGTCTTGTGGATCTCGACTCAGATCGTGCAGCGAGCCAAAGAAGTCATCCAGGACAAACGCTATCCCCGTATCGGAGGGTTCGGCGAAGATCAACTCGATCTGCTCGTATGTACGGGCCTTGGTTTCCCAGTACCCCATTATGCTCTGTTCTCGCTGGAGCAGGTTGCGCACAAACTGGTCTTTGGTCCTATTGATTGATGCCACATCCACCCCGGTACCAATCTGCCCGGGCGTGGTCGGCCGGTTCAGGCCCGGCACCGCGTACGGCCTGCTCGCCACTATCTTTACGCTCTGTCTAGAGTATCCCTCTGTGTGGGCATTCGCGACGTTGTGCGCTGTCACGTCCATTCCCATTCGGGAAGCAAACAGGCCCCTCCAGCCAATATGGAACGTAGAGAAAGTCGATGGCACACGATCGCCTCCAATCGGTTCAAAAAAAGGCCTGCGATGCGATCATCTAGGCCTTCGCATCGAACAGACCTTTATGTTTCTCCGTAAGCGACTGCCCTCCCGAGGATCCGGAGTCATAGGTGGCGTCGTTCTGATCGTCAGGGAAGTACAGGCCCAGGGCGAAGTTGATATACTTCAGCGAGTCCCTTATGAGCCGCTCGTTTACCTTGTTTTTCGCGCTGAGTTCGTCCAAGGTCGACAGGATTGAGTCTCTCAACTCGACGAGCCTCGACGACTCCTCAGCAGGCAATCTCTGAGCCAGAAGACTGATTGTCGCCTCTTCGGGGTTGATATTCAGCTCCTTGCAAACGGACAGCATGACCAGCGAGCGTTCAGTCTCGAGTTCCTCGAGCTTGGAGAGCAACTGTATCTCCCGCTGGACAGTCTGCTCAAGCAAATCCACGCGGTTGGCAACGACCTGGTCCCGCGTTTCTGAGACTGTATCGAGGAGTTCGCGATACAGCTCGAGCTGCGACCCGAGTATGCCGCTGATGCGATCGAGTCCAGAGGCCATTCAAATCCCGCCCATCCCAGGGTCTAGTCTCTGTCGGCCCCTCCTGCGTCTGCCAGCCGCTTCAGCAGCTTCTGTGCAAGCCTTCTTGCATCTACGCTGTACTCCCCTGACTCGATCTTCTGCTTGATGCACGACACCTCGTCCTCGCGCACACCGGGCAGACGGTCAAAGGCATCCCTGGCAAGACTCAACAGGCGGGCCTCTTCAGAGATCTGAGCCCTTTCAGTGGTTTTGCTGAGGTCTTCCTTGTCTCCCGGTTCGCTGACGGCACTGTCCCGCCGGACTTCGCGGCTCTTGGCATAGAGTCTGGCTACGTGGGACAAAGGATCATTACCGTCGATTCTCACAGCTTCACACCTTCTTCAAGAGGTGTATCGGATCATCAGTAGCGCGTACTTAGGACGACAGATGGCCGAGAACCGCGGTTTTCTGCAGTCGATCTCTCCCTATCTCCAGATATCTAGCAGAAATGCCCAAGGTCACCGGGAGTCTACCGACTGCTGATGCAAAATTCGTTCCAATCAGTCGTCGCACACCTCTGCTATTAGCTTAGTCTGATTCTCGGACAGCGCCAGGTCTAGATCATACGTCTTGGCCAGGTTCCGCCCATCCTTGTCAGTGAACACTCTCACTACCGGCCTCATGCCTAGGCCCTTGGACACCCGGATGACGACGCCCTTCTCTCCCGTGTTGAGCTTTACCATAGTCCCGACCGGGTACGGCGCCAGGTACAGAAGGCATCCCTGGACCGTCTGGCGATCGAACTCATACCCGGCCGCGCTCATGAGATACTCAAAGGCCTCCTGGCGTGGCAGAATGGCTCTGTACGGTCCAGGTTCGACCATTGCCGCATAGGCGTCTGCTACGGCCACTATCCTCGCGAGCGGATCGATCTCGTCTCCGCGAAGGCCGCGCGGGTAACCGCTGCCGTCATGTCTCTCATGGTGCTGGTACACCACGGCCCTCACATAGGCGCTCGACTGCTTGTCGCACCTCAGGATCTGCAGGCCAAGCGCAGGATGTTTGCGCATGCTATCCTCTTCGCCCGAATCCAGTGGACCCTTCTTGTGCGTGATCTCCCGCGGAATCAAAGGAATGGCCACATCATGCAGGAGTGCGCCCGCGCCGACCTCCAGTGTCTTCGAGCCGAGGCCGGATCTCTTGGCGACCATCATCGACAGAATCGCCACATTCAGTGAATGAACCGCAAGGTAGTCATCAGGTACGTGGCAGTCGGCAAGAGTCACTATGTCCGACTTCGAGGAAGACAGATCGTCTTCGATGTCCCCCGCGACCTTCCGCACCTTGTCGTATTGGATGTCAATGTCCTCGAGCCGCGTTGCCATCGCAACAGACTCGAATATCTGCTTGAGCAGACCTATCGCGCGAACCTTCGTGTTCTCGCTGATCGACTCGTGGAGATCGATGTCGCGCACCCTGGGGTCGTCGATCGCGACCTCGCGGACGCCCAGTTCACTAAGCCGATCGATATGCACCTGCTGCACAACTGTTGACGCGGGCACGATTATGCTTCCCGAGCCGCTGTACAGGTTCTGGGCGATTGTCATTCCGATCTTGAGATTCTTGAGCCGGATCTTCCTCATGCGGACACCCACCTCACAGTCGTGGTATCGTCACCTGGGCTGAACTCTGCTTGGTCTCGTCACCCATCGGTTTCTGGTAGAAAAACGGCGATACTGTCACATATCCGATCGAACCTGCACCGAACACCATTTCTGTCCCGCCGACAAACAGCAACCCTCCGCGGCGAAGGCTGTCGAAGAACTGTTTGTACAGAGCAGCCTTGGCCTGCTCGGTGAAGTAGATCACCACGTTTCTGCAGAGGATTAGGTCAAGGTCAGTCGGATATGGATCGCGAAGCAGGTCATGTACCTCGAATGTGACCTTTTCCCTAATCCTTCGCTTGATGGTGAAGGTGTTTGTGCTGCTTTCGTGCGTGAAGTAGGTCTGGAGCCGCTGCTGGGTCACGTTTCTGACGTCCGAAGCATCGTATGTCCCCAGCCTTGCCTTCTCCAGGATCGATGCATCGATGTCCGTGGCCAGTATGCTGTGGCAGCCTAACGGCGACAGCTCATCCAGCAGAATCGCCACTGAATACGGCTCCGCGCCGTTTGCACACCCCGCACTCCAGATTCTGAGTTGCGAGCGGCGGCTGAGAAGCTCGGGCAAATGGCGCTCTTCCAGCTCGCCGAACTTGTCTGCATTTCGGAAAAACTCCGACACGTTTATGGTAACCGAGTCCACAAACCTCTGCAGAGCCGATCTGTCTCCTTCGAGCAGCTTGTAGTACTCAATGAAGTTGCTCATGCCGCTTCTGCGGAGCATCGAACCGAGCCGTCGCCGCATCTGCTGGCTCCTGTATTGACCCAGGTCGATTCCTGTCAGTTTCTTGACTTTGATGATGAAGTATTCGTAGTCGCTTACCAATCCCGGTCTTTCCCTCCCAGAAGCAAACAGACCACACACAGACAAGTGCTTCGCCAAAGTGAGAACATGCCGGAACAGCGGGCATTCAAAGACGCAGCCGTGTCGGTCTACTGCTGAGCGATCTCAGTGAAGTGCTCGGACTATGGCGTCCACCATCTCTCCAAGCGGAAGCACCTGATCAGCAGAACCGGCTTGGGCGACACTCTTGGGCATCCCGTACACTACAGACGTCGATTCGTCTTGAGCGAGGACCTTGCCGCCCATTCTCCTGATCAGGCTGGCCCCTCTTGTCCCGTCGCTTCCCATGCCGGTCAGAACGACTCCGAGACACCTGCTGCCGAACACTCGAGCCGCGCTCTCCATCGTGACGTCCACCGCAGGCCGCACGCCATGGACCTGCTGCCCCGAGTCCAGAGTGATCGCTCTATCTCTGTTCACGACCATGTGATAGCCGCCCGGAGCGACGAGAGCTGTGCCGCATTCGATCCTGTCGCCGTCTCTGGCTTCACGCACCTTCACCTTCGAGAGCTGTGACAGACGTTGGGCCAGCGAAGCCGTAAAACCAGGCGGCATGTGCTGAACTATGAGGACGCCAGCGTCAAGGGTTGCGGGGAGGCCCGGAACCAGCCGCTGAAGGGCGCCCGGTCCGCCCGTCGAGCTGCCGATGACGACGACTCTGTTGCAAGCCGGCGGCGCAGGTGTTCTCCTCTCTGACATCTCTGGGACCTGATCCTGTAGAGTCATCCGCCTGAGCCGCTCCTCAGTGCGTTTCAGCATCTCCTCGGCATGCTGAAGGTTTCCCAACAGCGATCCGTGGGGACCCACAAGTTTGGCCAGTGACGCAGTGCGTACCTTCCTTCTTATCTCGTCTCCGACCTTGTGTATGTCAAGAGAGATGGTTCCCGAGGGCTTCGGTATGAAATCGACTGCGCCGAGAGAAAGGGCTTCTATGGTGGTGTCAGCACCCTCCCGAGTCAGGCTGCTGAGCATCACGACTGCAACCGGGTTTGACGGCATGAGCCTGCGAAGGACCTCCAGGCCGTTCATCTTGGGCATCTCGACATCGAGAGTCACGACGTTCGGCTTGAGTTCCTCGATCTTCCGCAGAGCCTCCTCGCCATCTCTAGCCTTGCCGACCACCACCATGTCCGGGTCAGCGTCTATGATATCTGAGATGACTTTGCGCATGAACGCAGAGTCATCCACGACGAGGACCCTAATCATCGAGTGACCTCCTGTGATCAACGCATCTCTACAGATCAATCTCGGACCTGCCGAGAGTCCTTACGCTTACTCTGCCTTCGGCGAGAAACAGATGGAAGGTGCGCCCGCAACTGCCGCCGCAGTCTTCGCCTGCTATCCGCAGCCTGCTAGCCTTCAGGGCCTTCTTGACTGCCTCCACGTTCTTGCTGCCGACGTCGAGCACACTGGAGAGGCCAGGTGATGAGGTGAACATCTTAGCGCCCCCGGCGATCTTCACTACTATAGATGTCTTGTGTGCTCCCAATTCAAGCATCCCGTTCAACAACGCGGGGACGGCTGTGTCCGCGAACTTACCGGGTATATCTGATCCGGGCAGAATGGAGCTGTCCGGAAGCACTACGTGGGCCATGCCGCCTATGTGTGTGCGGGGGTCATACATGCTGATCCCCACGCAAGAGCCAAGCCCATAGCAGACCAGCACAGAGCCTCTGTTGTTGCTGCACTTGATGTCGCCCAAGCCGACTGCAATAATGTCAATCGCCATCAGCAGCCAACCCCACTGATGACAATATCGTCCTCAACGAATCTCCAGTCGGCACGAAGATCAGCATACCCACTACGCTCGTAGTCTCCTCGGTGAACTCCGTCTCGATGACGAAAGCCTCATTGCTCACCATGCTGAGTTCAGCCAGGATTGGGCTGAGGATTGCGCCCACCATGTCCTGAACGACCTCAGGCGGACTCGGTCGAAGCAAGAGGCCTGTGTGGTCTGACAGCCCGATGAGGAAAGACGTGCCAGTGATATTCCCTACCTCGCCCAGGCACGACTTGCCCATTTCGTCAAGCTCGCACGAGCAACCCAGTGGGCGCTCGCACAGGATATCCACCAGCCTGTAAGCGGCTTGCTCCGGAAAGAGCAGAAGTATGTGTCCGGAGGCGTCTCCCGATACGCTCAAGTACACACCAGCTACAGGCTTGTCCGCACCTCCGGCGAGATTCGCTGCAGAGGCAATCGGAATCAGCCCGAATCTGGGGCTTACCAACTGGACGTGTGCGCCGGTCATCTTCGACAGCGATTCGGTCGACCTTTTCATAGCCGCGGCCACCACCGAGCCGAAGAGCCGCTGCTTCTCCTTGTCAAAAAGAGTGTCTCCGATTGCCACCAGCTTCACCTCCAGTCACCCAGACTGGCGTTGCTCTAGACCGCATACTCGTGCGTGCTCACGGACCTTATTAGGCTCGGGATGTCCAGAATGAGTGCGAGCCGGCCATCTCCCAGGATGGTCACACCGGACAGCCCGTGGATGTCGCCAAGCACTCCGCTCAGATTCTTGATGACTATCTCCTGCTGACCCATGAGCTTGTCCACAACCAGGCCTACCTGCTCGTTGCCTGACTGAACGACTACTATGAGGAGCAAGCCGTCGTTTGCGGACTCTGTGCGGACTCCGAACACATTGCTCAGACGGATGATAGGCAACACCCGATCTCCGTAGACATACGTCTCCTGACCCCTGACAGTCCTTATGCTGGACTCAGGCTCTCTCAGGTTGATCTGGACCGAGCCGATCGGTATGGCGTATATCCTCCCGCCCACTGACACTAGCTGAGCTCTGATGATCGCGAGAGTCAGCGGCATCTTCACCACGAATCTGGTGCCCAGTCCCTTTCTGGTGTCCACGAATATGGACCCGTTGAGCCGCTCGATATTGGTCCTGACGATGTCCATGCCGACTCCGCGTCCGGATATGCCGTCGACAGTTGCAGCCGTCGAGAGTCCTGAAGCGAATATGAGGTTTATGGCCTCTCTCTCTGTCAATCTCGCTGCAGCGTCTGACGAGATGATTCCTTTTTCGACGGCCTTCGCCTTCACCTTTTCAGGATCGATGCCGCGGCCGTCATCCTCAACCTCTATCACGATGCTGTTCTCCTGGTGATATGCTTTGAGTCTGACCATGCCCTGCCTGGGCTTGCCTGCCTTAAGCCTCTCTTCGGGCGGCTCGATGCCGTGGCCGACTGCGTTTCGGAGAAGGTGAATCAGCGGGTCGCCGATCTCTTCTATTACAGACCTATCGAGTTCAGTGTCCTGGCCCTCGATGACGAAGTTGACATCCTTCCCAAGCTCCTGCGAGAGATCCCTGACCATCCTCGGGAACTTCCTAAACACGTTGTCTATGGGCAGCATACGGATCTTCATGATCTCGTCCTGCAGCTCCGAAGTGGCCCGGCCGACGTTCAGCGCCGTCCTGTCCAGCGCCTCTGTGATGTCGCTGCGATCGTACCTGTTCTCTACATCTTTGGCTATCTGCGCTAGATGAGCTCGGTCGATGACTAGTTCGGCGACCAGGTTCATCAAGGTGTCCAGCCTCGCGACATCCACGCGCACGGTCGTGGAGAACGTCGAACCGCGCTTCTTGGTCTGGGCGGCACCGTTGCGCGACGCTCGATCGGCACTCGAAGCCGCAGGTGCATCCCCACCGGCGTTGCTCTCGACAGGCTTCCCTTCGCCTATGTCATCTCCCGGTTCCGGCGGCGCCTCGACCTCCTCTGCCGTCAGCGTGCGCCCGCCCGAGTCTGAACCTGAGTCCGAGCTTAGGTCCGAGCTTGAGTCTGACTCTGTGGCGACGCTGACCTTGACCAAGTCCGCGATCTGCTGGACCGACTCTTCGAGTTCCTGCCCGCTCTTGTCCGTCCGAACCCATGCCTCGAGGTCGTAGTCCACATTGCCCGCCTCGATTTCGTCGAGACTCGGAACTGACTCGATTATCTCGCCGAGTGTTGCCAGCAGATCGACGATCTGAAACGCGCGAACCGCGGGCATGGGGCAATCGGGATCTATCTTGATCGTCACATGAGCTATGGGTTCTTCGAAATCGGATGTGGCGAATGACCTGCCAGGTGCCTTCTGTGCTGCTGCATCCTGCGCTGCGGCTGCCTGCTCTGCCGCGGCTGTCTCCTGCGCCGCTGCTGCCTGGTTAGCTGCGAATGCGCGCTCCGGCGTTTCTGCGCTGCGGCGGGTTTGTTCATCTCTGCGCGGGCTGACCGGGGAACTCTGCTGCTCTTGACCCTCGTCAAGCGCATCTGTAATCGCGGAGACCAGAGCGCTGACATCGATGTCTGTATCTGACCCTGACCTGAGGTCCTCTTTCATCTCAGTGAGCGCATCGAGCGCCTCGAAGAGAACGTCCATCAGCGCGCCTGAGACACCAAGAGTCCCCTTCCTCAGGCGGTCAAAGGCGTTCTCCATAGCGTGAGTCAGTTCAGCCATCTTGCGATGACCGAGCGTCGCAGACGAACCCTTGAGAGTGTGGGCGGCTCTGAATATCTCCTGGAGAAGCTCGTCAGACACATCTTCCTGCTCAAGCCTGACGAGATCGTCCTCCAGCAGCTGGATCTGCTCATCGGCCTCCTCAAGGAACACCTGGATGTCTTCTGCCGAGATACCTGGACTGAGGTCCATGATCCGATTCCTCCTAGGCCTGCACGTTCTCGGCGAATTCCGCAAGAGCCTCCTGAGACTGTGTAGACAGCACGCGGGCAAGGTCCAGGATGATCACGAGCCTGTCTTCTTCACTGTCCGTGGGCATCTTGGCTATTCCCTTGAGGAAATCCGAGTCGACATCAAGGAGGATTGGAGACGGCGGCTCGATGATGTCCGGGGGTATCTCAGCCACCTCCGATACAGCATCGACAATCATGCCGACCATCGCTTTGTCGAGGGATACCGCCATGATCCGAGTCTGTTTCGTGTGCTCGGACACCGGCAGATCGAGGCGCTTCCTCAGATCGATCACAGGCATCACATTTCCACGGAAGTTCACTATTCCCTCGACGAAGCTCGGCGCGTGAGGAACCTCAGTGATCTCCACCATGCGGAGTACGTTGACCACCGGCGTGACATCAACTGCGTAGTTTTCGCCTGCCAACTCGAAGATGACGTACTCGTTGCTCTGCTTCGCTGCCGCGATCCCAAGCATGGCCCGTACCTCCATAGACCGCTAGCTGATCTGTGCAACCTCAACCGATTGAAACCAATCGGGCTTTAGAGTGAGAATCGAGCTATCAATTGCTGCAGCTCTTGCGCCATCGAAGCGAGGTTCTGAGCGGATTCGGACATCTCTCTCATGGAGTTCTGCATCTCCTGAGCGGCCTCCCATACCTTATCCGCCATCTCCGAACTTTTCTCTGAAACCGCAGTGATCTTGCTGATCGCCTCTACAACCTGCGAGCTGCTCGCAGCCATTTCTTCCGTCGCCGCGGTATTCTCTTCTGTTATGCTTGCGATGTTCTCTATGGAGGCCACCACTCTGGCCGCCGCGCTCTCCATGCGCTTCGCCGCATCGGCGATCCTCTGGAATCCCCGGTTGGTAAGCTCGACTGTGTCCAGAATCTCCTTCAGCGCATCACCTGCTGCGGCAGTGAGATTCGAGCCCTCCTGAACCTCGCGTGTCCCCGCCTCCATGGCGGCCACGACGGTGTCTGTGCCTTCCTGAATATTGCGTATGATCTCTGCGATCTCCTTTGTGGCGTTGCTGGAGCGCTCCGCGAGACGCCTCACCTCGTCAGCCACCACGGCAAAGCCTTTTCCATACTCGCCCGCCCTGGCAGCCTCTATGGCCGCATTCAGCGCCAACAAGTCTGTCTGTGCAGATATGTCGTCGATCACGCTTAGTATTTCGCCGATCTGCGAGGAGTGCGTCCCGAGTTCCTTGACTCTTTCTGCAGCGTTGAGCACCGTTTCTCTGATGCGCGACATCCCCTCTATGGCGCGCTCCACAGCAGCTCCGCCTTTTGACGCCGCCTCGTTGGTAGCGTTGGCTGTCTGCATGAGGCCGTCCATAGCCGCGGTCACTTCGCCGACCGCCCGAGCCATGTCATTCGCCAGGTTGTTCGTCTCATCGACACTCTGGGCCTGATCGTGAGCGCCCGACGCGATCTGGTCTATTGCGCTGCTCAGCTGTTCCATGGATGCTTTTGTCTCGGCTGCATCCCGCGTCTGCTCAAAGGCGCCCTTCGCCATCTCCTCGATCGTCTCTGTTATGTTTTGTGCCCCCTGGAGACTTCCTGTCGAGTTCGCGGACAATTGCTGGCTGGTTGCTGCGACCTGCTCAGCCGATTCGGTCACCCGCCCTATGATGTCCCTGAAGTTGTGCACCATCGTGTTGCAGGCCCTCGCGAGGACTCCGACCTCGTCGCCCGTATCGTAGTTCGGAACGTCCTTTCTGATGTCTCCTTCGGCAAAAACGGCGAAGGACCGCGAGAGTTCTCCGATCGGGATCGCTACACGCAAGACGAAGTAGCGCGCCAGCAGAATAGTCAGCAGCACGACGACGCCGGCGGCTCCTACTGCTATGTATCTTGCCAACTCAAAGAGATCGATCATCGCCTGATACCTGCTGGAGCCTGAGAACCCATAGTCACGAGCGAGTTGGCCGAGCCCTTCCACTAACATGAGCATTGCATAGCTTATCGCTCCGCCTGCAGCAAGTGCGACCACCGTGATCAATGCGAACGACAGTGCGATCTTGTACCTGAGCCGCATGGTTCTGATGCTGAAAATCCCGATGACGCCCTTATTCGCCAATGCAACCACCCACCCTAAGCGTACTCTCGAACAGCGCCGCTCCAGCGCGCAGAAGCCAAGACTTGGCATGTCCCTCTGTTAATTCTACACAGGAGCGCTCGATTCCTAGTTGGAATCCTGTCTCTTTCGGTGTATGTCACGAATGAACATGCGCCCGTCTCGAGCGTTGCCAGCCTGCCTGCGGTTGTCGGCCGAGCCTCGGTCAGTATCGTCCACCTCTGCCTTTGACGAGAGATCCCGGATCGCTCTGGACACCTTGCTCTGCAGCTCCCGCTGGCACCGCTCGCAGAAGTCGCCGTCTACGATGAGCACCTCAGCGCCGCACCGGGCGCACTTGTGAGTCAGGCGTCTCTCCACCGACTTCAGCTTTCCCCTCTGGATCAAGCTGATGACAACGTCCTCATCTACGCCGGTGTGAAAGCAGATCTGGTAGAGGCTGGCCCCCGGCTTCTTGTCCAGGTACTGCCTGATGACATCGAATGCCTTGTCTTCTTGTTCGATGCATATGGGGCAGAGGTTCCAACCCTGATTGATGAAAGGTCTCCGGCATCGTGGGCAGTTCGCCAACTTCATATCGACGTATCCTCCCCGCAAACGCACATACGGGACTCCCTGGGATGTCAGGAGCCCCTAAGTGCTGCGCCGAGTTCGCTAATTCTACCCGATCCTGGACCGGGTCAGCTGCTCGAACAGAACCCTGGCAAGACCAAGCTGACCGGTCTTTGCTGAAGTGACAGAGATCTTCTCGTCAAGCATGTCCTGAAAGATCTCTTCACCAGCACCTCCGTCGGTCAGGCCGGTCTTGGGCACTGATCGTCTCATGGATCTGAGCAGCATGTGCGTGAACAAGGACTCAAACTCCTCGCACGCCTCCATCAGCCGCTTGCGTTCGTTGGCGCTGAGCGTAGCCGGTCTGCCAGTCTGCGCCACGGCCGCTGTCGGCGAAGTGACACCTGCAATGGATCCTCCCATCAAATCACCTCTATCTCTGCCTGCAGCGCACCCAGAGCTCGCAGCGCCTGAAGTATCGCGATCAGATCTCTTGGCGATGCGCCTATTGCGTTCAGCGCCTGGATCAGCTCATCGACAGACGCGCCCTCAACCTTCGCCAGCCTCTGCGTCTGGGGCTCTCCTGGATATACGCCTGCCGTTGCGACGTCGTCGGCCGGATCCTCAGTTGATCTCTGCTGAGGCTCGTACACTCTGACAGTCAGCGCGCCGTGGGCGACTACTGCCTGCGAGATCACGACGTTGCCGCCTAGAACGACGGTTCCGGTCTTTTCATTGATAACAATCTTGCCGGACTCGTCGACACGCAGGACCAGATTTTCCAACTGAGCGATGAACCCTACGATATCGGTTGACCAGGCCTCCGGAATCTGGATCGATATCGTCGAAGCATCTCTCGCCGTCGCTACTCCCTGACCGAACTCCGAGTTGGCAGCGTCAACGGCCCGCGCGGCCAGCGTGAAGTCCGGGGAGTTGAGCGAATAGAGAATGGTGTTGTCCAGGTTCACAAAACTCGACGGCACCTCGGCTTGCACAATGGCTCCGCCCGGAATCGTGGCCACGGTCGCGTGGTTCCGGAAGTCGCCGCGTCCTGTCATCGAGTTGGATCCGCCTATTGAGACGGCCCCCTGGGCGACTGCATAGATGTTGCCATCCGCCCCCTGTAAAGGCGTCATCAGCAGGATGCCTCCCTCAAGTGACTTGGCGTCGAAGAGTGAGGAGAGCGTGACATCTATCTGGTCTCCTTCCTTGACGAAGGGAGGCAGCTTCGCGGTGACGACTACTGCTGCCGTGTTTCGAGACCGGATGTCGTACGGCTCTGCAGTCAGCCCGAAGTGTGACATCATGTTCGCCAGCGAACGGTCTCGAAGCTCCGCACTCCGATCGCCAGTTCCGGCCAGACCCGTGACAATGCCGTAGCCAATGAGTTGGTTCGTGGTCACGCCGACCAGTTTCCCAACATCCTTGAGCCTGACTTCGACCTGAGCGTGTGCGAATCGCGACAGCATCGTCAACAGAACTGCAATCGCGACCAGTGCCCAAGTAAAAGCCCTCGCCTTGAGTCTATCGGTCATGATACTCACCTCAGAATATCCACTGGATTAGTCCCACCAGCCCGTTCCATATCGCGGACAGCAAGTTGTCTGACTTCTTGAACTCGGGATGTCCCGCAAACCGGATTTCGGCGTCAGCGACGAGGGTCGAAGGGATGGTGTTGTCCGGCGATATGTCGCGCTCACGAATGACCCCTGACACTATCAGTTCCTGCACCTCACCGTTGACGATCACTCTTCGCGTGCCCTCGATCCTGAGAAACCCGTTGCCCAGGCGCTCTGTGATGCGAGCAGTCACGGTGGCAGTCAGCGACCCGCTTTGCGCAATGGTCTCTGCTCCCTTGCTGCCGGCTTCCAGTTCCAATCCTGCCGCAGGAATGAACGAAAGCAGCCCCGTGCCGCCTCCTACTCCGCCTTCGAGTCCCTTGTCGGTCGTCTTTGAAGTCCTGCTGCTGGCCCTCGCATCTTCGAAGACCACAATCGTGACTATGTCTCCCACATCTCTGGCTATCACATCGGCAAAAAGCGATCTTGAGAAAGGCCCGTCCTCTGTGAAGAGAGACTGAGCCGTGCAGCTCGCCGACGCTGCCAGAAGGACGGCGGCGACAGCCGCTATGACTACTACCCGTGCAACTGCATGGCTAGCCACTGAGATCCACCTCCACCACCCCTGCCGCGACAACGCGGCCGTAGAACCGCTTGCCCGTGTCGACGTTCTTGACCTCCACGAGGTCACCCAGCCTCCCGTTCGTCCGAGCCTCGCCCACTGCAGTCACCTCAGCAGAGCCTGTCTTGACACAGACGCGAACGAGCTCGCCTCGTTCTATAAGATAGGGCGAAGAGCTTGCACCTCCGTGAGAAGAGGTCTGGGCGGCGGCTGAGACGGTCGATGCACTTGGCGGCGTCTTGGCCTCTGATGTGACCAGGATGCTCGCAGGTATCTCGACAGGCAGGCTGCTTGGGTGAATCTTCTGCTGCCTCAGCCGCAGCTCGATATATCCCGCTGTCAGGTTTCGAGTGTAGCCCGCGCTGGGCGCAGGCCCCAAGTTGACTTGCTCCAGCGCCCTGACGAAATCCTGGTCGCTGCTCTCGATCGCCGCGATGTCTGTGAACCAGATGTCTCTGTTCACCACACTCGCAGTGCTCCTGAACTCGATCACCAGGTCATCCGGGACCGTCAGATAGCCGGGCAGAACTCGGCCCTTGCAGGGAGTCGCGGCCATCGCCAGCGCGATGACGCAGGCCAACACGACACGCTTCATCTCACATCACTCCGAGGGCGGGTCACTATCGCTTGAGGTTGTTTGCCGTGCCCAGCATGTCGTCGGCTGTCTGAATCGCCTTTGAGTTGACCTCGTACGCTCTCTGGGCGATGATCATATTGACCATCTCGTCCACTACTTTGACGTTGGACATCTCAAGGAATCCCTGAGCGATGGTGCCAAATCCATCCATGCCTGGGGTTCCCTCTACGGGTTCGCCTGATCCCACAGTCGCTTTGTAAAGGTTGCGGCCGACTGACATCAGGCCGGCAGGGCTCATGAATTTGACCAGGACGATCTCACCTATCACCTCAGGCTCATCGCTGCCCGCACGCACGACCGACACCGTACCGTCTGTCCCTATGGAGATGTTGATGACGTCGGAGTCGAAGTTGATTTCGGGGTCAACGAGGTAGCCGTCTGAAGTAACGAGCCGGCTCTCACTGTCGATCTTGAACGAGCCGTCTCTTGTGTACGCGTAGGTGCCGTCAGGAAGAATCACTCTGAAGAAGCCTTCACCCTCTATCACGAGGTCGGTGGGGTTGTCTGTCTGGACGAAGTCACCCTGTGAGAAGGTCTTCGTTATTGCAGAGGTTCTGTTGCCCAGACCCACTTGAATGCCGGTCGGAACATTCGAGCCTCTGGCTGAAGTCCCACCGGCCAGCCTGAGCGTCTGATACATCAGATCTTGAAAATCAACCCTGGACTTCTTGAATCCTGTCGTATTCACGTTGGACAGGTTGTTAGCAATCACGTCCATTGCGAGTTGCTTGGACGACATTCCCGTCGCTGCGCTCCACAATGCTCTCATCATTGTACATCCCTCCGATGGCTTTGAAGACTGATCCTGCCGCGGGCTTACTGCCGCGGCCAAGTCTGTGCTATTTAGGCTGCATCAGTCGTTCAGCAGCATCGGCCCCCGCAAAGCGGTCCGGCCGAAAAACGTTACCCTACCCTGCCGACTTGGTTCACCAGCTTCTCGAGCGTCTCGTCCTGAGCTGTCAGCACTTTCTGAGAGGATTCGTACGCTCTGAAGCACGCAATCATGTCCACCATCTCTCTGACGATATCGACGTTCGACTTCTCAATCACCCCCTGCCTCACTGTGACTTGCCACGGCTGGCCCCACAGGTCGATCCGCCGAGCTCCGGTATACTCGAACAGCGAGTCGCCCAGACGCGTAAGAGCGGAACGGTCCTCAAAGTCCACCAGCCACAGCTCGTCCAAGAACTCGCCCTCTACGGCCAGATCGTCACCGGTAGCCGATCCAGGCCGCCGCACGTAAACCTTGCCTTCCTCTGTGACCACTAGAGTGCCTGACCCCGCGCGCACAGGCCCGCGCCGGCCCATCAGATAGCCTCCAGAGTCGGTCATGATGTATCCGCCTGGCCCGATTTTGAACCTCCCGTTACGGGTGTAGCAGAGTCGGCCGTCCTTGAGCACGGTGAAGAACCCTTCTCCGTCCAAAGCCAGATCCAGCGGCTCTCCGGTCTCGGTCATCACTCCAGGCGAGAAATCCACAAAGGCCTCAGAGACGCGAACTCCCCGGCTCAGTGGGCCGACCACGTCGACCCCCGGACCGCGGCTGCTGATGTTGGCCAGGAGGATTTCGTCAAACTGGGTGTTCAGGGACCTGGCTCGCTTGTACCCGTCAGTGGAGACGTTTGCGAGGTTGTTGGCGATTAGCTCCTGCTGGAGCATCCGTGCAGACATCCCGGTTGCAGACGCATAAAGACCCCTTAGCACGTTGCGCATCACCTCCCCGGATCCGTTTGACTCAGACCGAAAACGGTCCGGTCCTACGACGGTCGGTAGATGCAACATCTATGCCAAAGGGTCTTGATAGCCACAAGTTCCTGGATGTAGAGGACCCCTTGGTGCCAAGGGGTCCTGAGTGTCAACGGGTCTTAGGGGCCGAGGATTCAGCAGGCAGCGCCAGCCCTACTGTCTCTCTCAACCACCCCAGTCACTCAACAGCTGCTCGGCCTCGCGCCTCTCCTCTATGCTGTCGACTCTCTTTTCCTGCGGCACTTCGATCTCCAGCACGCGCCTGAGAAGGGCTTTCGCCTCCTCGTTCTTGCCGAAGTGCTTCCTCATTCTCGCGAGCTGGACCAAGACACCGAGATCCTCGGGATCCAGTTCATATGCCCGCTCGACATATTCGAGGGCTTTCTGCTTGTTCCCTATGCTCACAGGCCACCCGGGCGCCTCGTTGTACAGCATGCTCAACACTCTCAGCGCGTCCACGTGATTGGGATCCAGTTGGACCGCCTTCTCCAGTCCGTCTCTCATCGGCTTTGCCATGAAGAGGCTCTGAAGGATGCCTCGAGTGCGGGCCACTCTGCCCATCGCGACTGCCAGCAGATAATGCCCGTCCGGCCTATCCGGAGCGATCTGCACCATGCGTTCTGCGTAGGCCTGCGCCGTCTCAAACACAGCCATCTCCTCATCGCGACCTTCGCAGAAGTTGACGCCTTTGAAATCATGCAGTAGAACGAGGTTCTGAAGGCACACATACAGCTGGTCATCGGTCAGCTCTGCGTTCTCGATCAGGGCCATATACGCGGCAATGGCCTTCTCGAGCGTAGCCTCTTCGTCCCTGCCGTGGAACAGCTGCTCAGCTGCGATCAGGTCGTCCTCAACGCTGGCAGACACCTGCCCAGTGAGCGCCATGCAACCTAGAACAGCGAGCACGCTTACAACAAATGCCGTCGTCATTCTGATCTTGCTCATCAACCGATCATCTCCTGTCGCGTGAGTCAATCCTCATTGCCTGAGCCAGTTCCCATCGCGTGAGTCAATCCGCTATTGCCACTTGAGGCTCCCGGTTGTCTGCACCTTTCGCGAGCCCTTGATCGTTGTCCCGATCACATAAGCTCCAATGCCATGTCCCTTGATATGTGACAGCACCGCATCCACTGAGCTCTCGGCGCACACTACTGCGAGTCCGACGCCCAAGTTGTAGGTCCTGAGCATCTCTGGGTCTTCTATGTTGCCTGCCTCTTTGATCGCTGTGAAGACCTTGGGGATCCTGTACGTCGACAGATCGACTGCCGCGTCGACGTTGGGCGGAAGGATTCGGTCGAGGTTTTCCCGAATGCCGCCGCCGGTTATGTGGGCCATTCCCTTTAGCAGTCCGGTGCCGAACAGTCCTCTGACGGCCTTGTAGTAGCACCTGTGAGGTTCCAGGACTAAATCGATGAAGGTCCTCCCGTCAATCGACATGTCTGCCAGGCCAGGATCCCTTGCGAGCAGCTTCCTCACGAGGCTATACCCGTTCGTGTGGAGGCCGCTCGACTCCACTCCCACAACCACATCGCCGGGCGCGATCGTCGAGCCATCGATTATGTCCTTCCTGTCGACTATTCCAACGATGCTCGAGGTCAAAATGTATGTACCTGCCGGAATTACGCCGGGCTGTTCGGAGATCTCGCCCCCGGTGAGACTGCATTCTTGTTCGCGGCAAGCGTCGGCTATGGCCAGGACCATCCTCTTGACTTCGTCCTTTTCGAGTTTGCCGCAGATGATCGCGTCCTGAACCGCCAGAGGCTTGGCGCCCATGACGATGCAGTCATTGATCAGGTGATTGATCATGTCGAAGCATATCGACTCGTACCGGTCGTATTGGAAGGCGAGGAGTTGCTTTGAACCCGGCTCCTCGGTCTTCAGCACAAGCACTGGAGACTCGTATTCCGGGAAGGAAATGTCGTACAAGGATCCAAATGCGCCAAGCGAGTTGAGGATTCGCGGATCAGCCTTGGTCAGCGCCTGTTTTATCTCGGCTTTTGTCTCATTCGCGAGGTCTATGTCCACTCCTGCGCTCTTGTAGCTCGTGACATCTGACACTGCATCTCAGCCCTTTCTCTACTCCGTCTGCATCGTATCTGATTATATCACATGGCGCAGAGAGCAGCACCGCGGTGTCACTCCGAAGCAGACGCAGCGTCGTGGTCGGGCAGTATCGTCTCCCCCTCTCTGACAACCCTGACCCCATACCCGACAATCGTCGCGACGAGGGCCAGAACTCCTGAGAACACGAACATCAACGACAGGCCTGAGCCCGGGCCTGTGCCGACAACCCTGCCAAACAGGGATCCCAAGAGACCTCCGCCTGATACCTGTGGCTCAAAGACCTTGTCAGCAAGCGGTCCCGCAATGACCGCTGCAAGTGGGGCAGTCACGCCGCTGATCATGCTTCTTGCTGCAAAGACTCTGCCCTGAACGGTCGGTGCGACCTTGGACTGCCAGAACGCCTGGCTGAACGAGTTCTGGATGAGCAGGATCATCCAGGTGAGGCCGCCGGCCACCGCCCACACGACAACGTTGTGTCCGAGCCCCATGGCTATCGTCGAGATCGCAACCAAGGCTAGGCCGATGAAAATGCCGCGCATCCTCGATTTGGGTCCGTCCCACACTATCATCACCAGGCCGCCCGCAAGGCCGCCTGCAGCCACCGCGGACTTGACGATGCCCAGCGCCACTTCATCTCCGCCGGTCCTGGCGAGAACCAAAGGAGTCCTCAGAACATTCACAAATCCCAAGTTGATGTTGGAAGCAAAGAAGACCATCAGCAGTCCAAAGAGCGACGGCCGCTCGTAGAGGTACTTCAGCCCGTACAGCGACTCCTTCCATATGCTCTCCTTGCCGGCCTGCCCTTCACTGACCGGCTGGGGCTTGGGGATGTGGACTACGAGCAGTGCGGCAAGGGCGATCGCGAACGTCGCGATGTCGATCACGAACACTCCTCTGATTCCGATGGTTCGCAGCAACACCACGGCGACCGCGGGTGCGAAGATGCCCGATGCGGTCTCCGCCATCGACCTCATTGCACTCGCACGGGCATAGTGCCGCTTTGACAACATCAGCGTGACTGCAGCGGAAAGAGCCGGGAACTGAAAGGCCCCGAAAAACCCGGTAAACGCAGCAAGTGCGTAAAGGTGCCACACCTCGAGTGCATCCAGGCTGTGCAAAACGAGCATGATAGCCGTCGCCAGAGCAGCGGCCATGTCACTCAAGGCCATCGAGAGCTTGCGATCCCACCGATCAACCAGCGCTCCTGCAAGCAGACTCGCTGCAATCGTAGTCGCTATCGTCGCGGTCCCGTATAGTGCAAACGGCGTGGCACGCCCTGTCTTCTCCCACAGCCACACCATTATGGCGAAGCTTGTCATGGCTGAACCCACGAGAGATATGACTTGTCCTATCCACATGACCGTGAACCCGGGCATGCCCGATAGCCTGATTCTCCGTTCTCCGTGCTCCAGGGACAACTGGTTGACCATTAGGGCACCTCCTAAGACCGGCCGCTGCTTCGATCATACCATAAAAGCTCTCTATTGTCATATAATATAAAGACGCTGGATGCACACCCATTGCCCATGCGATCCGCCCGCCGGGCACCCGCCCGCTCTCTCAACCGTTGATCGAACCGGCAAGTATTCCACGAATGAGGTACTTCTGAAGGCCCAAGAAAACGACAAGTGGGACGA
>JAAYAB010000028.1 GCA_012719595.1 Bacillota bacterium
GGCTATCGGGAGGGCGAGGAACTCGACCAGTTCGCCGTCGACGACCACAGGACTCCGAACGAGATCCTCCTGAGCCTGTGCGAATCTGGCCAGCTCCCGAGCTACTGCACAGCCTGCTACCGGCAGGGCCGCACTGGCGACAGGTTCATGCAGTTGGCGAAGACAGGTCAGATCCAGAATGTATGTTTGCCAAACGCAATACTCACGTTCAAGGAGTATCTCCTCGATTACGCGGACGACGAGCTTCGCACAACCGGGGAGTCCGCGATCCAGTCATCGCTGGCGGAAATACCCTCGCAGGAGATACGTGACGAAACCGAGGCTCGACTCAAGCGTCTGGAATCCGGCGAGCGGGACCTCTACTTCTAGAGACGAGACTGTACTTCTACAGACGAGACTGTGCTTCTAGCAGCTAGATCGGCAGCCTTGGCCGCGAGACAGGTGACGTTAGCAGCGAGACGTGTAGCCTCAACGACAGGAATGCGGTGACTCGAATGAACACTACTCCAAGAAGCGACAGGTTTCATATCGCGGTGGTCGGCAAGAGAAACGTCGGGAAGTCGAGCCTGATCAACGCTCTGGCAAACCAGGACATAGCGCTGGTGTCCAGCACGCCCGGCACAACCACTGATCCCGTGTACAAGTCCATGGAGCTGCATCCGTTCGGGCCTGTCGTGCTCATCGACACGGCTGGCATCGACGATGTTGGAGAACTGGGAGAGCAGAGGAAGAACCGCTCATACTCAGTGCTCGACAAGACGAACCTGGTCTTGCTCGTCATGGACGGCTCGGCCGGGCTGCCTGCCTTGTCCGTCGACACCTTCGACGAATATGATCGAAAGGTAGTCGACTACGCGCAGTCTCACAGGCTGCCACTGGTAATCGCGCTAAACAAGCTCGACACCAAGGAAGCGAGAGAGAAGTATCGCAACGCGTGCCTGTTTCTGCCCGCTGAGGGCACGGTCAGTCGCACGGAGAGCAGCGTCGGTCGCACTGAGGGCAGTGCTGGCCACGCGACTAGCAGCGCGGGCCGCACGGACAGCGACGTCGACCGCACCGAGAGCAGAACCGAGCGCACTGAAAGCAGCCCTGGCCGCCCGGACAGCGACATCGGCCACACGGAGAGCAGAACCGAGCGCACTGAGAGCAGCCCTGGCCGCCCGGACAGCGACGTCGGCCGCACGGAGAGCAGCGTCGGTCGCACTGAGGGCAGCGCCGGTCGCACGGAGGGCGGTCCCGTCGAAGAACTTGGCGGCAACAGGATTCCGGTAGTTCCGGTGAGCGCGGCGAACAGAGAGGGAATCGACGAGCTGATCGACACGATCAACAGAGTGGCCGAGCGCGCATCCCGTCAGCAAGAGTCTCCTCCCATAATAGGAGATCTGGTCGAGCCCGGGGACACAGTAATCCTCGTCTGCCCGATCGACGCTGAAGCGCCCAAGACCAGGCTCATTCTTCCTCAGGTTCAGACTATAAGAGACCTGCTCGATCACGACGCCGCCGCTGTGGTAGTGCAGCCGAACCGTCTCGCCGGGGCGCTGGAGAACCTTCGCCGCCCTCCTGCACTGGTAGTGACCGACTCGCAGGCCTTCAAGGAGGTCGCGAAGACGGTTCCGCGTGAGGTTCCTCTCACTTCATTCTCGATACTGTTTGCCCGACATCGAGGCGATCTCAGCCAGTTTCTCGAGGGAATAAAGGCACTGGATACCTTGAGACCCGGCGATAGAGTGCTCATAGCTGAGGCATGCACCCACCATCCCGTTGAGGACGACATCGGCCGCGTAAAGATACCTCGCTGGCTCGAACAGCGTGTCGGCCATCTCGAGTTTGAGTGGTGCTCGGGTGCGGATTTCCCCTCTGATCTGACGCGCTACGCCCTGATCATCCACTGCGGAGGGTGCATGATCAACCGCAGGCAGATGCTGAACAGGCTCGCGATAGCTGAGGCTGCGGGCGTTCCGATCACCAACTACGGACTCCTGATATCGCATGTGAACGGCATACTCGACAGAGCCACAGAGGTGTTCAGGAATGCGTCCTCGACAGAGGCTGCCTGTTCAGCTCGGAAGGAATGCACCTGCGATGTCTAGAAGTTACCTTTCCGGAGATTACCTGCCCGGCGAGAAGTCAGCCGCCAGCTAGGGCCGCATTGGAGTTTCTGATCGTATCGGGGTAATCGTGGGTCTCGCCCCGTGCTCCAGCGACCGGGGCGCCCTGGCCGCATCAGAGCCGAGCGGCGGCCGAATTACAACGGATTGGAGACTAGAGATGAACGACACGCTGCAATTCGCCAACCGCAAGGAGTTCAGAGACTGGCTCACCGATAACCACAGTGTCAGCAAGGGAGTCTGGCTCCGGTTCGGGAAGTCCGGAAAGCTGCAAACCCTCAGTGCTGATGAGGCACTCGAGGAGGCACTGTGCTTTGGGTGGATAGACGGGCAGATCAAGAGCATTGACGAGTCGTGCTACGTGAAGAAGTTCACACCCAGGCGAAAGGGAAGCAACTGGTCGCCAAGAAACCGGAAGATCACAGCCAAACTCATAGAGCAAGGACTGATGACTGAACACGGGCTGGCCGCAATCGAGCGGGCCAAGGAGGACGGAACGTGGGATACCCCGGAACGCCAGCCCATCAGTGACGATCAGATCGCCGTGCTTCTTAAGGCACTTGAGGGCCGAGAGCCAGCGCTGACGAACTTCAAGAACATGTCGCCCTCGGTGCAAAGAACGTACACCGCACACTACCTCGATGCGAAGTCCGAGGACACCAGGAAGAGGCGGCTCGAAAGCATAGTTGCACGGCTCAATGAGAACAAGAAGCCGATGTAGCACCGATAGCAGTGAATGCTGCTCCGAGGTACCCCGTCAGCCACCAATCAGGCACAGGTTCCGTATCTATCTCCATTTGCTGATTCGCTCAAGCACCCTATCTGCGGTTTCTTTGTCGTTGATCCCGCCGATGCCGCAGAACCAGACTCCTTCCGGCCTCAGAGTCTCAAAGACGAGGGGCAGCTCCTTCAGAGAGATGCCGAGCTGAATGCTCTTTCCCGCAGCCTGAATCTTCTGATAGACCTTCACCCACCTGGCGTACCCCTCATTGCCCGCTCCGGGGACCCACTGCACTGCGTCCAGTTCAGGGATCTCGAGCAGCGAGTCTAGATGCCTGAGAGCCCCCGGGCCATCCAGGTGATAGATCGATCTCTCGTAGAACCTGCATTCCTCCTGAATGCCGGGCAGGAACACCTCATCGAACATCTCTTTGCTGATCATGCATGAGAAATCGTTGGACGGTATATAGAACCTGCCATCGTGTATCAACGGAGTCCAGGACGTTATGGGCATGCCTGCGTCTCTCAGCATGTGGTAGAAGTAATCGTACGCCTGGAAGTACTCCTTCATTGACGACGCAAGCTTCGCTTTGACATGGTCGAGGTTCTCTATCATGTCCATGGCGAGTCTCGCCGGATCCCTCAAGGCCGCCAGGTGGTCGCCTCCAGAGTGGAAGTCGGTCAGGCCCACAATAAAGCGGCCTTTTCCGAGTTCCAAGAGCCGTTCCGTGAACCGAACAGTCGTCTTGAACAGCGGGTGCTCCGGATCGAAAACTGCTCGCTGCGCGTCCGTCTCCCAATCCTCTATGCAGGGCTCGCTCCAGGTTGTATCCGCGCCGAACCTGTATGAGCACCCGCACCACGCACTGAATATCTCAGGGCCAAGATTGGGCCAGACCACCGGCAGAGCGTCTGCGTAGTATTCGAAGTTGGCTGTCTGCACAGCGAGCTGCTCGGCTCTGAAGTCAACGTCGAGCCAGCGCTCTTCATCGGTTTCATAGTGCTTCTGGGGAACCGGCTTGGGATTGCTCACTCTCAGCTCGATGGTCACTGGAGGTCTGTCAATGATCTCTTGATGCCAGAAGGCCTCATATCTCTTGCGGCTTTCTTCATAGTCGGGTTTCAGGCTGAAACTCATGTCATGCATACCTCCTAACTAAGTCCCATGATACCACAAGTGTTCATGCAA
>JAAYAB010000214.1 GCA_012719595.1 Bacillota bacterium
GACTGCTTCGGTCCGCATCCATCCGGGCGACAGTGCCACAGTAGAGACGCCGTGCTCGCGGAGCTCCAGTGACATGGCATACATCATCCGGTTGATCGCGAGCTTCGATAGGTAGTACGGCAGTGGTGTGAAGTACTTGCCCCTGTCCCAGAAAGTCGTGCTGATGATCAAGCCCCGTCGCCTAGGTATCATCATGCGGGCCGCGTGCTGGCTGGCAACGTAGTGGGCACGAACGCCGGAAGTGAACATAGCATCCCAGCGCCAGGTTGGCTGCTCCCAGAAGGGACTGTCGAAATCCCGCTGTGGGTCCTTTTCGTAGCCTCCCCAGACATTGTTGACGAGGAGATCGAGCTTCCCCTGCTCCTGGCGAACACGGTCGAAGAGTTTCTCCACATCGGAGTCAATCGTGTGATCACACTGGATTGCGATACCCACGCCGCCCCTAGCGGTCACCATTTCCGCTGTGTCTTCGATGCAGGTACCGAGCAGGTCCGGCCTTGTGGAACCCGTCTGGGCCGTGCGAGAACTGCGGCCGGTCACGTACACGACTGCGCCTTCCTCTCCCAGGACAAGGGCTATCCCACGTCCTCCGCCGCGGCTTGCGCCTGTCACTATGGCCACCATGCCCTCGAGGCGTTTCATATCTCTCTCACCTCCGGAACTCATCTGCACTCGAGAACTCCGCAGACCGTTCTTCTCCACTTGCCAGAATACTCCTCTGAGCGCTCTGATGCCAGTCGTGCCGACCACAAGTCACCCGTCACTCGTGGCCTATGAAAACCATTGGGATACCCGAGTGCCAAGGTTCCGACCGGCGAAGTGACCCGGACATCAAGAGGTGCAGTTCCATCCGGTTGAGTGGCCGGAACGCCGCGACGCGAAGCCTGAGAGTCGAGGACTTGATTGTGGAGGCACTTCATTCCTCTTCACGGGCGACTTGGCAGCCATGTGCTCCGCCCTCGTCGACCGACCCTGCTGCGCTGCCACCTTGATCAAGCATACCGATCACTCGGAGGTTCACTCAGGCCGAAAAACCCCGAAGCGAGGGACTGGGAGTCCAGATGGACCATCTTGCTAGTGGAATTCTTGCGAAAGATGCCTAGCCATTGCGATGAAGGAATTTACAAGAGTTTACAGAACCTCCTAAGCAAAGGGCGGTGCATGCAACACGCTCATCAATTGCCGCCGGGTTGCCGCTATTGTGCTTGTCAGTCAAGACCCCGAACTAAAGGAACTGCATTGCATATTCCGAATAACGAAGAGTGTTGACAGTGCATAGTGGGCACACTGGTAAGAGGGGGTGATGTCGTGAGCAGGAAGAAGCGCATCTATCGCACCTATAGGTTCCATTGCTTCGCAGAACTCAAGGACGGCGTCTATATTGGTTACTGCTTGGAGGCTGGAATCGTGTCGTCTGGGCTTACTGTTGATGAGGTGCGGAAGAATGTGGCTGAAGCCATCGAAGCATTGATGGTGTATGCATGTAGGACAAAGAACTACAAGCTACTGCGTCGCGGATCATCACTGAGGGTATGGTTGAAGTACATAAAAGCTAGGCTGCTTATCCCTGTATTGCGCCTGTGTTACTGGATGAAGGGGTTATTCGGGAGCGCGAGGCAATTTTCACTAGGGTACGTGGAGTTTCCTGTTGAGCAGAAGGCGGCGTGCTAGTGCCCAAGTTCCCTGTGCTGGAGCCTAAAGAGCTTGTACAGATACTCGAGAAGCATTTTGGTGTGATCAGCACAGGGAGAGGCAAGGGTAGCCATAGGGTCTACAAACGAGTTCTGCACGGCGAGACGTACATCACGGTGATTCAGACTAACGTGACTGAGTACCGTGTGGATCAGACGACCACCATTTTGGAACAGTTGAGAATACCGAAGCAGGAGTTCCTGAAGGTTTACAACAGCCAAAAAAGCAAAGGGAAAAGAAAAGCTGAGTAGTTTCAGACTATTCGGACATGTTGGCTGTGAGAAGGTCACCTGGTTCCTTCGGCCCGCCTGTAGGCGGGCCTTTGCTTGTACTTCAGAAGCGAACCACCACTGTGTCGGCAAACCGCGATCTACGACCCACGACATCCGTGAACAAGCCCTCTGCTTGCCAGCGACGAATGCCAAAAAAGGACGATGCTGATCGTCTGGACCACAATGGCATAGCTACCCTATGCTGCAGTCAGGTTTGCTTAAGATGAGGGAATCTTAGTTAGGCTCATACACGGTCCAGAGAGAGCGTATCACGCAGATCTGTGGAAAGAGGCTGACGAACGCATCGAGATCACACAGGATGTGATCAATATTGAGCGAGTGTTTACAATGGATCCAACGACGATGGTGAGCGACGATTCTGTGTCTGCGCGACAGCTGGATCGGCTCGGAGACATGAAGAAACCCAGCTAAAGCTGGGTCGTTTGCTGGTACGCCCGGAGGGA
>JAAYAB010000215.1 GCA_012719595.1 Bacillota bacterium
GTGGATCGGCAAGTGACGCGTTTCCCAAGACCGCAGCCACCGCTCGTACCGAAATATGGAAAGCGATCACCACAGGAACCGCAGGCAGCGCTACCGTTGCTCTTATGGACCATGGCGAGATAGTCTACTCCGAGGGCTTTGGAATGGCCGACCGCGAAAATGGCATCCCGGTTGATACGAACACCATCTTTAACATTGGATCAGTCAGCAAGATGTTCGTGGGCGTGGCCATCATGATGCTAGTGGACGAGGGCAAGGTTGATCTGGACTCACCGGTGACGACCTATCTTCCTGAGTTCACAATGGCCGATGAGCGGTACAAGGACATCACTGTGAGGATGCTCCTCAACCACACATCGGGTC
The DNA here is from genome assembly GCA_012719595.1 of Bacillota bacterium. Taxonomy (GTDB): domain Bacteria; phylum Bacillota; class DTU014; order DTU014; family DTU014; genus JAAYAB01. The sequence goes on from JAAYAB010000215.1 coordinate 364, forward strand.
TTCCGGGGTCCATATTCTGGAACTGTTTCGGCTACGAGTACAACGAGAGCGTATTTGTCGAGCTCTTGGAAGCCCTGTCCAAGTCTACACTCAAACACCGGCCGGGGGAGCTCGCGGTTTACTGTAACGATGGGTTCACGTTGGCGGAGATGATCGTAGAGAGTGTGTCCGGTGACAGCTATGTTGACTTCCTGGCCGAGAGAATCTTCGATCCGTTGGCGATGAGCCACACTGGCCCCGGCGTCGGCCGCATCCCGAAATCCATGGCTACCGCGAAGTACTACAGGCTTGATGGCAAGAGCGAGCCCTTGGAGGTACTGTCTGTGCTCGGTTCAGGTGGCCTGTCATCAACAGCCGAGGATCTGTGTCGGTTCGCCGATTTGTTCGCGGAGGGCTCGTCGCTCCTGTCGGAGGAGTCACGAATCGAGATGCTGAAGAGGCAGCCCAGTGAGCTTGAGGGCAAACTGCTCGGAGACTGCTTTCCCTTTGGCCTTAGCTGGGACTACGCTGACCTGACGCCGTACACTGAAAGCATGCATCTCTTCGGCAAGAGCGGCGGCACAGGTCACTACTCCTCGATGCTGTATACCATACCGTCTCAGGGGATCAGTGTGGCCGTGATCGGTTCCGGTCCGAACTTCGGCGCCAACACGATCGCTCTCCGCATTCTGTCGGCATACCTGGCCGAAAAGGGACTCATTGCCCAGGAGGAGAAGGCAGTCGAGATGCCAATAGAGCCGCAGCCTATACCGCCGGAGATCATGGACTACTCTGGATACTATGCCGACAGCGCCTCGCTCCTTCGAGTTGCCCTGGATAGTGATAAAGGCGAGCTGACCGTGTACAGTGTCGACGGCGGCAACGAGTCTGTCATGATCTCCGCTGTGTACAACAACGGGTTCTTCTGCTCCGGTAGCCGCAGGTACTACTTCGCCGCCGTAGGCGAGGACGTCTATCTGGTGGACCACTCTATAGACAACTACGTTATAGCGCAGAAACTCACACCTCCAGCTAACCCCCTGAACCTGCTCGTCTCTCTAGACAACAGGATATGGCTGCGGCGGAATGTTCAGGCCTTCGAAGCTGCCGTGGTCGTCGAGACTCACGTGATCAGCTCCAGTCAGATCCCTGATTTGCCTGGATACGTAAACTTCAGTGGAGTGAAACTGGTGAAGTCTGCCACCCACGCCGGTATGCCGATCAAGTACATGAGGGATCTCACCGAGCTCGTCCTGTATGAGCGCGATGGCGCCACCTGGGCGTGGTTGTCCGGGGCAGTCTATATGCCTATGGAGCTGGCCGTCTCAATGGCCGCCGGAGCCAACGCTGTGACCATCGGCACCGAAGGCCTCAACGAGTGGCTGACTGTCGGCTTCGATGCTATCCTGCACTTCGATGTGCCGGACAAGGGCCGTGTCATCGTGTTTGACGTGCGCGGTGGCATCTACGACAGCCTCGTGGACAGCGGTGACGTCTATGCCCCTGCTGGAAGCCTGATTGAGCTGATCGGTGTGCCGTGCGATGTGTTCGGAGTAACGGCCAAGGCTGTTGACGGAAGCGATCTGACAGCTGGCGAAGACCTATACCGGAAGGCTCAAGGCCTCGAGGAGCAAAGGAGCTTCGGCGAGGCGGCTGACCTCTACGGGCAAGCGCTCCCGCTGCTGCTGGAAGAGGGGAACATGGAACTCGCGGCCCTATGCAGCGAGGCCTTGCAGAGATTGGCTCTCTTCGAGTTCACGTATCCTCTCACCAACGGACTGCTCAAGGATCATCTCCAGCAGGCTTTTCCAGTGGCCACCAAGGAGCAGATCGAGGGCTGGATCGCAAGCGGGAAGATCCAGCACTACTTCTGGGATGGTCAAGAACACTACATGGGGGACGCTGCAGCCAACCTGAAGTACCGGTACATGGAGATCATGCACGCTGATGATGTGTCCAACCAGCTTTACGGTGAGGTAGTTCGCGGCATAAACGAGATCGCCGTCGAAGAGCCGGAGGATTTCTGGAAGCCGTATCAGAAGCCTGTCACCTATCGCGGCATCCACACTGTGTCCATACCGCGAAGCGAGCTGCGACAGGAAGGCACCTATCGCGTTTGGTTCCCCGTTCCGATCATCACCGGGCCACAGACCCAGGTAACGATAGAGTCGATTGTTCCAGACAAGTGGGTCAAGCAGCCGCCAAGCATCGACGAAGACATCGGTCTGGTGTACATGGAGATCCCGATGGAGGACCTGACAGAGGACCTGTTCATCCAGATCAAGTTCACCTTTACCCGCCACGAGCAAAGGTTTACTGTGGACCCGGACAACGTTGGCGAGTACGACAAGGAGTCTGCCCTCTACCAGGAATACACGAGGTCCTATGGCAACACTGAGATCACTCCGGAGATCCGGGAGATGGCGGCCAGGATAGTCGGCGATGAGACAAATCCTTACCTCGCCGCACGCAAGATATACGACTACATAGTCAA
>JAAYAB010000308.1 GCA_012719595.1 Bacillota bacterium
CTCTGCAGAGGAGTACGAGATGGATCTTGACCTGATGACAGGCGTCTTGGACATAAGGCACAAAGCAGCGGGAGTGTCCTACCGGCGCACGGCGTTTGTCAGTCATCCGGCGCAGGTGATGTGTATTCGCTATACCTGCGATGCTTCGAGGGCAATCAATCTAGACATGTTCCTGAACCGTGTTGTCCCTTCGGACGCTGTTGTCATGGATGATCGCAGGCCAGGTCGCAGAGTGGCTGCCGGCGGCTGGCCTGCAACCAGAGTGGATTTGATCCGCAATATCGACGACCGCACTATGCTCATGCGGGGCAATGATGCCGGTGTGGAGTTTGCGGCTGCGGTCAGAGTCGAATGCGACGGTGTGGTCGAGAATCCAGTTTCGCAGTTGGTCGTAAGAGACTGTAGCGAGGTGACCCTATACATCGCATCGTCCACTTCGAATCGCGTCCAAGACCCGGTTTCTGAGGTGACAGCGAGGCTGGATGCGGCAGAAGGCCAAGGCTATGACAGACTGCTGCACGAGCATGTCGAGGACTTCTCCGCACTGATGAACCGCTGTGTGCTTGAGCTCGCGCCTTCATCGACGGACTACACTGACAAGAGGATAGAAGCTGTTCGAGCAGAGAAGGTCGACCCAGGATTGGCGGCACTGTATTTCCAGCTGGGCCGCTATTTGATCGTTTCAGGCGGAAGGGAAGGCAGCTCTGCGCTGAACCTGCAGGGCATCTGGAACCATCAGTTCACGCCCATGTGGGACAGCAAATACACGATCAACATCAACCTCCAGATGAACTACTGGCCGGTAGAAGTGACCAATCTCTCGGAGCTGCATATGCCCTTGATGGAGCTTCTGGAGAAAATGCATGAGAAAGGTCGGGAGACAGCCCGTGTCATGTACGGTATGCGCGGCATGGTCTGCCACCACAACACTGATTTCTACGGCGACTGCGCACCTCAGGATTGGTATATGGCGGCGACGCCTTGGGTGACTGGATCCGCCTGGTTAGGTCTGCACGTGTGGGAGCACTATCTGTACACCAAAGATCTGAGTATCCTGAAGAGAATGTACCCAGTCCTGCGCGATATGGCTCTGTTCTACCAAGACTTCTTGATAGAGGTTGACGGCAAGCTAGTCACATGCCCTTCTGTATCACCGGAGAACCGCTATATTCTGCCCGATGGTTACGATACCCCGATTTGCGTGGGACCTGCGATGGACAACCAAATCCTGCGCGAGTTCTTTACTGCCTTGATCAAGATTCAACAACTGCTTGGTGTGGACCTGGACTTCTCACAGACACTTGCAGACATGGCATCGCGGTTGCCGCAGGACAAGATTGGCTCCAAAGGCCAGCTGCTCGAATGGGATCAAGAGTATCCGGAGCTGACTCCGGGTATGAGTCACATTTCACATCTGTTCGCGTGTCATCCCGGCTGCAGCATCAACTGGCGAGATACGCCAGAACTGATGGAGGCAGTCAAGAAGTCTCTGGAGATCAGGGCAGCGCATGGCGGTGCGGTGGCAGGCTGGCCGTTGGCATGGCACATCAATATGAACGCAAGGTTGCTGGATGGTGTGGAAACAGACAAGTGCATCAACGGTATGCTGGCGAGATCTGCGGCTCGAAATCTGCTCAATGCCAGAGGGGTGTTCCAGATCGATGGGAACCTTGGTGCAACTGCGGGAATCGCCGAATGCCTGCTGCAAAGCCATATTGCTCTGCACTTCCTGCCGGCATTGCCCGTATCCTGGCAAGATGGCAGTGTCA
>JAAYAB010000216.1 GCA_012719595.1 Bacillota bacterium
AGGCGCTTTCTCGATCCGAGCATCGAGCACCTTCACGATCCATATCTGTTCGTCGAGATGAAACAGGCTGTCTCGCGGATCGCTCGCGCCGTTCGAGAGCAGCAGCGAATCGTCGTGTACGGCGATTACGACGTCGACGGGATCACTGCAACTGCCGTGCTTGTGAAGTTCCTGAGCAGACTCGGCGGCCGCGTGAGGGCGTACATACCCAACAGGCTGGAAGAGGGGTATGGACTGAACAAGGATGCTCTCGCCGCGATCGCTGAGCAAGGGTGTGACCTGGTGATAACCGCGGATTGCGGAATATCTGCTCGCGAGGAAGTCGCTTTCGGCCGCAGTCTGGGCATGGACTTCGTCATAACAGACCATCACGAGCCTCCGGACGAACTCCCAGACGCAGTGGCGATCCTCAATCCCAAGGTGGACGGCTCAGGCTATCCGTTCAGAGACCTGGCTGGCGTAGGCGTCGCACTCAAGACTGTCGAAGCGGTGATCAGAGCGGCCAGCAGAAGGCAGGATCCTTTGGTTTATCTTCCTGGCTACCTGGATCTGGCTGCACTCGGAACGATTGCTGACGTCGCTCCTCTGGTTGACGAGAACCGCGTGATCGCCCGATGCGGAATCGAAGAGATCAGGCGCGGGAGAAACCAGGGCCTGTCCGAGGTGTGCAGGATAGCCGGCATTGACCAGGCGAGTATCGGCGTTCGAGAGGTCACGTTCGGGCTGGCTCCGCGGCTGAATGCGGCCGGGCGCATGGGCGATTCCCAATTGGCTCTTGAACTGCTGCTTTCATCAGATCGAAGAGTCGCGGCATGGAAGGCGCAGCAGGTCGATTCGATGAACTGCGACCGCAGGTCGATCCAACAGGAGATCCTGGACGACATACTGTCGAGTCTTCCGCCTCCGGAACGATTGAGCGACAGTATCATTGTCGCTGCTGGGGAGGACTGGCACCCAGGAGTGGTCGGACTAGTTGCGTCCAAGCTTGCAGAGATGTACTATAGACCTGCTCTAGTTCTTTCGCGCGAGGGCGAGTACGCCCGTGGTTCAGCTAGAAGCGTTCCGGAATTTGACATACACTGGGCTCTGGAGGAGTGCAGGGAGCTTCTGTGCGAGTTCGGAGGACATCAGCAGGCAGCCGGACTCACCTTGCAGTGGGACCGCATTCCGCAGCTCACCGACAAGCTCAAGAGCATCGCTCGAGAGGCGCTTGGCGTAATCAGGCCTGAGCGCTGCATTTTCATAGACGGGATCTTGCATTGCTCGGATCTGGACATGGAGCTTGCCGAGCAGTTGAAGAGTCTGGAACCATTTGGCGAAGCCAATCCTCCTCCGCTGTTCCTGATGCGGGACCTCCCGATCCTGGAATACCGGACTGTCGGGACAGGAGGGCGGCACCTGAAGCTGGTGTTAGGCCGGATGGAGGCTCCAGTGGAGGCGATAGCGTTCGGGTTTGGAGACCTGGCGGATCAGATTCGCTCTGAGCGTGTCGAATCAGTCGACGTGGTGGGCGAGGTTTCCATGAACGAGTGGAATGGGAGACAGCACCTTCAGATGATCTTGTGCGACATTGCATCAGCAGGCTCGAAGGACATCGAACCAGCGGGCGCGACGGCTGCAGACTAGAGCCGTCAGAGGGTGATGGCCATGGACATCAACGAGTTGCTCCGAAAAGCCAAGAGATACCTGCCGCCTGAAGACGTGAACCGTGTAGCGAAAGCGTACGAGTTCTCGTCCGCCGCGCACAG
>JAAYAB010000217.1 GCA_012719595.1 Bacillota bacterium
ACCCGCCTGCCCTGCAACCTCGGGACCCGCCTGCCCTGCAACCTCGGGACCGGCCTGCCTCCCTTCAGGAGCGCCAGCCCCCTGCCCCGAGACCAGCCAATCGGCCTACTTCGAGACCAGTCGGTCCTCTTCCTCGAGGCCGGTCAGCCTCGCTACTTCGAGACCAGCAAATCCCCTTCTTGCAACCCCACAAGTATCTCGACTTCAGTGGTGCTCTCAATTCCGGTCTGCACGTCAACCTCAGTCGTCAGGTCTCCGTCCACCTTGCGAACATAGATCCTCCCGAAGTACTCACGTATAGCCGACCGGCTGACCTTGAGGGCATCGGGATTCTCCCTCACGAGAATAACCACTGAATGAAGCGCTCTGAACTGGAACTCCACATTGGGGTCGTCCATCACGATGATGACACGTCTGTCCTGCTCGCCGTCGGGCAGTTTGTCGCCCCGCTTCGGAACCTTGACGACCTTTCCTGTGATCCAGTTGCCTCGGGTGTACTCCAGTCTCACCGGCAACCCTGGCTGCAACTTGTCCAAGTCCGACACTGTGACGTCTACGACCAGCTCCAGCTTGTACGGGTCGGAGATCTTGATCAGATCTTGGTATTCACGTATCTGGTCACCAGGCTTGACCGCCACAGTCGTCACGCGGCCGGCAAACGGAGCTCTGAGTGTAGCAGCCTCGTACTGCTCTTTGATCCGCTCATAGGACAGGAGAGTCCTCTGGAAGTTGATCTCCTGCTGCCTGAGATCGAGGTCCGATATGTTCCCACCGAGCTGCTTTTCCAACTTGGTCTTTTCAAGTGAGATGCGGGCGGATTCGAGGTCGAGCTCAGCCCTCTTGAGGTTGTACTCGAGGTCACCCGTCTCGAGCATGGCAAGGATCTCGCCTTCTTCAACCCACTGGTTGTACTCGACACGGACCTCCTTCACGCGCCCCGCCTGAGTGAAGGCAAGAAACTGCTCTTTCACAGCCTCTGCACGTGCTGACTTGCGCATCTCCTCGGAGATGTAGCCGCGCACCACCTGCACGAGGTTTCTCCTCTCCTGAGGAGGAGGCAGAAGCGCAGGGGCTTCTTCTATTTCCTCCCTGGGCAGCAACTGACACCCCTGCACAAACAGCATTAGCAGCAGCAATACTGCCAGGACGGTGATCTGTACAACACGATTACGCATCCGCGCCACTTCCCCCCACCAAGACATCAGCGCCGTTTCTTCCGGCCAAGCCATCAGAATCGTTTCCCCCGGCCGAGCCATTGGCGCCATTTCCTCCGACTGAGCCATCGGCGCCACCTCGTTGCGCCGAGACTCCGTCGCCATTTCTCCCCACCAAGAGACCGTCAACGATCTCAAAGGTCACATCCGCGTACTCGGAGACCATTGGGTCGTGTGTGACTACGCAGACAGTCCGGTTCTGCTCACGGACTATCCGTCTGAAGAGCTCCATTACCCTCTGAGCTGTTTCCTGATTGAGTTCAGCTGTAGGCTCGTCCGCGAGGATAAGCGATGGCTGGTTCACCAGCGCCCTCGCTATGCCCACTCGCTGTTGTTCGCCTCCGCTCAACTCATACGCTCTGTGCTGAGTCCGCTTGCCCAGATCAACCCACTCGAGGCATTCCCGCACTCGGCGGCTGCGTTCAGAAGCGCTCATCTTGACCATTCGAAGCGGCAGCTCCACGTTTTCATACGCGGTCAAGACCTCGATCAGGGCGAAGGACTGAAACACGAAGCCGATCTCTCTTCTGCGCAGATCGGTCAGCGCCTGGTCGGAAAGCTTGCCGAGGTTGTGCCCCTTGTAGAACACCTGGCCGCTGGTAGGCCTGTCGAGTCCACCCATGATGTTCACCAGGGTCGTCTTCCCAGAGCCCGAAGGCCCTCTGATTGCGACGAGCTGCCCCTGATATATGTCCAGGTTAATGCCTCTCAAAGCGCGAACCTCTTGAGAGCCTACATGGAACGTGCGCGAGACATTCACAACGTGTATCAAGGGCTCTCGCGCTTCTACAGGCCTGCCAGAAAGCTGTTCAGCAATGGTCACGTTACTCGGCCCCCATCAGTGGTCACGTTATTCGGACCCATCAATGACCGCGTTACTCGGCCTCTGTCGATGGTCGCTCTACTCGGCCTCTATCCATGCGGTCGCAGGTGACTGGCCCACTGCGTTCATGAATCTCATCTTGGCCAATACGCTGTCAATCTGTGACGATCTCAACGCCGACTCCGCCTGAAGCAGCGATACGGCCGCCGATACCACATCGGCACTCGTCGCCAAACCCGCAGCGTAGTTGCTCACAGTGAGCTCCCATAGCTTCAACGAATCACTCAAGGACTCTTGCGCCGCCTCGCAAGCGTATTCCCTGTCCGCTACAGTCTTCTTCAGATTGCTCAGCTGGCGGACGAAGGTGTGCAGCTTGGCCTCGGATTCGCCTTCGAGCCGCTGCTTCTTCACCTGAAGCTCGCTCGCAGTCTCCTCTTTGGTGCTTCCCAGCAGCTGCTTGCTGAAGGTCACCGCCGCTGAGGCCTGTACTCCTGCGTCGCCTCGTGACGGGTCTTTGTAGTCAGCCCAGCTCGCACCGACCGATGCGCTCACCTTCCAGCCGAGGTCCCTCTCGCTTTTCTCGAGAGTCAACCTCTCGATCTCGAAACTCAGGTCGCTGATCCGCGTGGCCGGGACCTTTCTGATGTCCTCCAGGCCTATCTCGTCCTGGCCTGTCTCATCCCGGCCTATTCCATCCTCGTCCATCTTATCTGCGCTTATCTCATCGCCGCCTGCCTGATCTCCGCCTGCGGATTCACTCGCAAGTCTCTCGTAGAGAGCATCCACGTCCCTCACGACTGCCTCAGGCAACAGGACGGCGCTCCGCAATGAGTCTAGCAGCCCTTGTGCAGCAGCCACTGCCTCCTCACCATCGAGGAGCGAGGCACCGAGGAACTCCGCTACCTCCAACCTCACCTGGCTCACAGCGGCGTCGAGCTGATCATCCGTGATGTCTTCCAACCCTGCGTTGCGGGACAATTCCCACAACTTGTCCCTGTAGCTGGTGAGTTTGTCGAAGAACACCTTGGATGCACTCCTCACAGCGTCCTGAGCTGAAGCGAGCGCAGAGGCCGAGATCATGCCGCGGGCATACTTCTCGTCCGCAACAGTCTTGCTAAACATCGCCTGCTCCAGCTTCGCGGCGGAGATGATCAGGTCGTTCCGCTCCTTGATTGCGGTGGAAAGGCCCGAGATACCCGTGATCAACAAGTCGTTCAACTGATCTTGATAGGTCTTGTCAGCCTGCAGTGCAGCCAGCTCTTGCTTGAGCTCCACCAGGCGCGCCTCGATCCCGCCTGTCGTCAACGACCTGCTGAACGACACGGAGAGCAGATTCCTCAGATTCGGGTCAGGTGAGCTGGGGGAATACGTGCTTCGCCCCTCCAGCGTTGCAGTCCCGCCCAGTATCTGTGCCTGGTTGCTGAGATTCAGTGCAACTGACTGGGAATGGGTGCCGCTTGCGGCACCTGACTTGACCTCGTACCTATCCAGAGTTCCAGATACGCTGACCTCGGGGTCCCACAGTTTTGCCGAGTTCGCGTTGCGCATCAGCGCCAGCTCGTAATCCTGCCGCGCAGCAGTCGCACTGCTGCTCTCCGTGAGGATGAGCTTAACCAGCTCGTCATAGGTCAACGAGTCAATCGCTATCTCGCCCGCGTCCGGTATCTCTTCTGCACCTAGACATGCGGACGAGAAAAGCCCTGTCACCATGATCGCAGAAACCGCGATCGCACAAACCATGACTAGCGCCGAAGTCCGCCGGCGCCAAACGGCAGATCCCCAGTATCTGCTCAGCACTCTACTTCTCCTCGCCTTCGATCAGGTCGTCTATGGAGACATAGTCCTTACCTATCGCCTGGCAGAAGTCGGCGTTGGCTGTGTTGTAGTCATAGACCGACTGAGTCAGCTTGATCTCTGCCTCGACGACGGCAGCTTCTGCGTCATTCACCTGGTTGAGAGTGGCGAGACCTGCTTCGTATCTGGCCTTCGTCTTCTCCAGCGCCTCCTCAGCCTTCCTGAGGGACTCCAAAGCCGCCTCGACGTTGTCGCCAGCGGACACCAGGCTCGTGTATGCGCCCCGCACTGCTACCACCGCATTGGTGAGAGTCGATGCAAGCTGCATCTCTGCTTTGGCCAGGTTGATGCTAGCTTTCTCTGCGTCGATCTTGGTGTGGCCGGGTATCTGCTGGGTTCGCTCGAACGATTTCTTGGCATCCTCCAGAGCAAGCACTCTCGCCTTGACGTCGTCCCTGTTCTCCAATGCATAGGCGATGCTCTCTTCCAGAGTGACTTCAACCGGCTTGTAAGGGAACTCGTCGACGAGAACCACCTTCACCGCCGGATCCAGTCCGAGAGCGGAGTTGAACCTGATTCGCTCAGTCTCAAGAGAGAACTCTGCGTTGGCCAGCTGCTTCTCAGCAGTCTTTACACCGTCCTGAGCGCTGTCAAGCGCGCTCTTGGCCTCGATGCCCGCCTCAAACTTGACGCTCACTATCTCGAGCTGGCGCACCTTCGCCTCAAGCGACCTCTCTGCGGAAGCAACTCGCTGAAGTGCCTTCAGCAATGCGTAGTAGCTCTTTTCGACTGAGAGGGCCGTGCTCTTCATGGCGTTTATGACCGCTTCCTGAGCGTCCTTGTATGCCTTCTCCCTGGCTGCCATCGTCTCAGCCGACACGTTTTCCTCGCCCTGTGCCTTAAGCTCCAGGAGAGCGATCTCCGCCAGCCTCTCGTCAAGCTTCGCGGTCTTCACAGTTGAGCCGTTCTCGACCGCAAGGCGAATCGCGTCTTCCAGCGTCAGCTCAAGGACTGCAGGCTCCGAGGCCGCGCTCTCTTCGGCTGCGGCCACGATGTGCATACCCATAACTAAGACGACCGACAGTGCAAGAACTACCAGAACATGCTTCTTTCCGTACCTCTTCATTGCAACGCAGACTCCTTTCCCGTTTGGAGATATGGGCTTTTCGCTAGTCTCGATTCTGAGTCAGGTCACCTGATGTCATTACTCTGCTATCTGCCTATGCGATTGCCCTAACATGTACTTATGCCATTGCTCGGCCATCTAGTTGTGCCGATGCTCGTTCACTTGGTTGAGAAGATGCTCGACGGTCAGCTCAGGCCATTATCCTACCGTCTACCAGGTCAATGATCCGCTCCGCCATGTCAGCGAGGTCGGCATCGTGAGTGGCTATGACCACGGTTGCGCCCGAGCGATTGACCTGCACGATCATTTCCATGAGTTCGCTGCCTGAACGTGTATCGAGGCGCCCGGTCGGCTCGTCAGCAATGACCAGCTCGGGCAGTCCAACCACAGCTCGGGCCAGAGCCACCCTCTGTTGCTGTCCGATCGACAAGTATCCTGGCAAATGCCTGGCTCGATCCTGAAGGCCGACTCGATCTAGTGCCTGCTCCACCAACTCCTTTCGTTGAACGCTCGGAATTCCTCTATATATCAGCGGAATCTCGACGTTTTGGGCTACGGTCAGGTCGTCGATCAAGTCCGGGTGCTCGAAGAGAAACCCGATCTTCTCTGCACGAATCCTGGCCTGTTCGGCCTTCGAGATGTCCTGTACCTCCCTGCCGTCGAACCTGTACATACCGCTGGTCGGCTGCTCCAGGCACCCAATGATTCTGAGAAGTGTCGACTTGCCCGCACCCGATGGGCCAGAGACAGCCACAAACTCGCCCTTCGCAATGCCCAGCGTGATCTCGCGAAGTGCGCACGTACTGACCCATCCTCCGGTGTAGAGCTTTGAGACATTCTCCAGCTCGATCTGCATGGGTTACAGCCTCGCAAACACAGAGTCTAGAGTCTACTGCCGGCCCCGCTAGAACACCGCTCACCGCCCCGTTGGGTTCACATCCCCGCAGCATACGGTCGGCCGAAGCCGACCGACGGTCCGAGAGCGGACACCTTCCCCATAGAACTCACCGCTGCCGCCAGTGCAGTCAGTACTGCTCCCGCCACACCTGCAATGGCCGGCAAGGTCCTTATCCCGATTTCCTCAAGCGGAAGCTCGGGAATCGACACGCCTACCCATGAAGCGAGAAGGTATAGCACACATCCCGCGCACCCAGCAAGAACCCCTCTCGTTAGAGCACGTCGGATGATCAACGCAGCGATCGACCGCGGGCCTGCTCCCACCGTCATTCTCACGGTCATCTCACGACCTGCAGAGAAAGCACTCGTCGCCTCTGCGTACATGCATGCGCCGGCGATCGCATAACCAATGAACGCCGCAGCAATCACTACCGTCAACGCAGAGCGCGTCAGAGCCGATTGCTCCGCAAATCTCTCGTATTCGGAATACACATCTGACTGGAGTTCTGGATACCTGGAGGTAAGGAAGTGCGACACTGACTTCATGGCGTCAATCAAGCTGGTATTCCCCTGTATCTGGAACAGGAGGTATCCATAGCTCCCTGAAGCGGTCTGATCCAATACTGGTCTGTAAATCACAAACCGCTCAGGCCTATGGACGAGTCCGGCGGGAGTTAGTTCCTCGATTATGGGCACAAGGTACTCGTTCGTGGCCTCATCTACGACAACCAGCTGTCTCCCTCCAGATAATACCAGCGAGAGGCCTACCGACGAATCACGCTGGAAAAGCCTTGAGGCTAGGTCTCGGCTGATGACGCATGGCTGGGCGCTACCGGCTTGAGTGTATGTATACTGGCCGCGAGCATAGTCCTCGCTGGGGGTGAGCACTGCTGAACCTGGACTGTGCAGCCCTAAAGGCAGGCCTGCGATATCGAAGTAGAGAGGACTAGCATCTACGAGCGCCACTCTTGTTGGCGCCTGGTGAGTGCGCGTCGCTACTCCGTCGACAGCAGCTTCGATCTCGCGAGCGTCAATATAAGACAAATTGAGCCCCGCAACGGCAATCCCTTGATCTCTTAGGCCGTCTTGGAGCACCATCATGTCGTGTTGATCGAATCTGTAGAGCGATCCTGAATCTGCCAGAACCGCGCGCACACTGAAGACCCGGTCACCGTACAGCTGGTAAAGCCGAGTCTCGTGTTCCGACAGCCCAGTGCTCAAATTGAGACACAGGGCGAGCATCGCGGTCAGCACCGCGAGCTGTGTAGCACTTGCTGCAGACAAGTACCTCGTGCCCATCAAACGATCCTCTCGCCGAGGTTAGCGGCCCGTCCCCACAGGGCGGCCAAAGGTCAACGCCTTTTGCAGGATCCAACAATCATTGTAACACCCTTACATTAATACGGCCTTACCTGGCTCTTAAATGTTCCTTAATCGCAAGGACGATGCCTCGATGAAACCATCTTGGTGTTGTGCATGGGAAGTCTGGAAGGCGCTACCGACGGCCCGGGCCCTCTCACCGACGGTCCGGGTCGCCTCGCTGACGATCTGGATCGCCTCACCGACGATCTGGATCGCCTCACCGACGATCTGGACCGCCTCACCGACGATCTGGACCGCCTCACCGACGATCTGGACCGCCTCACCGACGACCTGGGTCACCTTACCGACGATCTCGGTCGCCTCACCGACGATCTGGGTCATGTTACCGACTATTGATGGCCCTGATATTCAGGGCGGAGTCCCTTCTTTCCACTGCTACCGATGGGGCTGAACAAGAGAGTCTTCTGACTTAGGCGAAATCACCGATCGAACCGAACACGAATCCCAGTTCTATCCATTTATCTGACGGTTTTTGGTCGACCTGGGGGACACTAGGGAGAAGTCCACGTCGTATAACCGGCGGTCTGGGTCATGTTGCCGGCCGCCGACGCCCCTGCTAGGCGAAGCTGTGACCTTGCTTTCCACCACTCCTCTCGAGGCTAGGAACGTAGGGGCTTTGGACCGAGCCAACGCGCTGACCGAGTCAAACATACATGCCAATTTACTCCAGATGCCTGACGCTTTCTAGTGGATCTGGGGGACACTCGGGAGAAGTCTCTGTCGTATTACCGACGGTCTGGGTCATGTTGCCAGTTACTGATGCCCCTGCTAATAGGAGCTGAGTCCGTTCTTTCCATCGCACTCGCTGTGGCAAAGTAAAGAGGTGCCCAGGCGCACCCAGCAGTCAGCCCAGTCCGGCTACAGCGCTGGCGGGGCCTGCCGACAGCGACAGTACGGAGCGCTCACTATAGGATGCGTTTCCACAAAGCAAATCTCACTGAACCTGCGAAGCTGGAGAGAAAGGCAAGTGTCATGGTCAGAAGCCAGAGGCGAAGCCCGCCCACTGGAGCAAGGTCTAGACCTGCGAGGCTCACTAGGAGAGGTCGAGCGACGAGGGTAGAGACCAGAACACCAAGTGTGCTGCCAAGGAACGCTAGCAACAGACTCTCTATGCCGATCTGAAGCGTAAGGTGCAGCGGAGATGCGCCGACGGTTCGGGCGAGCGCAAGTTCGCCGACCCGATCGGCCATCCGAATGTAGCCCAAGATAGCCCCCGAGACAACAGCGAACAAGACAATCCAGACATACACTGCTGCTGATAAAGGTGAGCCCTGCTTGCGTGCGGCCCCTTCGGGCCCTGTCAAGGAAAGACTTGTGACGTGAGACACGAACCTGCCCTCAAGCAGATCATTTTCTCTGAGCCATTCGTTGATGACTCTGTCGACGAACTCGCCGGTGACGGATCTGGGATGCCGGTACGCAACAGCACTAAGAGCTGGCCGGTCCCCAAACAAGGCCGCGGCGTGCTCGGCTAACGTCGTGTACGGCAGGATGATTCTTCCTGCCACACTCATCTCGTCGTAGCGGCTTCTCTGCCCGGATCCCTCTGCTACGACACCGATCACTTCATAGCTTATACCTTCGATCGAGATCTGCCGTGGCAGGGCAAAGTCCTGGGGCTCGTGCATCAGCGACACCAGCGAAGTGCCGAGCACTGCGACCCTCAGCGACGAGTCGACTTCGCCTTCATCGAAAAAGCGCCCGTCGATGACTTGCAGGACAGAGTCCATTATCCGAGCGTAGTCCGAGCCCACACCCATGAACCCCGAGCGGATGTAGTAATCGCTCAGGCCGTGTTGAACGTGCTTCTCATTGTCTTCCCCGTAGATGAACACTGGCGACACAGAACAACCCAGGTGCCGAAGCATCTCTATGAGCGGGGACAATCGGCCGGTGCTGACCATCTCGGGCTGTTCAATGCCTGGCCACGCTCGTCCCAGCCTAAGAAACCCTGCGTCGTCCTGGGGATCGGCGTCCGGGGCGCTCAGCCCCGTAACTGCATGGATCCCGTCCATCAGGACCGTCGCGCCAACGCAGCTCAGCGCCACCGCCACCAACATGCAGACACATGCCACCGGCCGCCTTAGTAGCCCTCTATATGAAAGAAGGGCAAGGTCAAGAAGCAGTGCCATGTTGCGCTCCTCCGCGGGCCTTCACCAGTCTCGACGACCTGAAGCGGCGAGGTATCACAATGACGAACCTGCTGCCTCCCAGCGGGCGGTTGGCGGCATACACCTGCCCGCCGTGAGCCTGCACAATCTCCTTGACTATGGCCAGGCCGAGACCCGTGCCGTACGTGGCGAGGCTGCCGTCCAACGTCTTCTCTCCCCTGGACGTAGACGCCGTCTTGACCCCGGCGTGTGTGGACACTTCCTTCGGTTTGTGCGAGTAATAGCGCTCGAAAATGTGGCTCAGGATGTCCTCAGGTATCCCGGGTCCAGTGTCCTCCACGACAATCTCCACTCCGTCGAGCCGGTTCTTCAGGGAAACCATGATCTTGTCGCCCTCTGAGACATATCTCAGTGCATTGGTAATGAGGTTCACGACGACCCGCTCCATCGCAGACACGTCGACGTAAACCTTGTGAGCGACGTCGGGAATGTCGGCCTCAAGCGAGACTCCTCTAACCTCGCAGTCCTGCACGAGCCCGGCAAGGATGTTCCTCAGCATCTCAGAGGACTCGACAAGGACTGGGCTCATCGGGTATCGCCTGCTCTCCCATCTCGAAAGCAGGAAGAGATCGTCTATGAGCGCACTCAGCCTGTTGATTTTGTCTTCGACTAGCTCGAGGCACTGATCTGTGGTCATTCCCTCTGGAAGCACTCCATCTCTGAGAGCCTCGATGTATCCCCTGGCCATCGCCAGCGGAGTTCGCAGGTCGTGGCTCACGCTTGCGATCAGCTCTCTTCGGTAGACTTCCAATGTGTGCTCAGAGTGCCTGTAGTCGCTGAGGCGGGTGACCATGTCATTAAGGGCATTTGCGAGTTGGGCGAGCTCGTCATTCCTGGGAACGTGCATTCGTGAGCCGTAGTCTCTGCCGGTGAGATTGTGGACCGTGGCGCTGAGTCGCTCAAGGGGCGAGATCAGAAAGACGCGGCATACCAGGTAGGCAAGTGCAAAGGCTATCGCAACGCTGCCGACTGCCAGCAGGAAGACGGATCTCATGACCGTCTTGGGGTCAAAGAAAACCTCCGGGTACCTCATGCTCATCCACGGGATGACATGGTACACTGCTACAAACAGCGCGGCCAGCATGAGGAGAAAGGCTCCTATGAGACCCAGGAGAATCCTGGTTCTAGACGGCAACCCAATCAACCTCTCCCACGAACTTGTACCCAATACCCCGGATGGTTACGATGCGTTTAGGCGCTGATGGATCTTGCTCAATCTTCTGTCTGAGACGGTGAATGTGGACCATTAGGGTGTTGTCTCCTCCGACCCACTCCTCTTCCCAAACTGCCTCGAACAGCTGCTTTTTCGTGAATACCCGATTGGCGTTCGTCACAAGCATCCTCAGCAGGCTGAACTCCTTGCTCGTCATTGGCACCTCTTGGCCACCGACAGACAGCTGATAGGATTCCAGATCAAGAACGCAGTCGTCAAAGACCGCTCGCTTCAGTGCACCGTCGGCAGCCAGCCCGGCTACTCCAGCCAGCCCGGCTACTCCAGCCAGCCCTGCTACCCCAGCCACCCCGGCTA
>JAAYAB010000029.1 GCA_012719595.1 Bacillota bacterium
CGTCCCCGAAGTGCCGCTCTAGCCCTGCTCGATAGTCGCCCTGATCGTCAGCCCCGCCCCGCCTGCTCGCAGCCGTTGACCTCCGCAGGTTCGCCTTAATGCGCTCCACAAGCTCCCTCGGACTGAACGGCTTGACGACATAATCATCTCCGCCCAAACCGAAGCCAAGGACCTTGTCCGCCTCTTCTGTCCTAGCAGTCAGAAATATGATCGGGCAGTCAGTGAACCTCCGAACCCTGCGGCACACCTCAAATCCATCGATATCAGGCAACATGATGTCCAGCACGATGAGCGAGGGGTTATCGTCCCTCGTCATTCTGATCGCTTCAGCGCCTGTCTCAGCCACGAGAGGAACCAGTCCCTCGCGCAGCAAGTACGAGCGAAGCAACCTGGGGATGTCCGGCTCATCATCGACTATCAGAATCTTGTCGCCGACGCTCACACGAGGCCCTCCTTGACCGCCACTGTCTGGAATCGGAAGTCCGGCCGATCTGGAAGTCCGGTTGACTCGAAAGCCCGATCGACTCGGAAGCCTGGTTGACTCGGACATCGAGTCGATTCGGAAGTCCAGTCGACGCTGAAGGCAGATCGATTCGGAAGCCCGGTCGATCGAAAAGTCCAACCGGCCCGAAAGTCCGGTCGACCCCCAAGTCCAACCGGCCCGAAAGTCCGGTCGACCCCCAAGTCCAGCCGGCCCGAGAGTCCGGTCGACCCGGCAGTCCAGCCGGCCCGGACGTCCAGTCGACGCTGAAGTCAGAGGTCTCCGACACAAGGACTCAGAGATCTCAGTTACATAGACGCTCATCGCCTGGACGCAGTCGCGCCAAAACAGCGACGCCGCACTTTCCAGATCCCTGGCGTCAAGTGAC
This sequence comes from Bacillota bacterium, assembly GCA_012719595.1. Classification (GTDB taxonomy): domain Bacteria; phylum Bacillota; class DTU014; order DTU014; family DTU014; genus JAAYAB01. The sequence continues at coordinate 870 of JAAYAB010000029.1, forward strand.
TTCTTCTACAAACCCCTCGATTCTCCTTCATAGCTGGTGAAATGCTCGAACATGCGGGCTAGGATGTCGTAGGCAAACCTGAGGTCGGCTTCCGATCGCGCCTCTAGCAGTCTGACGATTCGTGAGATCCAAGCGTCCCTCTCACTGGAGATCTCTCTGTCACGCAGGAGGAACTCAGCCATATCCATCTGAAGAGCCTCTGATATTCTCGAGATCGCCTTTGCCGACGGTGTCTTGCGGCCGGTTTCGATCTGAGAAATGTAGCCGGCGGCAAGCCCTGCCTTCTCAGCAAGCCGCTCCTGGGACATATTGGCTCGAAGCCTCGCCGTTCTGATCTTGGGGCCGATGGCGTCTTCCCACCGTGACATAGGGTTCACTCTCCAGGCTGGAACCACATGGATGTTGACACAAGGAAGGGTGATTTTTGTCCCTCTAGGCAAATCCTACTTGTCCCAGTCCTTCATTTGAAGTAACATGAAGGTGGAGTACTCCCTAACTATAGCTAGGGCCGGGCGATTCGACCCGACGGCACCCCCTGTGATCTGCCACCTCGCTTTCAGTCCGTTAGTCGAGTCCACTCTGACAATCAGATGATTGCAAATCATGGTGAGTCGTCGGCGTTCGGGAGATAGCGACTGCTCACTCATTCACCACGCACTCGCCTATGCGAGAACGGTCTCCAGCCAAGATCACCAGTTGGCCCGGGACCGTTCTCGCGCAGGAGCGCAACTCTGCTGACTTCGGCAAGGTCCCTTGGTACAGGCCGGATCAATCGAATCAGGTTAGGTCGACTGACGCCGATCAAGTCCACTGACCCGGCGGAACCCATCAACGCAGGTCAAACCCTCGACGCCGAACAAGTCCATTGGCACAGATCTTGAGACAGCAGATGCGGAGGAGACTGGTACTTCCAGGGCGAAGTATCAGGAGTTCGGAGACCTAGCAGGAGGACAGACATGGGCCGATTGACAGACCTCGAGTCGCTCGATACATACGATGGCCGTTCGAGGCAGCTCAAGCAAAGGATAGCAGAGGTGCGCAAGGAGCTCGAGGCGGCACACCGCGGGTCTCCGCTCGAGCGACCCCACCTCTTGGAGATCGCCGACGAGATGGATAGGTTAGTCGTTGAGTACACGAAGCTCGCCATAGAGAGAGGGCGACGCAGTCACTACTGAGGCACCGCGAGCAGACGCCAGTATGTTGAGTCTGCCGCCCACAAGACCCTCGACCACGGGGATATCCTGTTCCCACAAGATTAGGCATCCCTCTTCATGTTCGACAAGAAACCGCGCAGCCTCGCTTGCGTGATCCAGCAGTGTCACGTGGTGACGCACGTAGAACACAGTGCTGGCGTCGATCTGACCGCTCAGCATTGACCCGACAGCTACGTCCTGATCGAGGCTTTCTCGCACGAACTCCGCCAGGGGCTTGTTCGGCTTCAACTCATCGAGAGCTGGCATTGCTATGTATCCGATAGCGATTGCAAACACACCTGCATAAACCGCCGCAGTCCACAAGTAGACAAAGCGACTCCGCGACCTGACCGCAACGAGAAGGCCTCCAACAGAAACGGCGGCTGTCGCAATGAACGGCGCAGCCAAGAACCAGAACGCATATGCATACCGGGCAGGAACCTGATCTCTGAAGAGCATGAGAGCAATCACGACGAGGAGCGAGACGACCGCAGTTACTGCGGCCGGCGGCGTTCGGGCAATCAAGGCCGCCATTCGGCAGAGGATTCGGCGGACTGACGCCACTGCGCTGTCCGCAGAGGTTTCGGCCGACTTCGCCTGAGTTCTTGTGGATCCTGCCCCAGTCTCCATGGACTTCGCGTGAGCTCCCGTGGGTCCTGCCCCGGTCTCCATGGACTTCGCGTGAGTTCCCGTGGGTTCCGCCCCGGTCTCCATGGACTTCGCCTGCGTGTCGGTGGATTCTGCCTCAGTCTCTGTGGACTTCCCCTCGGATTCTGATCGCGTCCCTGGAACACCCCAAAGCCACGTCGCGGCAAGCAGGACGCAGAATGGAGGCAGAACCGGGAGTACGTACGCCGGGGCCTTAGTCGAGATCAGGCTGAAAAACACAAAGGCAGGCGCAAACCACCAGAGTAGGCGCTTGACTGCTTCTCGTCTGCCGGCGGTGTCATTGGAGACCATCAAATCCTTCAGCGCATATGGCATGCGAGCAAGTACTGACGACCAGGGCAGCAGGCCAACGATGATGACTACGACGTAGTAGTAGAACGGGCCGCCGTGGCCTAGCATTTCATCGGTTAGGAGAGAGACTTGGTGAAACCCGAAGTATCTCTCGTAGAACTCACGACCGAATCTCAGCCACATCAGCACATGCCATGGAGCTGCTACGGCAAGTCCGGTCAATGCAGTAAGCCATAGTCCTGGTTCACGTAACCGTCTGAAAAATCTGACCGGTCCTAGTGCGCCGAGCGCAGACACAAGCGCGAGAAAGGCGGCAATCGGACCTTTGATGAGCATGCCAAGGCCTATCAGCGCACCTGATCCAATGTACCTTGCCAATCTAGCCCGCTCGCCAGCAGTGAGCAGCAGATACACAGCCGTAACTACGAAGAACATGAGCCCCGTGTCCATGAGGCCCATTCTCCCGAGGATCATTGTGAGTGCGCTGGTGCTGAGTATTACGCCTGAGAGAAGTCCGACTCTGGCAGTGAACAGGCGTTCACCGATCAAGAACGTCATTGCGCATGTCGCTACCAGAAAGCATGCGGGGAAGATCCTCACGCCCAACTCGCTCGGGCCGAACGCTTTGTACCACAAGGCCGTCAACCAGTAGAGCAGAGGTGGCTTGTCGAAGCGGACACTCCCGTTGAAGACTGGCACAACCCAGTCTTTCCCTTCGGCCATGTTTCGGGAGATCTCGGCATAGAACGCCTCATCGAAATCCCATAAGCTGGGAGACCCCAGAAACGGAAACACAGACGCAACTCCCACTGCTATCACAAGGCAGAGCATCCGCGCCCTGGTTGATTGAGTTACCGCCGCCAACGCACTCACATCAGACACTCCCCTCCGGGCCTTTCTCAGAACCAGCATATGACCTCTGATACCACATAAGCAGGATCGCTCCGATGGCGACCACGAGGTAGTAAGAGATTACCCTGTCGATCAGGACAGCTCCTTTTGCCACTTCTCTCGCTGGTCCTGCAGCCACCAGCAGTTGAAGTGACGCCGATTGAAATGCTTCTGTAACGCCGACTCCTCCCGGGACGAACGAAACGAATGACACTAGAATTGATGCAGTGTACAGCAAACCAACTGCGGGCAGGCTGACGTGAACACCCAAGCTAAGAAGAACCAAAAAGAACCGGACTACCTCAAGGACCATTGCTGCCAGCGAGAGAATAAGTAGAAGCGCCAGTCCCGTGCGGTCCGTCGATGCAGACAGACTCTTCATCGACCCGTCGACGATCCGGCTGAGGGTGGCGGATACGCGTTTCTCAGGCGGGAGCCAGGCCACAAGAGCCTTTAGCAGGCGCTCCGCCTGGCGCCTGAAGACCAGACCAAGGAAGACCACCAACGTGAACACGCCAGCAACGGGCACGAGAACACTCTGCACTATCGTGCCCCTCACGCCTGGAATGAACGGAACCGAGACGAGGAAGATCAGCGCGACAACGACAGTATCCGCCACCCTCTCGATCAGCATTGCAGTGGTGGAATTGGTGAGCGGCACGTCGTAGGAGCCCTTCGCGATCAGAGGCTTTGCGAAGTCTACCGCCTTTCCCGGCACTAGACTCGCAGATGCAACGCCGGCGTAGATTGAGCCGACGGAAATGCCGACCGACATTCGAACCGAGCTGACCCGTGAAACCATCCACTGCCACCGCAGTGCCTTGACTCCGATGTTCAGCAAGGAGGCCGCCACCGCCCCTGCCATATAGCCCAAACCGGCCCCTCGCAAGCTCGACAGAACGAGAGCAACGTCCACCGTTGCGATGAAGTACAAGAAGACCAGAACACCCACTGTGAGTAGAGCATACCTGATAACCGTCTTCGTCTGGAACCTCCTGGCCGACTTCATTCGCCTACCTCCGTCTGCAGCGCCTTTGCTCATCCGCCCCGATCCGGACTACTCGCACTCTCCGGCCCCGATCCGAGTCACTCTCATTCGTCCACCCCGGTCCGAGCCACTCTCACCCGTCCGCCCCGGTCCGAGCCACTCTCACTCTTCCGCCCCGGTCCGAGCCGCACTCACTCGTCCGCCCCGGTCTGAGCCACTCTCACTCGTAGGCTCCGATCCTAGCCACACTCATCCGTCCACCTCGCTCCGAGCCACTCTCACTCGACCGCCCCGATCCGAGCCGCACTCACTCGTCCGCCCCGGTCCGAGCCACTCTCACTCGTCCGCCCCGGTCCGAGCCACTCTCACTCGTCCGCCTCCGCCCGCACCCGCGCCCCTGGCGCTGGCACAGTCGTCAAGGTCGTTCTTTTTCACCTGCCTCCATCTGCACCGGCGCCCTTCGGACTCGACCCATCATCCTGAAGTAGTCAAGGACGGTGGTCAGCACTTTCATCTTGCTTGCACCGCCCTTCTGGTCGTATCGCAGCACGAACGGCACTTCAGTCGCTCGGATCCCGATTTTCCCCATCTTGAGGAGGATCTCCGCTGTCGCACTGAATGTGGTGGACTCAATGAAGCGACTGTCATACGCCTTCCACGCGCGCTCGAGAGCTTTCCTTCTGTACGCCCGAAACCCGCAGGTATAATCCCGGACTCCCTCGATCCTGAACAGCGCGGAGAGCATGAGATTGACCGCTCTGCTCATGACCAGCCTACTGATAGACAGGCCAACCTCCTGACTGCCCGGCCTGTACCTCGAGGCAATCACCACGTCATAGCCCTCTTCGCTGATCAGCCTTACCATCTCTGGACACGACGAGGGCTCGTGAGTGTTGTCGGCATCCATTGCAACCAAGACGTCATCCGAATCCTCCGAAAGGTCGAGAAACGTCTTGATCCCATTGCGGAGAGATTCGTGCAATCCCCTGTTCCCAGAATGCCTGACAAGATGAATGGGGATAGACACTGCCGCAGACTGGACGATCTCGACAGTCCTGTCCTGGCTACCATCATCCACGACTATGATCGCGTACTTGTCGCCAGTCTGGTCCATCACGCTTGATATCTTGGTGAGTAAGGGTCCGATGTTTTCCTCTTCGTTGTACGCGGGAAGAAGGTAGTGGACCAAGGGCTTGTCCTCCTATACTACACGGCGAAAGCGCCGCACTCGTGATCGCGGTGGAGTCCTCGAGCGCGCTGCAACTCGTGATCGCCCTGCAACCTGTGATCGCGCAGGAGCTCGCGGTCGCCCAGCAACTCGTGATCGCGCACGAACTCGTGGTCGCCCAGCAACTCGTGATCGCGCACGAACTCGTGGTCGCCCAGCAACTTGTGGTCGCGCACGAACTCGTGGTCGCACGGGAACTCGTGGTCGTACGCGAACTCGTGGTCGCGCACGAACTCGCGGTCGCACGGGAACTCGTGACTGCGCTGAAATCGAGTGGCGCTCACTGCTATTCCAACGATCTGGCCCTGCTTAGGCACCCAGTCCTGCCCAGGTACCTGGGCCTACTCAGGTACCCAGCCCTACTCAGGTACCTGAACCTACTTAGGCAGCCAGCCCTACTCAGGCACCTGAACCTGCTTTGGCAGCCAGCCCTACTCAGGTACCTGAACCTGCTTTGGCATCCAGCCCTACTCAGGTACCTAGGCCTACTCAGGCAATCCTGCATCAAACCAGCATCTACCCGGCACCTACCGAACTGACACTTAGCCGATAATCACCTTTCCTTCTGGGTACCGGAAGCTCGGGCGGTGGCTCTTGTGTCCGATCGCCATTGCAATCGTCAGCGGGCCGACCCTGCCAGCAAACATCGTGAACATGATGACGATGCGGCCAACGGGCGACAGCGACGGCGTGATGCCGGTCGAGAGTCCGGCAGTGCTAAAGGCCGCTACAGCCTCAAACAACACTCGCGTAGGCTCAAACGGCTCGACGCTCAGCAAGATGAGCGAAGCGACTGCAACCAGCAGAAATCCTGTCGTAACCACCACCATTGACCGCTGCACTATGCCTCTCGGAAACCTTCGGTAGAGCATACCGGACTCCTCGTCGCCTTTGACGAAAGACACAAGGGTCGCAAGCACCACTAGCGTGGTAGTAGTCTTGACTCCTCCACCTGTCGAACCAGGAGACGCCCCCACAAACATCAGCCCCATGAAAAACAGCAGCGTCACGGGCCTCATAGCGGGGATGGACACCGTGTAGAAGCCAGCAGTTCTAGGCGTGGCACCCTGGAAAAACGCAGCAAGCGCTTTCCTTGCCCCGCTGAAGGCGCCGAGGGTTGCCGGGTTGGAATACTCGGCAGCGAGTACAAAGACAGCGGCCACAGCTAACAGTAGTCCGCTGGAATACAGCACGAGCCGGGTATGAAACGAATAGCGCCTGGGCCTCACGCGTGCGAGCTCCATCAAGACTACGAATCCAAGACCACCCAATATGAAAAGCGCGGCTATCAGCAGGCAGGTGTACGCGTCGCCTGCGTATGATCTGAGGCTGTCTCCGAAGAGATGCATCCCGGCGTTGCAGAAGGCCGATACCGAGTGGAAGATAGCGAAGTAGAGCCCCCGCCAGATTCCGAGGTCCGCCCGCCACCTGATCCAGAGAAGCAGCGCACCAACGCCCTCGATCGCAAGAGCGACCTTGGCAATGGAGGAAGCCGTCTTTACAAGTCCCGAGAGAGTCAGGTATTTCAGGTCTTCCTGGATCATCATCCGATGCCGAAGACCTATCCGGCGGCCAAGCGCCATGGACACCAGAGTGCCTACGGTCATCAGGCCGAGTCCGCCAAGCTGGATCATGCACAAGATCACAAGCTGGCCAAACAGAGAGAAGCGAGCGCCTGTGTCTACGACCTCGAACCCTGTCAGCGATGTAGCCGAAGTCGCTGTGAAGAGGGCGTCCAAGTATCCAAGGCGGTTTCCGCCCTTCACGGCGACAGGAACGGACAGCAAGATGGACCCAAGCACTATGACTATCAGATAGCCGAAGACGAGGATCTGCGTTGGGGACAAGCTGATGATTCCGAGCCGGTTTCTGCGATTGTTGTCCACCTAGACTCCTCCAAGAAGCCTCATGGCCTGTCCATCGGCCGTCCCGCGTCCATCGGCAACCCCTGTCGACCGGCCATCGCCTGTCAATCAGCCGCCTGCTAGCCGGCCATCGTCTGTCAATCAGCCGCCTGCTAACCGGCCATCCCCCGTTACTCGGCCATGCAGTGTCTGTGGCCGTCTCGCGACAGCCGGCCGTCGCGCCTTAGCCGGCAGCCCCGCGCTCGCCGGCCGTTCCGCCTTCACCAGCCGCCCCACGTTCGCCACCCGCCCCGCGTTCGCCAGCCGCCCGTGCTCGCCAACCGTCCCGCGTTCACTGGTCGTCGATCGTTGCTCCGCCACCCCGCACTCAGAGGGTCGCCACGCAACAGTCTGCGAAGGCGCAGGCGCTACTCATGACCAAACCCCGCACTGATCACTACAGGCCCTACAGGCTTCTCGTCGTTGTACAGGCTCTCAGCAGTCACGAACGCTCCGTCATAATTGTTTAGAGGCGATCTTGCTTCCATCCTGGCTGCCCACGCCCCGCCCGGCGTCGGGTACAGCAGTGCGATATCATACCCGCCGGTGACGCTGTTGCGCATCCATACCTTGTATGCCTCGCCCGAGAAGTGAGAAGGCGCCGGCAAACCGTGCGCCAAAACACCGATCCAGTCCTTCCGGTAGTCGAGTATGATCACGCCATCAGCCTTCTGTGCCGCCCTGCCGGGATGCATCATGAGGCATCGAACGCCCTTCGACTTGTCGCGGCGCACCTTATCCGTAGCCGAGGGTATCTCCAGCGACACTCCCGCATCGACGGAGATCAGGTCCTCGACATGTGGGTTGGCGGAGATCAGGTCGCTCAACCTGATCCCAAACCGCCTGGCAACCAGATACAGAGTATCGCCAGGCTGCATGACGTACGTCGTGCCTCCGTGCGAAGCAGGCATATCTTTCGCAGTCCGAGGAGTCATGCCGTCAGAGGAAGTCCCGTTCATAGTCTTTCCTCTCCCTTCGGTTCCAGCTTCAGCGAAGGTCTA
>JAAYAB010000218.1 GCA_012719595.1 Bacillota bacterium
AGGAATCGCTTGATGGTGACGACCGGAGGGCGTCTGGCAAGAGACCTAAGGGCGATGGTGTTCGGCAAGATACAGATGCTCTCTCTGGCCTATCTCGACAGGCGAAAAACGGGCGACCTGATGAACCGGGTTTCCGGCGACACTGAACGAGTGCAGCACTTCATAGAAAGCCAGTCGACGATGGCCGTGAACCAGGCCCTCGTGCTGATCGGCGTCGCAGTCATCCTGTTCATGAGCGATTGGAGACTCGCGTTCCTCGTGATCTTTCCGACTCCAATCGTACTTGCTGCGGTCAGGCTGATGCAGGAGTGGATCAGGCTGGTCTTCAGGCGCCAGTGGCGCCTCCACGACGCTGTCAACTCGCTGCTGCAGGACATCCTAAGCGGGATCAGGATAGTGAAAGCCTTTGGGCAGGAGGACCGCGAGGTCGCACGGTTCAGAAAGGCCAGCCGGCAGCTGGCGACTGTCACAGCAGGAAACGAGAAAACCTGGAATACGCTATTCCCGGCGATGGGGTTCATTCTCGGTCTCGGGAACTTCCTGGTCCTGTACTACGGCGGAGGCCTGGTGCTTCGTGAGGAGATGCAGGTCGGCGAGCTCTTTCAGTTCAGTCAATACGCGGGGATGCTGTACGGCCCACTTCGCTGGATGAGCTTCATCCCGAGGTGGTTCGCAGAAGCTATGACCTCCGCCGAGCGGGTGTTTGAGGTCGTCGATGAGGAACCGGACATCAAGGACCGCGAGCACCCGGTTCACCACCGGATAGCCGGCAGGGTGACCTTTGAGGATGTGACGTTTGGATACCGCAGCCACGAGCCTGTTCTGGAGAACGTCAGCCTCGAAGTCGAGCCTGGAGAGATGATCGGCATTGTCGGCCATTCCGGCGCGGGCAAATCAACGCTGATCAATCTCGTCATGCGGCTGTACGATGTCGATGAGGGCAGGATCCTGATAGACGGCATTGACATCAGAGACATCTCCCAAAAGGACCTGCGCTCCCAGATAGGTGTGGTCCTCCAGGAAACCTTCTTGTTCTCCGGAACCGTCCTCGAGAACATCCGGTACGCCAAGCCGGAGGCTTCGGTGGACGATGTCATTCGGGCGGCTAAGATAGCAAACGCTCACGATTTCATCATGAGGTTCACAGACGGCTATGACACGCTCGTAGGCGAGAGGGGGCAGCGTCTCTCGGGAGGGGAGCGCCAGCGGATAGCCATCGCGAGAGCGCTTCTGCACGATCCCAGGATACTGATATTGGACGAGGCGACATCTTCCGTCGATACGGAGACCGAGCAACAGATCCAGGAAGCGCTGGCGCGCCTGGTAAAGAACCGGACCACGTTCGCGATCGCCCATAGACTGTCGACGCTCCGCAACGCGGACCGGATCATGGTCATAGACAAAGGGCGCCTGGCGGAGCTGGGCACCCACGAGTCGTTGCTGAAGGCGCGAGGCATCTATTATAATCTCGTTATGAAGCAGCGGCAGACTTCCCGTCTCAGGGCTGTCGAGGGTTGAGGGCAGGATTGACAGCGGCTGCTGTTGAACGGTACCAGTACAAGAAATGCTTGGATTTGTGAAACCATGGGATAGGTCAGGAGGTCGAGCTTATGGATCTCAAGGCGAAGGCAGCGGAATGCCTGATCCGGTTCAAGGGCGACGATTACGCCTTCGGAATCGGCGTGATCGATAGGGTCGGCGAGTTTGCTGCTGAACTCGGCAGCACGGCACTGGTGATCGCCAACAAGGGAGAGCACCTCAGAGCCGTCGTGGGATCAGTGACGGCCTCTCTGGCTCGCCATGGCGTGACGATGGTGCCTTCCACTCTGGTTCCGGATGCGGCTCCAAACGCACCGAGGGAAGATGTTTACCGCATAGAGACCTATTTGCTCCACTTCAAACCCGATATGATCGTGGCTGTGGGCGGTGGAAGCACCATCGACGCCGCGAAGGCTGCCAACGCCCTCTCCGCGCTTGGACGCTACAGCCCTGAGATAGACACCTACTTCGGAACCGGAGAGGTCAGTGCGGCCCTGGCAGACACAGGCCGCACACTGAGGCCGCTGATTGCTGTCCAGACGGCAGCTAGCTCGGGCGCGCACCTGACTAAGTACTCGAACATAACTGACCCCGTGGTCGGTCAAAAGAAGCTGATAGTGGACGACGCAATCGTGCCAGACCGAGCGGTGTTCGACTACTCGGTGACCGTCTCGATGCCCGCCTCGCTGACAATGGACGGCGCGCTTGACGGCATAGGACACTGCCTCGAGGTCTACTACGGCATACCCTCAGATAGACTCGGCGAGGTCGAGGAAGCTGCGCTGACAGGGATCGAACTCGCGGTGAAGCACCTCGGCGACGCGCTCGCAGACCCGAACGACATGGAGGCCCGCGAGGCGCTCGGACTCGCCACCGACCTCGGCGGATACTCAATAATGGTCGGCGGCACCAACGGCGGGCACCTGACCAGCTTCTCTCTGGTCGACGTCGCAAGCCACGGGAGAGGCGTTGCGATCATGAACCCCTACTACACAGTGTTCTTTGCTCCGGCCATTGAGAGCAGGTTGCGCAAGGTTGGCGAGGTATACCAGAGACTCGGATACATCGCTGAGGACCTGTCAGACCTCTCAGCGCGCGAGCTCGGCGAGGCAGTAGCCAGGGGGATGATCGCGCACTATCGAAGCATAGGGTTCCCCACGAAACTGTCAGATCTGCCGGGCTTCACTGATGCTCACATCGAGCGGGCCCTGCGCGCTGCAAAAGACCCCCAGCTCGACATGAAGCTCAAGAACATGCCGGTGTCACTCAACGCGTCGCTGGTCGATGAGTTCATGGGTCCGATCCTCCAAGCCGCGAAGACGGGCGACTTCTCCTTGATCAGGAACATGTGACAGGACAATGCAGCGAGGGAGGGTAAGAAGTGCCGCACACGGCGAGTGAAGTCACGCTTGATCTCGGCAGATCAAAGGTCACGATAGCAGTTCCGCCTGGCGCCGATGTCTTGTCGATGACTGAGCCCGGACCCCTGGCTGATCCTCAGTCGGCCATCCATCGCGCGCTCAACAATCCCATCGGTTCGGAGCCGCTCTCGGTCATCGTCAGAAGAGCGGTCGCAGCAAATCCCGATGCGACCGCCGTAGTAGTAGTGTCTGACAACACCCGTCCCGTTCCGTACTCCGGTGAGCAGGGGATCCTTTGGCCCGTCGTGAGCACGCTGCTCGACCACGGAGTGAAAACGACAAACCTGGTAGTCCTGGTCGCCACAGGTACGCACAGGGCCCTCTGCACCCGAGAACTCATGGAGATGCTGGACCAGCGCATCTTCGAAAACGGCATCAGAGTGGTGAACCACGACTGCAGAGCCGACGACCTGGTCTATCTCTGCACAACGAGCCGCGGAAGCTGTGTCTACATCAACAGGCTCTACATGAAGGCGGATCTGAAGATCCTGACGGGGCTCGTTGAGAGCCATTTCATGGCCGGGGTGTCGGGAGGACGGAAGTCAGTGTGTCCAGGGCTGATCAGCGAGAGCAGCACCTATGTGTTCCACGGCGCTGAATTGCTAGAGTCTCCGAATGCGAGAGATCTGGTATTGGAGGGGAATCCGGTTCACGAGGAATCGCTGGAGGTCGCTGAAGCTGCCGGAGTCGACTTCATTGTGAATGTCACTCTCAACAGCCGCATGGAGCTGACCGGCGTATTCGCAGGCGACCTCAGGAGAGCTCACGAGAGCGCGGCCCTTCACCTGAGCCGGTATGTATCCATACCCATTGAAAGGCAGTATGATCTGGTCGTTACCCATGCGGGCTTCGTAGGCGTGAACCACTATCAGGCGGCCAAGGCTGCGGTGGTCGCCATTCCCGCCCTTGCCGATGCCTGCTCGCGCCTGATAATGATCGCAGACCATACAGACCCGGCGCCGCTCGGCAGCGCCAAATACAGGACGGTCCTTCATCTGCTCAAACTTCTTGGAGCTGAAAGGTTCATCAAGCTGATCTTTTCTGAAGACTGGGCGTTCATCCCTGAGCAGTGGCAGGTGCAGATGTGGGCGAAAGTGTTCAAAAAGCTCGACATGAGGCACTTCATCTATGCAGCCGCGGGGCTGTCGGCGGATGACGAATGTGTAATCCCAGGCGTGACCGCCCTTGAGTATCTCAGAGAGAGGGGATGCGACACGCAGTCGCTCTGCAGCCTACCAGAGGTCGCTCAAGCTGCGATCTGGGCAGCGGCAGATGAGCTGCGTTCGCTGAAGGGCTGCGAGCCGTCGATCGCAGTTCTGAAGGACGGTCCATACGGAATAGTCGGGGAGAGGTGTACATGCCAAAGAGCATAATCTGTGACATGGATGGAGTAATCTACAGAGGGCACCAGTTGATCCCCGGAGCCGATCGGTTCGTCGAGAGACTCCGAAGCGGCGGGCACAGGTTTCTCTTCCTCACGAACAACTCGAGACACACGCCGAGAGACCTGAAGCGAAAACTGGACCAGCTGGGCATCGATGTGCCCGAGGACCATTTCTACACTTCTGGGATGGCCACGGCGAGCTTTCTGCAGCGGCAGAAGCCTCATGGGTCTGCGTTCGTCATAGGAGATGCAGGACTGACGAATGCGCTGTATGAAGTCGGCTACTCGATCACGGAGCATTCGCCCGACTACGTTGTGATAGGGGAGACTTCATCGTACAACTTCGATTTGGTGGTAAAGGCAGTGCGGGCGATCGAACGCGGCGCGCGGTTCATAGCCACGAACCCCGACCTCGTCGGCCCTACGGAAGGCGGCAACGTGCCGGCGTGCGGCTCGCTGACTGCGCCGATTGAACGCGCTCTCGGAATCAGGCCTTACTACGTAGGCAAGCCGAACGCTCTGATGATGCGCATGGCGCTGAGGGCCATCGGCGATCACTCGGAGAACACCGTCATGGTGGGCGACAGGATGGACACGGACATTGTCGCCGGCATGGAGGCGGGTCTGAAGACCTGTCTCGTGCTCACAGGGGTGACGAGCCTCGATATGCTGCCGCAGTTTCCCTATAGGCCAGATCTGATCGTCGACAGCGTTGCCGACATCGACCCTTCGGAGTTGTAAGGGGGGGGTGAATCCGTACAAATGCAGAGGAGTTTCCTTGAGGAGTTTGACCACGTTCAGGCAAGCCTTCTCAAGATGGGCGAGGTTGTCGAGTGCACGATCCGGGATGCTGTGGAAAGCCTGAAGAGCCACGATGCGGACAAGGCGCGGGCGGTCATCAACTCTGATGACTTGATAGACAATCAGCAGATAGTGATCGAAGAGGGTGTCATGGGCCTGCTCAGTCTGGAGACACCCGTCAGCAGCGACCTGCGGAGGATAATCGCGTTCGTAAAGATAGCCAACGATCTCGAGAGAGTGGGCGACTACGCCTGCAATATCGCAGAGATCGCGTTGGAACTCAGGGATGAGGAGTACATCAAGCCGCTGATTCACATTCCGAAGCTCGCAGGCATTTCCCTCGTGATGCTGAGGACTTCTCTCGAGGCGTTTGTGAACACCGACTCGGCTCTCGCCGAAGCAGTCTGCAAGAAGGACGATGAGGCTGACGAGCTGTGCATGCACATCGCAGAGGAGCTGAACTCTCTCCTCAAGAGAGATCCCAGCGAGCGGGTCATTCGTCAAGCGCCGATTCTGCTGCGCGTGGCGGAGTACCTCGAGAGGGTAAGCGATCACGCGACCAACATCGCTGAACAGACCATCTTCATCGCAACGGGCAAGCGAGTGAAGTACTGACATGAGCCTCTGACGCTCACAGGCCCCATCTCTTCTTGATGTCAGTGCGGTCTTGCCAGGTTTTCCTGTGGTCGATCAACCGCCTCAGGATGCGTATCTTTTCCTTGCACGTTTCGTAGTACCTGGTGCGTTCCAGGTCTGCCCAGAGTTTGGGGATGTGCGGCCGGAAGCGCTCCTTCTTGGCCTTGTAGAAGTCCGCAGCCGCATCGGGAGAGCTGAGAAGGTCTGCGCTCAAGCTTCTGTGCTCCACAGCTATCAGCTTGGCCAGATACAGGACCGCCTCGGCGAAGTGGGGAGCGACAAGCCAGCTGGCCGGCGTTCTGTATTCGAATCCTCCGTGAGGCTTGGTCCTTATGTCCCCGAGGAAGCCGTACCGCGGCCGCCGTCCCGCCGCCCGCTTCGAATTCTCAATGAGCATGCACGGAATGGCCAGGTAGTTGTCCAGGGCTCTCACCAGTTCGTACGACAGCGGCACTCCGGTGAAGTGGATGTGTCCTCCAGTCGTATAGTTTCTGAGCGGCTGGCTTCCGGCAAGCCAGACGGTGTGCACGCGCGCAGTTTTCTGGAGGGCAAGCCGCAGGGCTTCTCTCATCTCACTTACCACATGGGCAGGAGATGAGCTGGGCCTGGGTCTGATCTCCGCGATCGGGTGGTTCCGCCGGTCGCGGTAGTAGCTTTGGCTATCGTAGCCTACCAAACCGTCCTTGCTGAAGAAATCCGAAGCGAACACGACGCGCTTGAGCGAAGGCGAGAACATCACGAACTCAGGATCTGCGCCGAGGACGACCGTGCCCGGATCTATCGATCTGGTGCTGAGCCTCCGGTTGGTCATCGCGGTGAGGGCGCGGGCGTACAACTTCGCGAGTGCCTGCGTCAGCGGCGGTGCAGCTGAGACGCTTATCACTTTGAGCGCTCTCGTCTCCGTGATTCCCAAGTCGACTCGGCCGAAGTGGAGTCCGAGGCAGTAGAGAGTCCGCCGCGCCACCCTTATTGCCCTCTCGATGCGCGGCGACGTGTATTCTGTGATCGTCCTGAATTTGCCTCTCAGCACCGCACTCACTGAGATCGGACTCATGTCAGCAATGTGGATCCGGTAGACGACCGGGGTCCGCTGCACGGTCTGAGCGGACGAAGACGCTGTCTGAAACGGTATGCGGTTCACTGCCAGCAGGTTCGCTGCCAGCGAGCGCGAGTACAGCCGCTTGAGCGCAGATGCGTTGTTCAGTTCGACGCATCTCGCTTCGGTCGGGGTGGCGTTCCCCCACCGGATGACACAGTCCCAGTTCCCTGGCACATATGAACGTGAGAATACAATGGATGGATCTGCGGCCTGCTTGAGTAGTTTCACGCTGGGCTGACCACTGTGGAGAAGCAGAGTTGCCATGAGCTGGATACACCTTTCACAGACAAATGCCACTCAACACTAGCCTATGCCGACCCTCGGCACGCGGCAATACGACAAACTCACGTATGAGAAAGGCAGACGCCGGCGGGCGTCAGAGCCCCGCCGGCGTCTGCAGTGTTTGAGTCCCAGTTGACTGGTATGCTCTGCTGCCTTACTTGGCTGTCAATCCGAGTGATTCCATCATGTGAGAGATCGCAGCCAGGTTTAGCGCTTTCCTGGACTCGAGCTTGTCGTTTGTCGAGGTCGAAAGGTAGATCGAGTTGATTCCGAGAACGTCCTGGCTCGATCGGACTAGTCCGGACGTTACAGGGCCGGCAAGCGAGACGAATCTCTGACCTTGCGGGAGTCCGGTGTTCAGCTTGGCGACCAGCGAATTCACCATCGGAGTGGTGACGTCGCCGGGAACGTGTATCAATGTGTTGCCGAGCGACCCAGCAGTGGTCGAGCGGTATCCTGCGGCCTCCTGCATGTCCAGCAGCCAGTCGACGTTGTGCTTCTTCAGAGCGTCGAATATCGCCGTGGCAAGCACTCCCTTGGGCGTGTCAGTCGAGCTGACCGGGAACTGCCTATTGAGGTCTCCGTCGGCGCTGACATAGGCCAGGCCCGCCTTCACCGCTTTCGCATTCGCCCTCGGGAGCACGATCAGCGTGCCGGCGTCGACGTCAAACGTGGCAGCAACGTCGGCCGCGGCCGGGCCTGACGGATCGTTGCCTCTCACTCCGCCGACCACCATCAGAGTCGGCCCCGGAACGGCGCTTCTGATGACAGTCATCGGCGTCGCGTAGTCAGTCCCAGGAGCGAGCGTGATCTGCTCTGCAGGGATGTCCCGCATCCCGAGGTGGGCCAGCAGGTAGTCTACAGTCAGACGTGCATAGGCCTTTCGCGTCGCCAGTGAGTCGCTTGTCGAAGTCGACACGTAGAAGCTGTTGGTTCCAAGGGTGTCAGCAGTCGACCTGACCAGGCCTGTCTTTACGGGCGATGCGAGCGGCACGAATTTCTGCGACGCGGACGCTATCTCCTTGTTCAACAGCTGGCTCAGCAGCTGTGCGACATAGCCGGCAGCCGGCTGCGGATGCGAAACGATGCTGTTTCCTTCCGCAGAGGCGCTCGTAGATCTGTACCCTGACTCCTCATGGAGGTCGATAACCCATTCGATGTTGAGGTCGTCAACGGCGTCATATATCGCCTGCGCCAGCGGACTCGTTGCGGGCGCTCCGGCGCTCTGTGGGAACTGCCTGTTGAGGTCTCCCGACTCCGTATACTTCTTGCCGGCCGCGACAGCCTGCTTGTTGGCCTCAGGCAGTACGTACAGCGTCCCGCGCTCAATGGTGTAGTTCAACAGTTCGTTCGCCACCTGCACGCCGGATGGCTCGGCTCCGCGGACTCCGCCCACGACCAGGACTGAAGGCCCGGGCTCGCTTCCCTCGATCTTGTACATCAGAGTCTCAAAAGGGGTGCCTTCTGCGAGCTTCCGAGGCCAAGGGCCGCTGTACTCATCCCCATCGAGAATCGGGATGTCGTCAGAAGGCGTCATGCCAAATCTATCGAGCGCAACGCCGAGCATCTTCAGTTGCAGGTCAATCCTGGTGCTGAGTGTCTGCTTCTGAGATGTCTCAAGTTCCATCGAGTATGTGCCAAGGTAGTCTGCAGACGCTCTCGTCAGCCCGCCCTGTACTGGATAGCGAAGCAGGGTGAACTTGCGTATTGACTCCTGGATCTGCGCGTTCATTGCGTTGACTATCGCCGTAGCAGTTGCCTGCGCCTCTGAGTTCGGATGGTAGATGACTGTCTGTCCGACTGAACCGGTGCCGGCCTTGTAGTAGTCGACGCCTTCGTGCATATCAATGACGAACTTCGGCTTGTGGGCTTTCAGCAAGTCCCAAATAGCCGTAGCGAGCGGAGTGTCAGGCGTCTCTGTGGCGGCCTGCGGGAAGGACCGGTTGAGGTCGGGGTCTCCACTCGCGTACCGCCTGTTCTGCTGTATGGCTCGAACGTTCGCCCTCGGGAGCACTACGAGCTTTCCGCTGGAGATCCGGTAGTTTGCCACCTGATCCGCGGCGAGATACCCTGCGGGCTCATTGCCGTGCACGCCTCCGACTACGAACACCGTCGGGCCGGGCTTGTTGCTTTCTATCACATAGTAGGTCGTCTCGTAGGCTGTCCCTGGGAGCAGCTTTCCAGACTTCCTTGTCACATAGTGTTCGGGGTTCTCATTGCCTGGGTCCTCTCCGCCTGGATCTTCGCCACCGGGATCTTCTCCACCCGGGTCTTCTCCGCCAGGTTCCTCAACCGGTTCGAGGTCCTTCGAGTCCACCGTGTAGATCTTGCCGAAGAAGTTGACTGTCATCCGCCAGCCGTCTTCGTCGTACTCAAAGCTGGTGGTCACTTTCTGCGAGTCCGAGGTAGCCAGACCCGGACTGACAGCGGCCAGGATCAAGACAAGCGCGAATAGCGCGGCCAATGCACCCAACCGCCTGCGTGTACTGGTGCAACTCATACTGCGACTGCTCCTTTCGTTTCGGCTGCGTGGTGCAGAACTCAATACTGGTTTGCCGGCCCTTTGTCGGCAACAGAGCGACAAAAGGCCAGCTAGCTACCGGTTGGACTTCGTGTAGCGACTCCTTCTTCCTCCACGAAATTCCCGGCGATAGGGGCACTAGTTGTACAGCCTGCTATGGGCCGGATTGCGTCCCATTACTTCGGCAATATTCCTCTTTCACACATTGGTCCGATATCCCATATAGTGAAGTAGCATTGATCCGATGGAACCGGGTAACTCGGATGCGAAGGGGTGTGGCTCGCAATGACCCAGTACTTCGAATTCAGGGAGATCTTCGTGAAGACAGTCTGTGGAGAAGGGGACGAGAGCGTAACCGAGGCCAGATCGTTCCATCCCAACCACGTTCCCACGAAGATCTTGGGGACTGAGATCACTGACACCGAGTATAGAGCTAACTATGTGGACAGCGCCGTTGTGATCAAGGGCACCTATGGAATGAACATCTGGTACGCCTACAACGATTGCAAGGAAACAGCTCTTCTAACTGTTCCAGTTGAGTTTGAGGACACGGTTCGACTGAGCAGGAATGAGTGCTCGGCGCAGGGAGTCAGCGACGTGAGGGTCTGGAACACCTACGGACCCAGGGTTGTAAAGGCCGAAGTCCACGGAAAGGACATAGTGGTGACATGTGTACGGACATGGCGGGCGGAGGTGATAGGCGAATCGGCGCTCTGTGTGAAGGTCTACCCGGGCAGGTGTGACAGTGACGACAAGGGCGACACGAGTGACGATTTTGCGGAAGATGAGTATCTTGGCGATGAGGAGATCGAAGTGAGCGACGAGGACTACGAGCAGGGTGACTCTGACAGTTAGTGGAAGCGCCGTCGTTGTGCAGGCGCACGGAAGCGAATCCCTTTCGTCTCCGAGCACCGGAGGCGGGCCTGGGCAGTTGCTGCCGAGTTAGCGAAGCGGTGCCGCCACCCGATCTCAGGTCGGGTGGTGTCGTGCGCGCACATCCGGCGGTTGTCGAGAGGAGCAGAAATGCCGAACGGAAGCAGCCCGAAGGTGAAGCCCAACCAGGAGAGCTCGAGACGGCTCGTAATCGGAGTGTTCGCGGACGAGCGCAGCGATAAGCCGCCCTACGGCGAGCAGAACACCTTCTTCGAGCGCCTCTGCGCCAGGGCGGAACGGATGGGCATCACTCTCTATGCCTTCTCGATCGGGCAGCCGCTGATCAGCAGCCGCCGGCTGGTCGTGCGCAAACCCGGTGGATCCTGGCCCGTGTCGATCGCCCCTTTCCCAGACGTCGTCTATGACCGTTCTGTGTTCGAAAAGGCCACCGACCGGCGGTCTGCAAGAGCTTTGAGGGCCGTTTTCGCTGCGAACGGCATACCCATCTTCAACCCGGTAATCGGGCACAAGCTGGTGATACACAGATACCTTCAGTCCAGACCGGAGACGAAATCCTGTCTTCCGGAGACACAAGAAGTCGACAGTCTGGGGACTGTGTTTCGGCTGCTTCGGAAGTGGGGCGATGCCTATGTGAAGCCAGCCGTCGGGACCCAGGGCCGAGGCGTTCTTAGAGTCCGCAGACTTAGCCACAGGTTCCGGGCGTCGGGTTTCACCAATAGACTGCGACACATAGAATGTACGGATCTCGGAGAGAAGGACCTTGCTAAGCTGCTTAAGTCGACGATCGGCTCTCGCCGGTACCTAGTTCAGCAGACCGTCGACTCGGTTATCTGGAACGGACGCAGGACGGACGTGCGTGCTCTGGTTCAGAGGGACGAGCGGGGCATTTGGCGGGTGACTGGAGCTGCGGCCAGAGTGGCCGTCGACCGCAGTGACGTCTGCAATCTCCACCGCGGTGGACGGCCGGTGACACTAGAGGCGCTCCTTCGGGAAATGGAGCGAACGACGGGCGTTGCGTCGGAGAGGACGCATGCTGAACTCATGCGGACGGCCCTAGTCGTGTCCAGAGCCCTGGCCTTGCGGTACCCACGCCTCGGGGAGTTGGGGCTCGACTTCGTGATCGACAAGAACGGAGGCGTTCGGTTGATTGAGGCAAACCCCCGGCCGGGTCGGAGCATTTTCAGGGTTCTCCGCATGGATGAAGAAGCCGAGAAGAGTGTCGAGCGCCCTCTCGAGTACGCCGCGTACCTGGTGTCTGCGAAGCCAGGAGGTAAGAGCGTTGTCTCGTACAGAACACAGAGTGACCGTTGAGGTTCATGCACTGGACACTCCAGATCAGGTGCTGATAGGAAAAGCGACCGCGTCAGCTCTAAAGCTGAGCAGCGGCCGCTTCGCATTGAGAGCGGGACTGACCTCC
>JAAYAB010000219.1 GCA_012719595.1 Bacillota bacterium
ATAGCAAGCGATGGAAGATGCTTTGCTGTGGAGGTTCACCTAAACTACCTGAAATACGGCGACCTCGAATACAACCTTGCCTTCGCTCACGACATTACCGAACGCAGGCGAGTGGAGGAGGAAATCAAGTTCCTCACCTTCAGCGACCGGCTCACGGGGCTGTACAACCGTGCATACTTCGTGGAAGAACTGGCGCGCCTCGCCACAGATCGGCAGCTTCCCCTCAGCATAGTGATTAGCGACGTGAACGGGCTGCGGCTGATCAACGACACCCTCGGTCGTGAGGCAGGAAACAAGCATCTGATTCAAGTCGCCAGATCCATACAACAGGCGTGCCGAAAAGAGGACATCCTCGCACGATGGGGTGGAGACGAATTTGCCATTCTCCTTCCCCGAACGGGCGAGAAAACAGCACACGAGATATGTCATCGCATCGTACAGACCTGCAAAGCGAACTCGGTGGGGCCGATCAGCCTGAGCATCGCCTTGGGCTACGGCACCAAGACAGATCCCACTCAGAGTGTTCATGAAATCATGAGCATGGCTGAGAGCTGGATGTACAGACAGAAGTTCCTCGACAGGACAAGCTATAGAAACGCGCTGATAGCTTCGCTCAGGGAGACTCTGAACGCAAAGACGCACGAAACCCACGAGCACGCAACCAGGCTCGAGAACCTCGCCTTGATGGTCGGCAGGGCTGTCAATCTGTCAGCACGGGAACTCGACGACTTGTCCCTCCTGGCCGCACTGCACGACATCGGAAAGGTTGGAATCCCGGACAGCATCCTCAACAAACCCGGCGAGCTCACAGAGGACGAATGGGACATAATGAAGACCCATGTCGAGATCGGCCACAGAATCGCAAGCTCGTCTGCAGATCTGGCACACATCGCCGAGGCTATTCTGTACCACCATGAGAGATGGGATGGCGAGGGTTATCCGAGGGGCCTCAAAGGCGATGAGATCCCCCTGATCGCCAGGATACTGGCAGTTGTCGACGCTTATGATGCGATCACGAACGACCGTCCCCACAGCATTGCCAGAAGCTGCGGTGCAGCTCTGGATGAGCTGGTGAGGTGTGCGGGCACCCACTTCGATCCACAGCTCGTCGAGGTCTTTGTCCGCCTGATGGAAGCGCACGGAGAGGCAGCGGCTTCACAACACACAGAGGCCTAAAGATACACCGAGGCCTAAGGCCATCCGCAAACCCATCTGACCGAGCCATTTGACCGAGCCATCTGACGAAGCCATCTGACGAAGCCATCAAACTGAGCTGCCCTCAACTAGCACAGCTCTTCTGTAATCACCGAGCAGATCTTCTCGGCAATATCCTCAATCAGTTCACGGTCGGGTCCCTCGGTCATCACTCTGATGACAGGCTCCGTCCCCGATGGCCTGACGAACACTCTCCCATCGCCGCAGAGCCTCGCCTCCTGCTGTGCGATGGCGTCCTTTATGCGCTGATTGCCTTCGTATCGTTCCCTGTTTGCTACCCGTACAGCCTTCAAGACCTGCGGGTATGTCTCAACCTCAGCTGCCAACTGCTCAAGTGTGCCACCGGTCGCACGGAGCACCGACAGCAGCTGAAGGGCAGCTATCAGTCCGTCTCCCGTCGTGTTGTACTCGAGGAATATGAGGTGGCCGGACTGCTCTCCGCCGAGCGTGTAGCGGCCCCTGATCATCTCTTCTAGGACGTACCTGTCGCCGGCCTTTGTCATGATGACTCTGCCGCCGTGGCGGGCAAGGGCCTTGCTGAGGCCCAGGTTCGAATACACCGTGGCCACAACGGTATCTTGGGCGAGCCGGCCGGTCCTCATCATGTGGATCCCGCAGATCGCCATCATCTTGTCTCCATCTACAATCTTTCCTGTGCGATCTATTGCGAGCACCCTGTCTGCGTCTCCGTCATGGGTAAACCCGAAGTCTGCACCGCATTCGACTACAGCTTTGCACGCTCTCTCGGGATGGGTCGACCCACAGTTGACATTGATGTTCAGCCCGTCCGGCTGGGTGTTGATCTCGACGACCTCGGCTCCGAGCTCTCGCAGAGTCCGAGGAGTGGTTCTGTAGGCTGAACCGTTTGCACAGTCCACCAGGATCTTGACTCCCGACAAGTCCATGTTGACCGTCGACTTGACGTAGTCGATGTAGATGTCCTCTGCGTCGGTCACCTCAATCGTCCTGCCGACATCACCGCCTATTGGAGAGGGGATCCCATCGTCTGGAGACAGGTTGAGTTGGCCGTCTGAGTCGAGAAGAAAGCTCTCGATCTCTTCCTCGACCTCATCGGGGAGCTTGAACCCGTCGCCGGAGAAGAACTTGATTCCGTTGTACTCCACCGGATTATGAGACGCGGACACGACTGCGCCCGCATCCGCATGAAGCGCTCGGGTCAAGTAAGCTATCGCAGGAGTAGGCATCACTCCGACATCGAGGACGTCAACTCCGGCCGAGTTGATTCCGGCGACCAGAGCGTCCTGCAGCATGCCACCGGAGATGCGGGTGTCTCTCCCGACCACTACCCTCAGCTTGCCCTTGGCCGCCTCTCTGGTCAGCACATAGGCGCCTGCCCGGCCAGCCTTGTAGGCTAAGAGAGGCGATAGCTTTCCATTCGCAATGTCACGTATACCGTCAGTTCCAAAGAGCCGAGGCA
>JAAYAB010000310.1 GCA_012719595.1 Bacillota bacterium
AGTTTCAAACCCTCATAGGTAGTGTCAGAACCCCCATACAAGCAGCAACCCTTAGTTGGCGGTTTGATCTCTCGTCTCACCATTATTCGCCACATCCTTGCGTTTCTCCTGCTCGGCGCACTTTGTATGATGCAATAGATGTCGTCGCACCCCCGGGTTTTCTGCACTACTGCCGACCGACGACAACACCCACTACCGTCAATCGAGTGTCAGGAGGCCGACTCGAGTAGCGTTCTAGACCAGATAGGCGGCCTGGACTAGCGTTTTCTCTGCGTGGCTGGGTCGACCCATGTCCGCAGGCCGACGCTAGACTCGGCGCTTGACTCATCATCGCCTGGTTGGATTGGTTTATCATTAGAAGAGACCTCTGGCAGAGTCCGGAACCAGAACGTACGCAATCAGATTCACTACCACAGTGGTTGACCATCACGGATCAAATGATCGCCAAGAGTCTGGCCACCCCGGGCACGACCTCCATATCCTAAGACTGTATCAAGTTGGATATGCGAGGAGGCTCGAAATGACGCGAGTGGTCGGCGTTGAGTATGTCAGTGAGATGAACCGCGCTGAAGGCAGGGAAGCTCGGAAGACCCTTAGGCAGTTCCCTGTACTGCACCAGGCAGCACGGGAAACGTTGGGATGCGCAGGGGACTCGAAACACGCAAAGGGCCTCTAGAGCCTATGTCTTCAAGCCAACGATCTCTAGCAAGTAATCACTAGTAATCCACAAGTAATCTACTAGAGAGCTGCCCAATGCCCTGCGGGTTCCTGAGTCCGCCTGTCAAGATAGGGTCATTCACCGATTCGGCGGCGGGCCGTTTTCACCGATGGGAAACCCAAAGAAAGCGCGCGATATCATTGGCCAGCAAGTCGGGTTCAGGAACACACTAAGGGAAACGGCCGTTCATGGGTCGAGCTAGTAATGGTCAGCAACTGTCTCGGCGTACTCCACTACTCACGACCATAGCGTCTTCCGATCAAGAGCTTCAGAGGATCGAATCCTCTCCTCCCTTCTTGACGCCAAGTGTCTCAACAGAACTGTATTTCATTGTTCGAAAAGTGTAGATGATCACGGAATCCTCGCTGGGATCGATGATCTTGCGCAGCCCGTCCTTCATGATTCGAAGCTGCGCAGAGGTTATCTGCCCCTCAAACACCGAGTTCTGAACCCAGTAAAGGTACCGACGGCAGTGCTTAAGCACTTTCGCCACCCGGCTTTGGCTGACATCGTACACGACAATCGCAAACACTGATGTCCCACCTTCCCACGCAGATGTAGCGGCGGGTCTTTAGAAGTGCTACCATCGGGCCACAAACGGCTCGTACTCTTTCTCGTCCATGAGGTGCTTCTCGATCTTGTAAAGCTCAAGTCTAGTCAAGCGGCGGTAGGACACACTCCGGCCAAGCGACCTAACCTGGATCACCGTCCCCATCCGCTTGTCAAGCTCAGCTATGAAGCTCTTTCGTCCTCCCTCATTGAGCATGATGCCCTCAGTGTCTTGATCGAAACTCGATGGCCCTATAACTCGATGGGAGACTAGGTCAAATATCGCTCTGTCAACGATGATCGGCTTGAACACCTCGGCTACATCTAGGTTCAACGAGAACCTGCGGAAATTCGTCGCATGCAGATACCCGATTCTCGGGTCCAGGCGAGTTCTGTATAGCTCACTGAGGACCGCTGTGTAGAGAAAGGAATTGCCGAAGCTGATCAGGGTGTTTAGGCGATTACGAGGCGGCCGACGTGATCTCTTCTCAAAACTGAACTCTGGATTGGAAAGAATCTTATCGAACGCCTGGTAGTAGGCTTCTCTTGTATTACCTTCCAGCGCCAGCAGCTTCGCGACCGAATCCTGGGACTCCAGCTGCTCCAAGGAGTTGTTGCACACCTCAAGTTGGGCGCCAACGTCAATGCAACGTCGGGAGTAGTATGAGAGAACCCTAATCATGTTCTTGATAGACCCGCGTACAAATCGTGACGCTAAATCTGTTCGCCTAGCCTCGTCCAAATATGCAGCAGCCTGCTGAAGGACCATATAACCGGAGTTCAGGTGTTCTCTGGGGTAATACGTTCCTACGTAGTAACCGTGGTAGTTGTAGAAATGAAGCAAGATGCCATTCCGAGAAACCAGTTCCAGAAAACGCTTGTTTGTGTTCACCTCGCCAAACACGTGAAGGTCGCTTATCTGCTCAATCGGCAAGAAACGCTTTCCGTCGTCTGTCTCAAACGCCACAGTATTGTCTTTCCGAGCGATCTGCCCATCAGAGAAAAGATAGAACGGCCTTCTCACCTCATCACCTCCGGCAACCACATGATGGACACTCGTCTAGGCCCAACAGAATTCGCGATATGCACAGCTCTTGCACCATTGGATCTTCTTGGCTTCGGGGGGACGTGGCAAGTACACAATCCTCAACACATCCCTCTTAGCCCTGTCTAGTTCTTCTCTCTCCTCGTGACCGAGTTGAACAGGCATTCGTCGCCGTTCTTCCGGAATCCGCAGCTCTCCCGACGCAGGTACTCCCTTCGATTCCAACTCCTGAAGATAGAGGAGCAGTTGCATTCTCGCGCTCTGAAGATATCTAGAGCTCTTCTTTACTTCTGCGACCACGACTCCCCCATCGCGGGCATTACTAATAATGTCCAGCTTAACGTGTCCCAGGTTGATCTCTTTCCTGTCGCGCTGGTAAGCCTGTTCTGAGATGTGCCTACCCAAGCGGATATTGGAGTCATCTTCGTCAGGAGTAATGTGGTGAGCGATCAGCCACACTTGCCTGTGACAGATGTAGTAGTACCATATCATTGTGCCATTGACGCTCAGCGTGTTGCTTCGATCCACCGGATTGTCCATTTCAGATCCCCTCAGCTGCTGATCGTCCGGTCAATTCAACCCATACGAGAGGCGAGGTCATCACTAACTCCGAGATGCATCAAACCCGTGTCCTCACGATATGATGTCTCGCTGGTCAGCCTTAGAAACGGCTTCCCGCTGACCGCGTAGAAATGCCCACTAGACGCGAGAGTATGGGATACAGGTACCGTAAAGAACTGCAGCAGCGCAAGCAGCGCCCTCCTCTGCGGTACAGACATCCCTCTCGCCCGATCCGAGCTTGTATAGATGTTCCAAAGATGCTCGGGCCCGTCTATTCCCAAACACTCCATTGCCCTCTGGATCTTCTCAGAAATCGTGCACTCACGAGGAACGACGAACACTGGCACGGTAGGGATCCACCCTCCGAACGGCTCAAGGCCGCCTAAGAGACTCCAGGCTCCTAATCTAGCCTGCTGAAGGTATTGCAGAAGAGCCTCTCTCCTTGCTCTCTCGAACGACATGCCGTAGAACCGCCTGCACAGGGCAGCCGATTCCGGTTCTCTCCAACCTCCATGTTCATCCAGGATACGTCGAGTTATATCAAGGTCGTCCCTATCGTATACGTAGCGATTGCCGTCAGTTCCATCATCCCTGACGTAGTTGATGATCCTCAGGACGCCGCCGCTTCGTTCATTGTGACGATTGACTCTGCCTGCGGCCTGGATCAAGCACGGAAGCGGTGCAATCGCTCGCACGATCAGGTCAAAGCTCAGATCCACTCCGGCCTCGAGGACCTGAGTGCAGATGACAAGGATTGGCCGAGACTTGATAGACTCTTTAATGCGCTCGATCTTGGTCGATTTGTGTATCGGAGTCATCAACCCTGAGAGCACCACTACTCCTTCAGGCTCTCTCTCCGTGTAGTCTATGCCCAATTCGTTTAGGATCTTTCGGTAGACATCGCATGCATCACGTATCGTATTCAAGATTACCGCCACGGACCTGCCCTCTTGGAAGTATGAGAGCGCAATCCGTGCTGTCTGCAGTGAGCCAACGGGCGTGCTGTCCCACTCTGCTCCATAGCGGGACAGCGGAGGAGAGGCGGTTCCGAGTTCCACAGGCGCTCGCGACAAGCCACCGGCGGTATCGGGAAGAGTGGCTGTTACTAGGAGAGCCTGGGCGTCCATGGTGTGCGTAAGCGCTTCTAGCATCGTGAGAAACAGCTTCCACTTCGCTGCATCGACGGACTGGAGTTCGTCCATAATGATGAAAGCACCCTCGAGCGCCTTTAGTCTCATCGCTTGCTGAGCCGTTCTTGGGAAAAAAGCTCGAAACAGCTGATTGAACGTCGTTGTGACGATCGGTGCATTCCATGACTCAAGGGCGAGCAGATCGTACGCCTGATCGCTATCGACGTGATCAATCTCCTTGTGTGTTGCCTCGTGAATGAGAGCATCCAGCCTCGTTACGGAGTCGTGTTGCATGATCCCAGACATGCCTGTAGAGGCACGCAGCTCCGATGTCGCTTGAGATAGGATGGACAAGTACGGAGCCACATAGATGATTCGTTTGCACTTACCTCTCTGCACTGCGGACAACGCTATCCTGAGCGAACAGATAGTCTTGCCACATCCTGTCGGCAACTGAAGCGAATATAT
Source organism: Bacillota bacterium (assembly GCA_012719595.1). Lineage (GTDB taxonomy): Bacteria > Bacillota > DTU014 > DTU014 > DTU014 > JAAYAB01. Next base: position 4,472 of record JAAYAB010000310.1, read on the forward strand.
CGGTGCATCCGGCTGAGCCAGATAGGCTTCCAGGCTGTGCTTTTGAAGCTCATTCCTCCACCTGAACAGTTTCTTGCTCGAAGAAGGCTTCGCTGGAAGTTGTCGGCGACGCCTAAGGCAATATTGAGTTATTCGGTCCGCAGCCGCTCTGGCGTCGGCCTCAAGAATGACTGGTTCAGAGATGGCAAGTCCACCCGAAGCGCTCAACCGGTCCGATTCAATAAGTCTGGAAGTGTCAAGACGCAGCAGTCTAGCAGCCAAGGCAGAGGGCGGATCGCCGATCCCCGATAGTGCGCCAAGCGTTCTGCTGACGGTCCTTGCCCACGAATCTCTGCCCCCATCAGCCCCAAACCACCTGTCGAATCCAGCAGCACTCAAGCCCAAGCCACCCATCTCGCAGTCAACAAATTCGAGAAGGCCCTGGAGATCGGTGTCGGCAAGCAGTCGCCCGCCGCGGTCTCTTACTAGCTCGGGCTCCCAAGGAGGATAGGTATCAGGTATGTCATCTAACACCCCGTGGTGAGAGGCAATATCAACCGTGATCCAGAGTACCCGCTCGGCGATGTCTCTCCGATCGTCAACACTGACCGCTTGTTTTTTCAGCAACTCGGTCGCAGCCCAGAAAAACAGGCAACTGCCCACGTGAGAGTGAGGAACTCTGGGAGCGGTCATGCCCTTTTCCTTGAGTACGATGTATCTCTGCCATCCATACGTTGCCTTACCCGCGTCGTGAACAAGACCTGCCAGATAGAGCAGTCGTTCACATATCGAGCCACTCTTCGACCCGGAACGCAGGGCTACCTCGAGAAGATGTACGGAGAGCTTCTGACGCGGACTGCTCTCCGTACGTGGCCGAGCGATGCACTTCGAGAAGGGGATCACCACAGACACAGAGGACCCGAACCTCCGCTCACTAGCTTAGTCGGAATACCTGAGTTCTCGTCGAGAGGGCTCTTCGGTCGAAATCGTATTGGCCGCCCTGATGTCTCGTATATGAAATCAATGACCCCTTCAAACACCCGATCAGCGACGTGTCTGTACCTGACCCCATTGCACCTAGCATACTGGACGCCGGGCTCTATGATGAGTTCGTCCACTACGAAGGACGGCACGACTCCATAGGTGGTCACTATGCCAGAAGCTTCCATATCGCGGAGCTCCTCTGTCCCAATCAAGTGCGGGAATGTCAGACAAGATGCACTACCTAGGTATGTTGTGTAGACGCTGCGCTGATTCCGCACCCTAGCCTCCAATTCATCTGCGTCGTCACCACAGTAGTAGACGCGGTAATGCGGATTCACTATCAGCTCGATCGCCGTCGGCCGACTGAAGGTCGAACCGCCTCCCAGCCAACCCTTGCCTAGCATCGACATTTCTTGGAAACATGTGGTCACTGGTTTCATGATCCTCAGCCCGAACCAGTGTTCACCCTGTAACTCCTGCCTCCCGAGTATCGCACATACCAACCCCCCGAGCGCAGTACGCGTTATGAATGGGTAGCTACAGTGGGTTACTGCTGTGTCAGGTCTGCGAAAGTGCGCCATTGGTCCCCTGATGTCAAAGGCTACAGCTCGCATGGGATTCACCCCCGATCTACCAGAGCGCCCCTCTCACTCCTGGTATCTGCCCCTTCATTCTCAGGCCATCTCCGACCCAATACCTGACCCTAGCTACCCTACCCCTTTCCTGCTCCTGTTTCAAAACCGCTTCCAACAGTGTCACGTCTATCGTGACGTCAGATAGCTGGGTTGGTGGGGTATCACTGAGCCACTTCTCGCGCTCAGGCTCGATAGCTACCCGCTCCTCAAGAAACCCGATTCTGCTGAATGGATCAGAGTACTCCACCACCACAAGAAGAACCGGCTTCTGGATGCCTCTGCCTCGTGCCTGTCGTACGCTTGTGCCATTCCACAACGCCTCTAGCAGCAGATCCAGGTCTTCCGATGTGAATCCGGTCTGTCCTGCCAGCGTAGCGTTTACAACACCAGGCATCGCAAAGACAGCAAAGGGGAGTATGTAGGTAGACCAGATGGTACCCTGTGTTCTGTCTTCGTCTGACGGCATCACAACAGTTCCCTGCACATATTTCGTCTCAACCGGGTGAAGCGAATGAGCCCATCCGAACTGCACGGGGCCGGTCTGATGAAAGCTGAAACCGGTAACGCTATAAACCGCTCCGAACGCTCGATAGTCAAACGAAGCTCTGCTGAGCCCAGATCGCAAATCGTCCTGAGGCAAACCGGCGTCATCCAGCACTCTCGCGACCAAATCCTTCCTAGTAAGGAGTTTGCCCTGTTGATCCCGCTCCTCCCGACAGTACACGAACAGGTTCCGATTAGGACCGCCATCTGGGTGCTTGGATAACACGTAGTCCCTTACGTCGCGCTTAATGCTGACATCAGACAGAGAGATCCTCCCATCCGATTCACCAAAGATCCGCCGGGCATCGCTATCGTTCAGCGGATCGCGGTTGGGTATTCCATCCTTTACGCATTTCAGGAAGACAATCTCAGCACTTGGACACTTGGGCATTCTCATTCACTCTCCTTCTGGTCTTCGATAGACAGCTCGGCCATAACATCAACCGAATCGGCATCAGCCTCAATCGCTTCTTTTCTCCTTGACCCCAGCGCGTAGCCGGACCAAAACGCTGCCATGATCAGATCCTTGTTGCTGTCAACCTCGTTGCGCATCCTGGAGTACTCTGCCAACAGGGCGCCCACCCGCTCCCTAAGTGATGATGCAACATACTTGCTCATCCTCGGCAGTCTGACTCTATAGTCCTCAACCATAGCCAATCCTCGCCGCCAAATCGTGTCAGGGATGAGGCGCGTTCCAAAGGTCATCACTCGGTCTCGAATAAAGTCGGCGTCTCCCTTCTTACGCTCGTTCTTCATGTACGCCCAGTAAGCGTTGGCGAATAGCCTGATGGCCTGTCCAATGGCGTAACCTAGTTCCTCAACGTCAGCGCACCTGAGCACACTCGGCGGGGTGCTTCGCAACCGCTCGTCGAATTCGACCCAGCTCTCTATCGGCATACCACTACCGCCTCCCTCTGCGATTCGAGTATTGTACCTGCGAAGGAACTCACGGAAAAAGAGATAGAAACGGACTTCCTGTGCTAACAGACTACTGTTCTCTTTGCTGGCAGACACCATTATGTCGTTCATTCTGGACGCGCAACCGTGCACAAACCTACCCGAATCAAGCCGCTGGGCCGTCAGAACCGTCTGCATTGAGGAGAAGACATAGGACGAACCATACGCTCGGGCAAGCAGGTACGGAAGGAAGCGCATGCTCGATCGCTCGAAAACGTAGTCTTGGTCCTGACGTTTACCAAAAAGCGCCTCGGACAGATCGGCGAAGACTACCGACAACGAAAGCAAGAGGTTCGACACGGCCTTCGCCACTGATGGAAGAACGTCCTCTACCAGCGCCCTAGCATGAATGTCTCCCGCCTTGCGTGAATAGTAGATTATCGTCAACCTATACTGGTCACTTGATATCTCATCTGGAAGCGCGCATTCGAACCCGAGGATGTGCTCAATGTGTTCGCGTTGAGAGAAGGTCTCCTGGCGCTGGAGCATTCTTTTCAGCGCCGAGACGTACACATCCAACCGGGACCTATCGGCCATCCATGCGTCGAGAATAGGCAGTACAAACATCATCCCAGTGATTCGGATTGTCGAGCTTCTCTGTTGTCTTCTCTGATCTTGGACGGCAGCGCTTTCATACGATGAAAAGATGTCCTTCACCAAGAAGCTATACATAGGTCGTTCCAGCCTCTGTACAATGGCTGCTCCAGTCTGCAGAGATCGGAAGCAATCATCGCATAGCCCGGCAATAGCCCTCGTCAAGTCGGGATCGCCTTTCTCAGAAGAAATGGACGCAGGGAGCGGACAGTTCCATGTATAGGAAAGCCAGGGCCATGACTTGGAGTATGGTGATGACAGAGCGCAACGTCTGCCGCAGCCTCCGCATGGGCCCTCGCTGCTCGAACCCTTGCTCGCTGCTTCCGAGACCTTTGTGTCGGCAACCAATCGGGCGATCTCGGAGATTCGTGCTACAAGACATTGGTTCGGATACAGTTTACTCGAGCCGAAGACGACCTGATCGCTGTTGCTGCTGCCATCGGTCGCGTGGCCATAGGGCCCCTTCGAATCAGCGAGCGCAAGGAGGACTATGCCAGCCTGATCCCCTTCACTGCCGAAGTCGACGATTCGGACCTCCTCGGACAGGGTCTGAGCAGCTTGTCTCACAACGGCCTGTGGCAAGCTTACTTCGAGAGTCGCTGCCAAACGATCGGCGAGGAACTTCTCGGCGTACGCTTCTGACTCCCTTATACTGTAAATATCCTTGGCATACATCAGGTAAGCGGGCACGGGCCACTTGCCGACCACCGCCCTCGGATTTCCTCCGCCTGTCACCATCTTCGCAGCAGTCGCGAGTGAACGCCTAAAATCTGGAACAAACTCCTCTCGCAACGCCCCTCGCTTGGTTGGCGTGCTCACTGTGTCACCCCAACGCTGACACCCGTGGCTGGCCATCTTGAAGGAATCCCCGGAAGCATGGATCGCAATTACGAACACGTTCCTGAAGAACTTCCGTGCCTTAGGGTTTGCAATGCTAGTTCCCTGTCTGATGGCATCTGCTGGGTCTTGTCCACATTTCAGATACGCCCGCCCGAGGCGGACCAAATCAGAAATGATCATCCCGAGTTCCTCCCAAGGGGTAGTGTAGGCGGCGATCTGATTTCGGCTCGCGACTAAGCACTCTTGTGCGTCGGCTCAAGGCAACCGAACCCCTGAGCGTTCTTGGACCCTAATCCTGCCTCTAGCACTACGTTTATGAGCAATGGGTCGCCCTTGATGTCCAGTCGGGCGTCGTATGCCTTAATCAGGGTTCCCTTGAAATACGATATCGCCATCTTTGGGCTTCCCATCACTGAAATACGAAGCTGTCTCATGCTCGCAATGTTGCTCTGATCAACTCGCCTAAACGCTATAAGCTTCTTAACCGCGTTTTCTGCCGCTATGCGTTCGAACTCAGGATCGCCCGGTGCGAAGTAGCAAGTGTACTTGCCACCTTCCCTACGGAGCAGCGTCGAATAGGCTACAACTGGGGAAAGGGTGCGAACCACGACAGAATCCTGATCAGCCGGTATGGCCTCCACAGCAACGGTTGACACTGGCATCTCTGCTTTTCCTATTCGAAGAACGCCCAAGCGCAGAAGCGACGTTGCCAGCGAGTTACAGAAGCATTCGGACGGTGAACAGACCACCAGCCTAATCGGTCCGCGAAACCTCAGTGTGTTACCTTCACGCACACAGCAGCCCAGCAGGCGCGAAAAGGTCATCATCTTGAACGTTCTCTTCTCGTAGGGGTAGCCATGATCATGGAAGAACGAAGAGACAGGTCCAGGTAAAGAAGTGTATATCGCCGACTGAAGGAGGTGGTTGTAGTTCCTCTCCAGCTCTGTGGTTAGCGATTTGTCACCGAGACAAATGCGAAGTCTCATGCTTCACCTTGATACTCTAGCACAGCCACGGTCCTGAGGTCTCATGCTGTATGCCAAGGTGAAGAGGCCAGCAGCTGAGGTAATGAACGGCTAGGGACTATCTAGGTCGTCCTAACCTCTAGACGCCATACCCGGTTCCTTATGGCAATCGTGGCTCGGGTGTCAACTCGATTCTGTCCTTCGCCCTACGTGGTCGGAATGGAGTTGACCCGCCCCATGTCCAGCACTCCTCCTGAGAACGCCGGGCTGTACCAATGAGTCGGTACACCCGCCAGTCTCGCGCCACTCTATTGCTACAACGCTTGGCATGGGAGCGCCCACACCTTCTTGCGTACACAGCTAGGAACGTCAGCGCATGACCCTAAACTGAGTGCTGTAGGGCGTCAAGGATAGAAAAGCTGTCGTCTCTAGCCTCGCCAAGTAATGGTGCCTGAACAAGATCTGATCTATCGGTGTCGTGTAGGAGGCAAAAGAGAGCCATGGAAGCAGGGCACGCTGTTGATCTCCTGTCGTCAATGCAGATAGGTGGCCTCTCTCGCATCCTTGCCGAGCACCGTAACCACAACATGCTGAGGTCCCAAATCACATCTCCCAGGACGACGCCAGCTCGCAGGAGGCGAGGGATTAGCTCAGTGCGAATCCCTTACAGACACTTCCTAGGATAATTATAGCATTCTATACGGTTGCAGTTTCTCCTTCCCGGCCAGACGGTTGATACTGACGCAGCAGTACGCCTCAACACTGACCCTGAAGTCTAACGTATCTCTACGAGCTCCGTTGTTCCCTAGGCCTTATTCACGGCTTGCGAGTAGTCCAGCCCCAACCGTAGCCCGGGCCGCAGCTCACACAGCTGAGGCGGTTTCTCTTGCAACGGCGAACCTGACTCGCAGTTCTTGGGGGCATTGAGTCTGATTATGGGTCGCCCGTGGTAACCTCTACGAGCTGCCCCCCCGGGGTGATCAGCCTCAAGAGCGGGGTAGCCTTCTGGCTGACTAGCTTCCCGTGTCCTCCTAGCGATGGGAGTATCGAGCGCTGTCGTCGGTCGCCGGTAGTGCAAGAAACCCGGGGGTGCGACGACATCTGCCAGGTCGAGCGAAGCCCGTCAAGCAGGAGAAATGAACAGACGTGCCGAATAGTGGTAGGCAGATCGGACAACAGGTCGATCAAAACCCGCTGCTTGTGTGGGGTTCTAGCACTACCTATGAGGGTTTGAAACTCGGATATATCCAGAATGCTATCCAACACAAACCTCGTTCTAGCACTACCTATGAGGGTTTGAAACAATTTCAACCAGCCGTTTTCTAGATAGGGGCGGATGCGTTCTAGCACTACCTATGAGGGTTTGA